>JBGPCQ010000037.1:0-21359 GCA_041481895.1 Geobacteraceae bacterium | reverse complement strand
TTGTCTGCCACGGCAAACAGCTCCGCTCTGCTTAGATGGAAGCCTAGTGGGACATAGTACAGTGAGGGGCTGGGGTGAGAAGACGGCTTACAGGTCAAATACAAGCGCCGGATTGTTAAGGCGGGAATAGAGAAAGCCCCGGCCAGCACGGGCAAGGGCTTTGAGTAGCTGAATAAAGGGGTTAACGGTTATCGACCTTACACGCTCTCCACGCTCTCCCTGCCAAGTAGCCATGCTTCCACCTCAGAGCGTAGCCAGCCTACCCGTCCGGGGGAGAGCTTGCGGCGGGCCGGGAACTTCCCTGCCCTCTCAAGTTTAAAGATTGTGGTGTATCCCAAGCCTGTGAATTGCATCAGGCTACCATCTGCACGTTTCAGCATAAAGGGTGCTTCTTTCATCTTCTCCCCCCTCTGTTAAGTGAAATGACTTTCCCTGCCTGCTGTCCGGAAACAATGCTATGTAGCTTACGCTCCCATGTTTCAAGAGCCGCTTGCTTCTCCTTGTCATAGCTGTTCTTGTTGTAGGTGCGTATCTCTCCCTTCTTCAAATGAGCGAGTACAGCATCTACTGTTGCATCACTGAAATCTAGTTCAGAGATAAAGGTCGCACATGTACGTCTGAGGTCGTGAGGCACGAAGTGGGCTAGGTTCATCTTCTTGTCTTCGGCTACCACAAAGGGATTCTTCCTCTTTGACTTTGAGCTAGAAGGCTTGGCAGTGGCTTTCTTCTTTGGTTCATAGTCAAGAAGGTTCCTGCGTACAGCGTGACTGATAGCACGTTCAGTTATGTGGCGTGGTTCAGGCATAGTGCCATCTTCATTCGGGGTAACTTTAGCAAGGCACTTGAATACATACCCTTCACCCTCTCCTATCAATTCTAATGCAGTATCAGTAAGGTACACCCGCTGCTTACGAGGTATCTCTTTTGTTATCCTTGTCTCTTTAGGCGTGAACTCCCACCACCTACCGCTTATCTCGTTACGGTGCATAGAGGCTACCTCTCCAGACCTTTGACCCGTCAAGAGAATCAGTTTGAGGATACGCTGTATGTCCTCTGAGATAGCGGCCTTATCAAGACTTAGCCATAGCAACTTGACTTCCTCAGATGATAAGGTGCGTTCCCTTGATGTAGTGGTAGGCAGTTCATCACCCTTCTCAAAAGCATAGCAAGGTGTAGTAGGGATAATCTCCTTCTTGACTGCATAAGCAAACATGCGCCGGATGATTTTGAACGTGTTAGTGATGATACCATCACCCCGGCCTTGCATCCCATCTAGTAGCTGCATAACGTCCCGGCGTGTAATGTCCTTTGCCTTCCTGTTGCTCCATGCCGGGAACACATCCTTGTTAAGTATACGTTCATCTTCCTTCCATGAACTCTTCTTAAGCATGGCGTACTTCTTGAGGTAGTCGTCTATCAGGTCAGAAACAGTGTGGGCATTGCGGCGTGTAGTTGCTGCCTGTTCCTTTTCTTGCATGGGGTCGAATCCGTTCTTAACCCTCTTCTTAGCGGCATTGAATCGGTCTCTTGCTTTTTCAAGTTCAACATCGGGATAGCTCCCTAGATTCATCTCCCGGCGCTTGCCGTCAAAGGTATAGACATAAAGCCACGTCTTGACACCGGAAGGCATAACACGAACGCTAAAGCCGTTACCCTCTCCCCGGATGTACTTCTTATCTTCTGGTTTCAGCTTACGAATCTTGGTATCTGTGAATGTAGTGACCTTCATTGCTACACCTCCTGTATTCATGCCGTGCCGTAGTTGTGCCGTAGTAAACTATCAGGCTAGGGCGAAATAAGCTGAAACAACCTGCTTATACAAATACAGGCAAATACCTTAAATGTCAATAAGTTATTATCTGTTTATGGAAAGAATGTGGAGGGAGTGAAACAAGGGGAAAAAGCTATATTACCATCTTCGGGAGCAGGGGGTCGCTAGTTCGAATCTAGTCATCCCGACCATTTTAAACATGACAAGGGCTACCAGACGGTAGCCCTTTCTTGTTTCTAAATTTCTCCGAAGCTCAGATTGGCGGCATCTGCTCCAGGTATAATTCGAATTGTTTCTTGTCCTGAGAGCACCGATATGCTTCTTCCGGTGAAACAGCACGGGTTTTCAACAGGTCGAGCAGATGCTGGTCCATAAGCTGCATCCCTTCCTTTTTGGCAGTCTGCATGATGGACGGGACCTGGAACGTCTTTCCCTCCCGGATCAGGTTGGCAATGGCCGGCGTGCCGACCATGATCTCCAGCGCCACCACCCTCCCCGTACCATCCGCTTTCTTGAGGAGCTGCTGGCAAATCACCCCCTTGAGGGATTCGGACAACATGGCCCGGATCTGCATCTGCTGGTTCGTGGGAAAAACATCGATTATGCGGTCAATGGTTTTGGGGGCCGAGTTGGTGTGCAGGGTGCCGAACACCAGGTGGCCGGTTTCCGCAGCACTGATCGCCAGGCCGATCGTTTCCAGGTCGCGCATTTCGCCAACCAGGATAACATCGGGATCTTCACGCAGAGCCGCACGGAGGGCCGAGCCAAAGCCTTCGGTATGCTCACCGATCTGGCGCTGGTTGATGAGGGACAGCTTGCTTTCATGAATGAACTCCAGCGGGTCCTCGAGAGTGAGGATATGATCCATGCGCGTCGAGTTGATCAAATCTATCATGGCCGCAAGGGTGGTAGACTTGCCAGAGCCGGTCGGCCCGGTGACGAGAACCAGACCCTTTTTCAGCCGGGTGAGCTTGCGCACCCCTTCAGGCAGGTGCAGGTCGTCCGCAGAGAGTATTGTGGTCGGTATGATGCGGAACACGGCGGCAATCCCCCGGTGCTGCATCAGGAGATTACCGCGGAAGCGTGCCTGCCCGGGTATTTCGTAGGCAAAATCAAGATCGTGTTTTTCCTCGAACACCGTCTTCTGTTTCTCGGTGAGGATCTCGAAAAGGATCCCTTTAAGCTCTTCATGGCTCAAGGCTTTATAGTTCTGGCGGACCATCTCCCCATGCAGGCGGAAAATAGGAGGAGAGCCTGTGGAAAGGTGGAGGTCGGAGGCTCCCTGCTCTTTGAGCATCCTGAAAAGTGCGTCTATTCTGGCCATAACCGCTCTCCACTGTCCGTTTTCACCGTTGCAAACTCTTCCGCGGTAATTTCTCCGGCATGGAGCAGAGCGGCAGCTTCCTCGCTGATGCCATGGAAACCGCTCTCCATAAGGCTGTGCATTAAATCTCCGACACTTTTTGAACTGATGAACATCTCTGCCATCTCCCCATCAAACGCTGCCGCCTCCACCAGGTACCGCTTTCCCGAATATCCCGTATAACGGCATGCCGGGCATCCTTTGCTCCGGAAAAAAACAGGGGGCGTTTTCTCCGGGGAAAGGGTGATCTTCGGCATGGAGGACCCGCTCTCTTCCCTGCATGCAGGGCATAAAAGGCGCACCCCCCGGCTGGCAACGATACCACGCAGATAGACCGGAAGCACCGGATACCGCTCCCGCAAAAAGAAGAGTTGCCGCAGCATGGCCCGTACGTCCGGCACCGGCATCCCCCCGAACAGGAGTTTGCCGTTGAGAACAGAATCAATGGCGGCGCTGATCGCCGCTGAATCGGACAGCTCCTCCACCGCAACGACGGACGGTTCATGGGCAAGCGCGGCTCGTATCCAGCTGCCGGTATCGGGATCGCACCGGGCGACAGGGACAACAGGGAATACGCCGCTGCAGAAGGAAAATCCCCTGCCGAGCAGCAACGCGTCTCTCCCCCCCCGGCGGCATTCTTCCAGGAGTGCCGCCATGAGCCGGACGCGTTCCTCTCCATCCCTGGCGGAAAAAAGCACCATTCCTTCCGGAAGAGATGCCAACGTCTGCAGCAGCTGCCTGTTCCGTTCCGATGTCTCCAGTGCCGCGATGCTCTCCGGGAAAAACCCGCTGACGAGGGGCTTGATTGTCAAGAACATTCTCGACCCTGCCTGCATCATGACCACCTGAAACTGCACCCTTTCCCCCCCCACGGCAAAACTGAGTGAAGCGGAATCCGCCCCGTCGCTGCCGGAGATCCCGGCCCGGTTCCTGACCAGGGAGAGGAATCCGTCATAGTGAGCACACGGCATGGTGCCGATGGTACGGGATGCCCCCCCCTGCCTGCCGGTGACGGTGACCCTCTCGTGCAACGGCTGGAAAGAAAGAGAGGTAATTCCTTTCTGGAGCATGTAGCGCAGCAGAAAATCAAGGAGTTTGGCCCCGGTGATATCGTTATTGATTGTTTCGAGAACTGCGGCTGAAAAATAGGAGGAAGAGAACCCGAGGAGAACGGTTTCTGCAGCTTCACCGTAAAAATGCGTCTGCATTTCGCGGATCTCCCGCAACAGCCCCTTGGATATGGAGACGGCACACCCTGACGCCCGCTCCACCTCGGTAACGGCTTCCTTGTCCAGGGGGTCGGCAATGGCTATCCGCAATTCGTCGCCGGTGCGGATGAGAGGGAGGAGGTTGAATTTTCGGGCTATGTTCGCCGGGACCAGCTGCACGGCCGCCGGATCGACCGATTCCTTCCTGATCCTGACGTACGGTATGTCCAACTGGTTCGAAAGCGCCCAGTCGATGTCCTCCTGCATCACAATACCGAGACTGACCAGGACTTCGCCAAAACGGAGGCCGGTCCTTTTCTGTTCCTCCAGGGCTGTCTCGATATCTTTCTCGGTAATGATCTGCGATGTATAGAGAATCGCCCCGAGTGACCCCTCCCTGAAAAGTGAGCTCATTGTTTCCTCCTATCCCGTTGTTCCCGGTCTGCACAATTCTAACACGCAATCCCCTGAGCGACAACCGGTCCACGCGGATTATCTGCTTTCTGAAGCTTTACATTGGACTTCCATGTATGATACGGTGAGAAAATTCGCTACCGGTTCCGTGCCCCGACCCGACAACCCGACGTCAGGCATGGCCCCACAGGAGACACAATGCAACGAAAAGCCCTCGCCCTTCTCTCAGGCGGGCTCGACTCAACCCTTGCGGTCAAGGTGATGCTTGACCAGGGGATAGCGGTCGAGGCCCTCAACTTCACCTCCCCCTTCTGCACCTGCACCGGCAAAAATTCAGGATGTAAATCCGAGGCGGTCCGGGTGGCCGGCGAATTCAACATCCCCATCAAAGTCATGCACAAGGGTGTGGAATATCTGGAAATCGTCCGGAACCCGAAGCACGGCTACGGCAAGGGGATGAACCCCTGCATCGATTGCCGCATCTTTCTCCTCAAAAAGGCGAAGGACTATATGGCGGAATGCGGCGCCGACTTCGTCTTTACCGGCGAGGTGCTGGGGCAGCGCCCGATGAGCCAGCGCCGCGACACCTTGAACGTCATTGAGCGGGAAAGCGGCCTGGCGGGTCTGCTGGTGCGCCCCCTGTCCGCCCACCATTTCAAACCGACCATCCCGGAACAGGAAGGGTGGGTTGACCGCACAAAGCTTCTGGCGATCCAGGGGAGGTCACGCAAGGAACAGATGGAGCTGGCCGCCGAGCTCGACGTGAAGAACTACCCCTGCCCGGCCGGCGGCTGTCTTTTGACCGAGCTCTCCTTCGTCTCCAAGGTGAAGGACGTCTTCGACCACTGCGATGCTCTCAACCTCCGCGATTTCCGCCTCCTCAAGGCAGGACGGCACTTCCGCCTCGGCCCCCGGACCAAGGTGATCATCGGGCGCGATGAAGCGGACAACCTCGTGCTCGAACATGCCGTGCAGGGTGACGAAGCAGCTTTGCGCTGGCTCGAGGGGAGCAGTCCGATCGGGATAATAACGGGGGAAATCGATACGGACCATCTGAAGACCGCTGCCGGGATCCTGCTGCGCTATACCAGGGCAGACAAGGGCAAAGAGTGCGTCGTTCAAGTGGCTGCCGGGGAATGTGTCACTAACCTGTCAGTCGTCAATGATTTTGGTGATGAGAAAATAGAATTGTTACGAATATAGAGCTTGTCCGTACATAAGCTCTTAAGCCATCCAGCACATTTGCTGGTCGTGCGCCTCCTGGCTGGTCCGGTAAATCTCGTCAAACTTAAGCGCCGCCTTGACAAACGCATTCAGGATGTCCGGATCGAAATGCTCCGGCCTGGTGCGGTGATCCCCCCTGGTTATGATG
Source organism: Geobacteraceae bacterium (assembly GCA_041481895.1). GTDB lineage: Bacteria > Desulfobacterota > Desulfuromonadia > Geobacterales > Geobacteraceae > JAMPXD01. The sequence goes on along the minus strand of JBGPCQ010000037.1, from coordinate 15,231 downwards.
TTGTATGCCGTTACATTGTCCAGGGCCGGTTTGTACACCCGTTTGCTCCGCAATGAATCATACTGGTCCGCCAACATGACAATCCTCCCCTCCATGGGGATCGCTTCACCCTTCAGGCCATAAGGATAACCGGTGCCGTTCCATCGTTCGTGGTGGGTAAGGGCAATGGATTCCGCCATCCGGAGCATGGCATGGGAAGACCCTCTGAGTATCTTCCCCCCGATCAGCGTATGGGTCTTCATTATAACCGATTCCTCAGCGCTGAGCGCTCCGGGTTTCATGAGGATCAGGTCGGAAATCCCGATTTTCCCGATATCATGCATCGCCGCCGCAACTGAAATGGTTTCCACGAAATCCTTCGGCATGCCGAGCATCTCCGCCAGCAACCTGCCATAGAGACCAATGCGGGCAATATGCATCCCGGTCTCTTCATCACGCGATTCAACCGCCGTGGTCAACCTCTCGATAGTCTCCATGCTCATGCTCTTGACCATCTTCAGGGCATCGGCAAGCTCTCGGGTCCTCTGCCCCACGGTAACTTCCAGTTCAGTCTTATAATTTTTCTCGATCTGGACAAGCCGTTTGTAATTGATCCCTTTTTCAAGGGCATGGATCAGGTAGTGGGGATCATACGGTTTGATGATAAAATCGAACGCCCCTTTTTTTATCGCCAATACCGCCATATCCAGCTCGGCATAGGCTGTCATGAGAATGACCGGCGTTTCCCGGTCAACCTCCCGGATCCTTTCGAGCAGCTCGATCCCGGTAACGCCGACCATGTTGATGTCTGTCAGCACCACATCAACCGGATTCGCATGAAAACCGGCCAAAGCCTCTTCACCACTGTTGAAGCCATGAACCGTAAAACCCAGTTCGGCTAAAAGGGTTGCGAGACTTTCCAGTACATATGGATCATCATCTACAACCAATATGGTCCCTTTACATTCTCCGTTCATGACTCCAGCACCTTTCTGATCTTTACCAGCAACTCTCCGGGAATGACGGGCTTTGCCAGGAAGTTCAGACCCTTTACCAGATTACCCCTTTTTTGAATTATGTCCGCCTCGTAACCGCTGCTGAAAATCGCCTTGATGCCCGGTTCCAGCTTCCGGATATCATCATACGCCTCCTTGCCGTTTTTTTTCGGCATGATAAGGTCAAGCAGGAGAAGATCAACCGCACCCTGGTGTTCCTTGAACCTGCTCACCGCATCTTCGCCGTCGACGGCCTCGAGTACCGTATAGCCATATTCCTCGAGCAGATCCCTGGTCAGTTTCCGCACCGGCTCATCATCCTCGGCCAGGAGTATGGTTTCCGTCCCCCCCCGGATTACGGCTGCCGCTTCCGGTGCTTCTTCATGTATCTCTCCCTCGGTAACCGGGAAGAACAGGATAAAGACCGCACCCATACCCGGTTCGCTGTAACATCCTATGGCACCGTTATGCTTCTTGATTATGCCGTATACTATCGACAGCCCGAGCCCCGTCCCCTTGCCAACCTCCTTTGTGGTGAAAAACGGGTCGAAAATCCTTTTTTGAGTTTCTTCATCCATGCCGATGCCCGTATCGGCAACCGACAACTTCGCATAGCACCCCGGTTTTGCCAGGTCATGGTTCTTGCAGAACCGCTCGTCAAGCATGACCAGGTCGGTGGCTATGGTCAACTTGCCGCCTTCCGGCATTGCATCCCGCGCATTGGTGGCAAGATTCATGAGGACCTGTTCCAACTGGAGGCCGTCCGCCATTATGACCGGGGCCACAGCTTTCAGCGTGGTGCCAAGTTCGATGTCCTCCCCGATGAGCCTCTCCAGAATTTTTTCGACCCTTCTGACTATGTCGTTCAGGTTTACCGGCCGGGGATTGGTGATCTGCTTTCTGCTGAACGCGAGCAGTCCCTGGGTAAGATTGGCTGCCCTTTTTGCCGATAAAAGTATCTGTTTCACGCTGTTTTTAGACGGGCTATCCTGCTCTATCTTCATATCGAGTATGCTGGCGTAGCCGATTATTGCCGTCATTATGTTGTTGAAATCGTGGGCAATTCCCCCGGCGAGCTGACCTACGGCCTCCATCTTCTGGGAATGTCGGAGTTGGGTTTCAAGCTTCTTCTGTTCGGTGATATCTTCCTTGACGGCTATATAATGGGTAATTGCGCCTTCAGCATTTCTGATCGGCGAAATCGAGGCCAGTTCCCAATAAAGTTCACCGTTCTTCTTCCTGTTGTGGAACTCGCCGCGCCATTCATGCCCGGCGGTGATGGTTTGCCAGAGGTACTGGTAGTCGGACAGAGGGGTCTCTCCCGACTTCAGCAGCCGGGGAGTTTCCCCCATGACCTCCTCGAGAGTGAACCCCGTGACCTCGGTGAATTTGGGATTCACATATTCGATAGTTCCTGCCGTGTCGGTAATGATGACCGATACCGGACTCTGCTCCACCGCATGGGAAAGCTTGCGAATCTGTTCCTCGGCCCGTTTGCGCTCCTGAAGTTCCTCCTGCGCCTCGGCATAGAGCTGGGCATTATCCAGCGCAAGAGAAGCCAACTCGGCAAACCGGGTAAGGATATCGATCTCCTCATCGCCGAACCTTCTCCCCTCCTCCACGTGGGCGAGCCCAATCACACCCACCACCTGGTCCCCTGATTTGAGCGGCACCCCTACCATGGCGCGGAGCACTTCCCGGGCAGGGTCCGGAAGCCGGCCGGACCAGGCGTGATAATCATCGACCACAAGGGGAAGCCCTGACTGCCAGACCTGTCCGACGAGGCCGTCTCCCTTGTGTATCTGAAAATCAAAGAAGCCGTTAAAGACCCCCGCGGTAGTCTGCCGGGTCATCCGGTCGCCCGCCTTATCCAGCAGATAGATATAGCTGTGATTCGTCTTCATCAATGAGCCGGCACGACTGATGATCGCATTGAGCAGACTGTCCAGTTCCAATCTGCTCATGAGCCCTTTGGTCGTCTCATTGAGGGCCGCCAGATATTCATTCTGCCTGATCAGGATTTCTTCTGACAGTTTGCGCGCGGTAATATCATGAAAAATCCCCTGGAAGCCGATAAATTCGCCGCTATCGGACTTGCGGAGTGAAACGGATAGGAGACAGACCAGTATCGTGCCGTCCTTTCTTCTCAGTTTGACCTCGGCCTCGCGTACATACCCCCTTTTTCTGATCTCCGCGATCATGCTGCTTTTGTACGCGGTATCGCAGAAGGTTTCACATATATCGATCCCGATAATTTCTTCACGGGAACAGCCGAACATCTCCTTGGCCGATTGGTTGACATTGATCAGCCGGCACTCCTGGTCCGCCACGAATATCGCGTCCCGCGACTCCTCGAAAAAGAGGCGGAACTTTTCCTCGCTCACCCGCAGCGCGTCTTCGGCTTTCTTCCGCTCGGTTATATCGAGAAGGGTCCCGACCAGGCCCCCCAGCGTTCCATCGATGTTCGAGAAGGTCGCCTTGTAAAACATCACATCGCGCAGTGTTCCTTCCGCGAACAAGACCTGGGTTTCGTAGCATTGCACCCCCGGGTGCCTGAAGAGAGAATTGTCGGCTTCGCAGTAAACAGATGCCTGTTCTTCCGGATAGAGTTCGATAACGGTTTTGCCGATGATCTCTTCCCGGGGCCGCCCGATATACGTCTCAAAGGCCTTGTTGCACCCGAGATAGACCCCTTTCGCATCCTTGTAGAAGACCGGCCCAGGGATTGCATCGAGCAGGGTCCGGTAGAGCTCTTCGCTTTCCTGGAGCGCCTTCTCCTGATTGTCGAGTTCCACCACCATCCTGTTGAACGAAGCGACCAATGCTCCGATTTCCCCTCCCGCAGTGATCCGGAGCAGCTTGTCTTCACCTTTCTTGTGGGGGAGGTCCTCCACGTGCCTCTCAAAGAGCCGGAGAGGAGTTGTCAGGTACCTCATGAGAAAAGCCAGGAGCAGAACGGTAACGAGCACGATCGGCACGAGCCCCGCCAGGATGTATTTTTTTACCTGGTAGAAGGGGGCATACGCCTCGGCAACGGGAAAGTTCGCCCCGATGATCCAGTCGGTCGATTTCAGGCGCTTGAACGAGGAAATCGAGCGCAACCCGCGAGAATTGACATTTTCTCCGCTCCCCTCGAACCCCTCGATGGCCCGGTCAAACATCTTGTTGACCCCCGGAGGCACATCCCGTTTCAATATCCTGGTTTTGTCAGGATGCATGATGATGGTTCTGTCGGTATCGTAGAGATAGAGATAGCCGCTCTTGCCGATTCTGGTGTCACTGATCTTGGCCAGGAATCCCCCCCGTATGAGGTCGATACTGCCGCCCAAAACGCCGATCAGATTCCGGTTGTCGTCGAATATGGGCGCAGTGAACATCACGGCAGGACGCTGCTGCTTCTGGGAAGAGAGATAGGGTTTGGAAATGTACGGTTTATGCGAGGAGACAGTGACCTGGAAATATTCCCGGGAGGAAAAATCTTTACCGACTCTCCCGGTCAGTAGCGGCGCTTCGGCGATCATTGTGCCTGTGCGGTCGTAGAGAAAGATGCCGTTGTCGAACGTGCGCAGTAATTCCTTTTCCTGTTCGAGGAATTTTTTCGCCTGTCGGCTGTCACCGATAATCGCATGATCGATCTTTTTCGCTGCATCGATTATCAGGTTGTGGGAATCGGCAATTCTGTAATCAAAATCGTCCGCAATGACCGAAACGAGGGTAAACTGCTGGTGGGAAAGGGTTTCCTTGTAATGTTGCTCGAAATAACTGAGAGAGAACCACGCCGTCAAGGTAATTATAACAACAACCAGTGCCGAAACAGCAATGGTGATCTTTGTCTTCAGGCCTAACCCCGGCACGATAGAACTCCCCTGATAGAGTCCCTGTTACCGGGTTTCGACAAAAAGGCGTTACCAATATTAATGACGGACAAATGAAAACCCTTTAAACTCGTTACGCATGATATTTCCTGGACCGGCGGAAATTTTTCTGCTCCGCCAGCATTGAATTCGATATCATGCTTTTACAAATAATAATTTTTTAGAACGATATTTTAAATGTTTCGAAGATATCATTTGCTCATTAAAAACGCAAACAAATACGGCGGGCACATTGCAGGGGATTCGGGGCTGACAGAGCATGGTTGGAATGAGAACGGAATTTCCCAGGTGGGCTGCAGGGAGTGGCAATTTCAGAACGACCAGCGAGCCGGATTCTGCTCCGGCGCTGACTCTTCAGGCACGTCAAATTATTTTCCCCGGTCCCCTGCGGGAATCTTTTCATTATCCGGTTGCCCCTTTTGCTCAGGCGACGTGCCCGATTCCGGAGCAGGAGAAGCCGGTTCTGCCGGGCTGGCCGCTTCACCGGGTTTTTCCGGGAGATATGGCTGCGGGACCGTTGCACTGCTCAGGTTTGCCAGGACATCTTCTTTCTTGATGCTTTCGTCAACCTTTCTCTGCAACCCGGTGATGTTGGGCACTTCCGCCAGGGCCTGACGGTATTCGTCCTCGGACAGCACCCCCTTACCCCGTAACAGGCGGAGGATCATATCTGAGCGTTTCAGTACCCGTGACAGGTTATTGTACGGGTTGTACGCCCTCCGCGGACCGGGAAGCATGGCTGCCAGGAAGGCACTTTCACGCGGCGTAAGCGCGCTTGCCGGCTTGCCGAAATAATAGTGCGCTCCATGGCCGATGCCGTAGACCATCGGCCCGAGCTCGATGACATTGAGGTAGAGTTCGATGATCCGCCCCTTGGTCAGCTCCTGCTCCATCCGCATGGCGAGAATGATCTCCTTGATCTTGCGGGAGACGGTCTTTTCCCGCGATAGGAAGATATTTTTGGCCACCTGCTGGGTAATGGTCGAAGCTCCCCGGGCGAAGCTCTTTTTTTCCAGGTCGTATTTGACGGCGTTTTTGATCGCCTTCACGTCTATCCCTTCGTGCTTGTAGAAACGTGAGTCCTCCGCAACAACAACCGCCCACTTCATCTCCGGGGGGATACTCCCCGACGGTGTCCAGTAGCGGTTTTTCGGCCCCACGGTAAGCGGGTGGTACTGCCCCTTCCAGTCCTTTACCTGGATCGTCATGTTCACCTTGCGGTTCGCCAGTCCCTCCACCGGGGGGAGGAACATGAGTGACACGCCGATATAGGCGGCGTACAGCACAATGATGCCGAGTATGACCAACAGCGCTTTTTTCATCCCGGTTACGGACCTACCCTTTCACTTTTCACTTTTCACCATTCACTTTCTTTATCGCCATATCCGCCGCCATCCTGATTGCCGCCGCCATGCTCGCATCCGAAGCCTTCCCTGTCCCGGCGAGATTATAGGCAGTGCCATGATCCACCGAAGTACGTATGATCGGCAGCCCGAGGGTCACGTTGACCCCGTCGTCGAAATGCAGCATTTTGAGGGGAATCAAACCCTGGTCATGGTACATGCAGATCACTGCGGCATACTCTCCGCGGGCGGCAAAATAAAAAAGGGTATCTGCCGACAGGGGACCGACGGCATTGATTCCTTCCCTGCACGCTGCTTCTACCGCCGGCCTGATGACCCGCTCCTCTTCGTCGCCGAACAGCCCCCCTTCTCCGCAGTGCGGGTTGAGCGCCAATACCGCCAGCCGGGGATTTTTCCGGAAATAGCGGTCCACATCCCGGTGGGTGATCCTGATCGTGGCAAGGACTTTTTCCGGGGTTACCAGGGACGGCACATCCTTGAGCGCCTCGTGAATGGTGACAAGGGTGACACGCAGCCTGTCACCTGCCAGCATCATGACGAATTCCCGGGTACCGGTCAGTTCGGCGAGCAGTTCCGTATGCCCCGGATAGTGGTGGCCGGCTCGGTTCAGCGCCTCCTTGCTGATCGGGGCGGTCGCCATCCCCGCCACCTCGCCGGACAGGCAGAGGCGCGCCGCCTCGGTGATGTAGCGGAACATCGCGTCACCGCTGGCCCGGCTCGGCTGTCCGAACAGAATATCGTCAGTCCCGAGCCTGGTAATGGGGCGGAGATAGATGACACCTGCTTCGGGGTTATCCGGGGGAAGCCCCTCAGTGAGTATCTCCAGTCGGAGCGGCGCGCAGACAATAGCGATCCCTCGGGTCATTGCCCCTGCATCCCCCAGCACGAGCACCCGGCAACTGTCTGCAACTTCCGGCCGGGCCAGGGCCCGGGCAATGATCTCAGGACCAATTCCCGCCGGGTCTCCCATGGTTACGGCAATGAGCGGTTCTGTCACGGGTCCCTCCAAATGTCGCTGAACTGCGTATCACCAGGTGCGGGGGCATCCTGCTAAAAAAAAGAGCGGCCATGGCCGCTCCTGTTACTTTCTACGATTATCCCGTCTACTTCCTGGCGGTTTTCGACGCTACCTGCACCCGTATCAGGGCTCTTTCCAAGGCCGCTTCATAGCAAAGGAAGTCCTTGTCCTCGGGGGTGAGGTGTTTCAGCTTCTCCTCGGCGCGGCCCAGCGCCGCCCTGGCCCGGTCCAGGTCGATCTCATCGGCCCGTTCCGCAGTCTCCACGAGTACGGTCACCTTGTCGTTTTCCACCTCGAAATATCCCCAGGCAACCGCCAGGTGGAATACCGTGTTGTCCGCCTTATAGGAAAACTCCCCTGTCTTCAGGGAGGTAAGAAACGGCGCATGGCCCGGAAGCACGCCGAATTCTCCCAGTGCGCCGGTAGCGGTAATCTCGTCCACCTCTTCGGTCAGCACTTTTCTGTAGGGTGTAATCAGCTCAAGTTTCAGTTTTTCAGCCATCTATGAATCCTTTGTAGGGGCACCCCTTGCGGGCGCCCTTTAGTGGGCAGGCGCAAGACCTGCCCCTACAATATGGTAATTTACCTTATACCGCCAGTTTTTTGGCTTTTTCCAGGGCTTCCTCGATAGTTCCGACCAGATAAAAGGCCTGCTCGGGAATGTCGTCGTGCTTGCCGGCCACGATCTCCTGGAATCCCTTGATGGTATCCTTGAGCTCGACATATTTCCCAGGGGAACCGGTGAAAGCCTCCGCAACAAAGAACGGCTGGGAAAGGAATCTCTGTATCTTGCGGGCTCGGGCAACCACCAGTTTGTCCTCCTCGGAGAGCTCATCCATCCCGAGAATGGCGATAATATCCTGGAGATCCTTGTATTTCTGGAGGACGTACTGCACCTGTCGGGCAATGGCGTAATGCTCTTCGCCGATGACCTGGGGGTCCAGAATCCTCGAGGTGGAGTCGAGCGGGTCAACGGCCGGATAAATGCCGAGTTCGGCGATCTGGCGGGAAAGAACCGTCGTTGCATCCAGGTGGGCAAAAGCGGTCGCCGGGGCCGGGTCGGTCAAGTCGTCGGCAGGGACGTAAATAGCCTGAACCGAGGTAATGGAACCCTTGTTGGTCGAAGTAATCCGCTCCTGGAGCTCTCCCATCTCGGTGGCCAGGGTCGGCTGATAGCCAACGGCCGATGGAATTCGGCCAAGCAGCGCGGAAACCTCGGAACCTGCCTGGGTGAAACGGAAGATGTTGTCGATGAACAGAAGCACGTCCTGACCTTCCTCATCGCGGAAGTACTCGGCGATGGAAAGGGCGGAAAGTCCGACTCGGGCACGGGCGCCGGGAGGCTCGTTCATCTGGCCGTAGACCAGCGCGGCTTTTTCAAGAACGCCGGATTCCTTCATTTCCATCCAGAGATCGTTCCCTTCGCGGGTACGCTCTCCGACACCGGCGAAAACCGAGAAGCCGCCGTGCTGCATGGCAATGTTATTGATCAGTTCCATAATGAGAACGGTTTTGCCGACACCGGCGCCGCCGAAGAGACCGATCTTCCCCCCCCTTGAGTAGGGGGCTAGCAGGTCAACGACCTTGATGCCGGTGGTGAATGCCTCGACTTTGGTGGACTGATCGACAAAAGCCGGCGCTTCGCGATGGATGCCGTATTCTTTCTCGGCATTTACCGGCCCCATCTCGTCAACGGGCTCGCCGATTACATTGAGTATCCGGCCGAGAGTCTTCCGTCCGACCGGCACCGAAATCTGCTTACCGGTATCGATAACGGTCTGGCCACGAACGAGCCCATCGGTAGAGTCCATGGCGATGGTCCTGACACAGTTTTCTCCGAGATGCTGGGCAACTTCCAGCACCAGATTATTCTCCTTATCATCGATCGCCGGATTGGTAACCCGCAGGGCATTGTAGATAGGAGGCAATTTGCCCGGCTCGAACTGCACGTCTATAACAGCACCGATGACCTGCGATATTTTCCCGATGTTCTGACTCATGTAACTTCTTCCTCCTGCGGCCTGTGTCAGGCCTCTATTTTGTATGCGAAAAGCATTACCCTTTTATTGATTCTGCGCCGGAAATGATCTCCATCAGTTCAGTGGTAATGGCTGCCTGACGAGCGCGGTTGTAGACCAGGGTCAGTTTGCCGATCATCTCCGTGGCATTTTTGGAAGCGCTGTCCATGGCGGTCATCCGCGCCCCATGCTCGGATGCGATCGATTCGAGCATTGCCTTGAACATGGTGACTTCAATATATTTGGGAAGAAGCTCGGCAAGGAGTTTGGCCTTGGACGGCTCGTAGATATACTCCTGGGCAATCTCCTCTTCCGCTGCACTCTCCGGCGGGGTAATGGGGAGGATCTGCTGGAGCGTTATATCCTGGGACATGACGCTGCGGAAGGCGTTATAGATAAGGAAAACCTCGTCGTAGTCTCCCGCCAGGTAGCCGTCCACCACTTCCTGGGCCAGCATGGCTGCTGTCTGATAATTCAGGTTGGAGAGCACGCCTGTGTAATTCTTGCGGATCGTCTGCCTGTTCTTCAGGAACTCGTACCCTTTGCGACCGATGGTAAGCAGCGACATCTCGGTAAAATCGTCTTTTCGCTCCTTGATGTACCGTTCGGCAGCCTTGGAGATGTTTGCGTTAAAACCGCCGCACAGACCACGATCGGATGTTACCAGGATGATAAGGGCCTTTTCCGAGACCCGCTTTTCGAGAAGAGGATGGCTGTCTTCTTCCCAGCTCCGTGCCAGTCGCTGCAAAACTTCACCGAGTTTTTTGGCGTACGGACGGGCAGCAACGACGTTTTCCTGGGCACGGCGCAGTTTGGCGGCCGACACCATTTTCATCGCTTTGGTTATCTGCCGGGTATTCTTGACCGATACTATCCGCTTCTTAATGCTTTTAAGGTTTGCCATGCGCTGATCGTCCTTGGATTAAGCCGTAAATTCCTTCTTGAATTCATTAAGGGCGGCAACTATGTTCCCCTTAAGGTCGTCATCTATCGCCTTCTTGTCGCGCAGTTCACCAAGAATATCGGATTTTCTCGTATCGAAAAAGGTGTAGAGCTCGCTCTCGTATCGGCGCAGCGAAGCAACCGGATAGTCGTCAAGGAAGCCGTTGTTGGCGGCGAAGATTATGAGAACCTGCTTCTCGTTCGGAATCGGCCTGTACTGCGGCTGTTTGAGAATTTCCACAAGCCGCTCACCGCGGGCAAGCTGCATCTGGGTTGCTTTGTCAAGATCGGAACCGAACTGGGCAAATGCCGCCATCTCGCGATACTGGGCGAGGCTCAGCCGGAGGGTACCGGCAACCTGCTTCATCGCCTTAACCTGGGCGGAGCCGCCGACCCGGGATACCGACAGACCGACGTTAATGGCCGGGCGGACACCGGAGTAGAACAGGTCGGACTCCAGATATATCTGGCCGTCGGTGATGGAGATAACGTTGGTCGGAATGTACGCGGAAACGTCTCCTGCCTGGGTTTCTATTATCGGCAGGGCTGTCAGCGAACCTGCGCCGCACGCATCGGATAATTTGCAGGCACGCTCCAGCAGACGGCTGTGGAGGTAGAATACATCGCCGGGGTAAGCTTCACGTCCGGGAGGGCGACGCAGCAGCAGCGAAAGCTGCCGATAGGCAACGGCCTGTTTGGAAAGGTCATCGTAAATGATGAGCGCATGCTTGCCGCTGTCACGGAAGAATTCGCCCATCGTAACACCCGTATACGGTGCGATGAACTGGAGCGGTGCGGGCTCTGACGCAGTAGCGGCGACGATGATGGTGTAATCCATGGCGCCGTGCTCCTGCAGTTTGCTCACCACCTGGGCGACCGTGGAACGCTTCTGGCCGATCGCGACATAAATACAGACAACGTCGCCCCCCTTCTGGTTGATGATGGTGTCGATGGCAACGGCGGTCTTGCCGGTCTGGCGGTCGCCGATGATCAGTTCACGCTGCCCCCGCCCGATCGGCACCATGGAGTCGATCGCCTTGAGTCCGGTCTGCATCGGCTGGTGAACGGACTTGCGCTGCACGATTCCGGGGGCCTTGACCTCGACCTTGCTGAACTTGTCGGTGTTGATCGGACCCTTGCCGTCAATCGGCTGGCCGATTGCGTCAACCACGCGCCCGATCAAGGCATCGCCGACCGGAACCTCGACGATCCTGCCGGTCCGCTTGACCGTGTCGCCTTCCTTGATCTCGCTGAACTCGCCAAGGATTGCGGCGCCGACGTTGTCCTCTTCAAGGTTGAGAACCATGCCGGCAATTCCGCCGGGGAATTCCAGCAGCTCGCCCGCCATAGCCTTATCAAGGCCATGGATACGGGCAATACCGTCACCGATGGAGATAATGGTGCCGGTTTCGGCGACCTCTACCTCTTTCCCGTACTCCTTGATTTGCTTCCTGATAATCTCGCTGATCTCTTCCGCTCGGATTTCCATAGAAACGTCTCACCCCTTCTGTAATATATCTTCAATTCTGTTTAACTGGGTTCTTACGCTGCCGTCGTACACCGTGCCGCCGATCTTGGTGACCACACCGCCGATCAGGTTCGGGTCGACTTCCACTTTCAGGATAACTTTTTTGCCGGTTGTTTTTTCCAGCGCCGCCTTGATTTCCGCGACCTGGCTTTCGTCGAGGGAAAGGCCGGAGGAGAGGGTAGGCCGGATTACGCCGGAGAGCTCATCCGCAAAGGCGCTGAAACTATCGGCAATTTGCGGGAGAAAATCGAGCCGGCCCCGGTCAAGGATAAGCTGCAGGAAGTTGGCCACCGTCGCGGACAGGCCGAGTTTGCCGATGATCTCCTTGAGGATTTCCCGTTTAGCTTCACTACCGTAGGCAGGGCTCCTGAATATCGAGTTGAGACCGGGATTGTCGGCGAGCACGGCATTAATTGCCGTCAGTTCGGTAGTGAACTTTTCCACCACTCCCTCTTCAGCCCCGAGCTGAACGAGAGCCTTCGCGTAACGTCGTGCGATAGCATTCGTGATCAATGTAACTCCACCACCTTGGTAAGATATTCGCCAACCAGGCGATCCTGGTCACCTTTTACGATCTTCTCTTTGACAGACTTTTCGGCGAGCTCCACGGCCAGGCGCGCCGCTTCTACACGGAGTTCGGTCCTGGCCTTCAGCACTTCCTGGTTCGCAGCCTGGGTGGCCTGCTCCCTGATCTTCTCCGCCATCACCCGTGCCTCGGCAATTATCCGCGCCTTTTCCGCCGCGCCCTCGTGCGTGATCGCGGTATAAATCCCGTCGATCTCCAGGTTGGCTGCAGCGAGTTTTTCGCTGTACTCCGCAAGTTTCTTTTCTGCCGCTGCTTTTGCCTCAGCGGCCTCCTGCAGCGTCTTTTCAATGGCCGCTTGCCGCGCGGCAAGCGTCCCTTTGACGTTGGCTTTTTTCAATGCCCAGATGACCAGGGCCATGAGGGCGGCAAAATCGAGCACCCGCCAGGCAAAATCCTTCATCTGTTTCGCCGTATCGACATGGTGGGCACCTTCACCCCCTTCGGAGGCGAAACCGGCCGCTGCCAGGACTGCCAGGAGCAGACACGCCGTTACGGTCATGATAAGGGATATGCGCATTCCGTTTTGTCGGGAAGTGTGTTTCATCTTACAGACTCCTTCCAAGAACCTTCTCGCAGATATCTAGAGACAAAGACCTAGCCTGAACCTTCAGGAGGTCTCTGGCGTCGGCGGCCTCCTTGGCCACCCGGTTCTTTATGGTGGAGAGAGAATCGGCAGACTCTTTGCGCGCCTTTTCGAGAAGGGCGGCCTCTTCGGCCTGCGCCTCCTTGACCATGGCGGCCCGCTCTGCACCGGCCTTAACTTTCACCTCGCGCAACCTGGCTTCATAGAGGGCAACTTTCTCCTGGACCTCCTTGTCGACCTCGACAGCCTTCGCTTTGGCGCCGCTGATCTGCTCCGCCCGGTCGGCCAGAACTTTCCGGATCGGCTTATAGAGGAACACGTTCAGGAGCAGCACCAGAACCCCGAAATTTACCAGCTGGAACACAAACGCCCAATCTAGATTAATCACCCTGCCACCTCAAACTGAACTGGATACTTTGGGATACTGTATACATTAACCGGGCAAGGTTCCCCATGTCCGGGCGCAAAACATGCGATAGCTATCATACGCTCCGGCAGATGTCAAGAAATTTCCAGAATTGCCGGAAATTTTTTCTTTTAATTACATAACTTTAACAAACGGCCTACGCCTTAATTATTTCGACGATGCGGGTCAGGTCTTCCATGCTCGTATAGCTTATTTCCAGCCTGCCGCCCCGTCCCGTCTGCCTGAGCGCCACCCTGGTCTTGAAATGCCGCTTCAGCTGCTCCATGACGTCCACCAGGTGCGGCTCGGGGGGGGTCGCCGTCTTTTGGGCCTTGCCGGTCTTGAGTTTCTTGACGAGCCCTTCCGCCTGACGGACCGTAAGCTGTCTTTTGAGTATCTCGTCCCGCCCCTTTTTCATCTGCTCCGGGGAATCGAGCGCCAGGAGCGCCCTGGCATGTCCCATGGTGAGGCGGTCTTCAGCGATATCGCGCTTGATCTCGGCGGGCAGCTTCAAGAGACGGAGCGAATTGGCGACCGTCGAGCGCTCCTTGCTGACCCGCCGTGCCAGTTCCTCCTGGGAGAGGCCGAAGTTGTCGAGCAGCGCCTGGTAGGCCTCCGCCTCTTCCACGGCATTGAGGTCCTCGCGCTGGATATTCTCGATGAGCGCCAGCTCCAGGGCAGCGCCATCGGAAACGTCCAGGATGACCACCGGCACTTCCCTGAGCCCCGCCTTCTGGGCGGCCCGCCAGCGCCTTTCGCCGGCGATCAGCTCATAGTGGTCGGTCTTTCTGCGCACCACCAGGGGCTGGATGATTCCCTTCTCCCGGATCGAGGCCGCCAGCTCCTCCAGTTTTTCATTGGCGAAGGTTTTCCGCGGCTGGCTCCGGTTCGGCCTGATCTCCTCGATAGGGCAGGCAAAGAAGCTTTTCCCTTCCTCGTCGGCGCCCGGGAGAAGGGCCGCCATCCCCTTGCCAAGGCCGGTCATCTTAGCCATTTTTCCCCTCCCTGCGAATGATTTCCTTCGCCAGCTCCAGATAGCTTGCCGCCCCCCTGGACGTGATATCGTACAGGACGACCGGTTTGCCGTGGCTCGGGGCCTCGGAGAGGCGGACATTTCTCGGAATGACTACGGCAAAGGTTTCCTGCGGGAAATGGGTGCGGATCTCCTCGCTCACCTGGCGCGAGAGGTTGTTGCGCGCGTCGAACATGGTAAGGAGTATCCCTTCGATAGCCAGGGCAGGATTCAACACCTTCTTCACCAGCTTGATGGTCTTGAGAATGTGGGAAAGCCCCTCCATGGCGTAGAACTCGCACTGAAGGGGAATGAGGATCGAGTGGGCGGCGGTCATGGCATTGATGGTGAGGAGCCCGAGGGAAGGAGGGCAATCGATGATGATGTAATCGAAGGCGCTGCCGAGAGGTTCGAGGGCCTCCTTAAGTTTCAGTTCGCGGCCGATGACCGAGACCAGCTCCAGCTCTGCGCCGGCCAGGTCAGTGGTGGAGGCCAGGACCGAAAGATAGGGAAGTTCGGTCTGGCGCACCACCCCATGCGGATCGTCATCGTTAATGAGGACCTCGTAGATACTCTGCCGGAGATTCCCTTTGTCGACCCCGACGCCGCTCCCCGCATTACCCTGCGGGTCCATGTCCACCAGAAGGGTCGTGCGCTCCGCCACGGCGAGCGATGCCGCCAGGTTGACCGCGGTTGTGGTCTTCCCCACGCCACCCTTCTGATTGGCTATGCAGATTGTTCTGGCCATATTCCCGTCATGTTCGAGCAGCTGAGATAATCCGGCGGGCCTGTTTCAGATAGTTTCCATCCGGAAACTCCGGATGAGAAACTATTGGTTTTCAATTCGGAAACGAGGAATTTTTCGTTCTGGCAAGGAAATCAAGGGATTGCGCGGAGGCATACTACTGTATGCCGCACAAGCAAG
>JBGPCQ010000036.1:0-21847 GCA_041481895.1 Geobacteraceae bacterium | reverse complement strand
TTTCCCCCACCTCCGATCTGATCGACGCCGTCCGGCTGCTCCACGACCGGAAACTGAACGGCGTCCTGGTGGTGAACGACAAGGACGAGCTGGTGGGGATACTCACCATGACCAACGCCCTGGAAGCCCTCATCGGCATCTGCACGGACCCCCAGCTCTGCTGCGGCTGAATAAGTGCGCTGAACGACAAAAAAAGCCCGCATCCGCGGGCTTTTTTTGTCGAAGCAGGCTTGGGGAACAGCGGGCCGACTTCTCTTCAGTTAAATCTCCTGCGTTAATCCCCCCATAATCCCATCGAGGTTTTACTTTTTTACCTTTTTCCCCGGGAGTATCCGTGGCTGAACAAAAGTCTTTAAACCTGATTTTGCCACAGATAACATCTGATAACTGCGGATAAATTCTGAAGGATATAAAGCAAACCTACTTTTGGTTATAGAACCGTTAGTCTTCAACATCAAGGTGGAACTTGTGCATGAAACGGTGATAGATGGGAGTGAACAAAACACCGCAGAATGTCAGAAACGCAACACCTGAGTAAATCGCATAGATACCGGCGAATAACTTTCCGCCTGTGGTTTCCATCTTATCAACCGGCCCCATTCCTGTAAGAATCATTGATGCGTTCAGGAAGGCATCAACTATTGGCAGATCGGCAAAGTAAGCATATCCTGCCGTTCCGACTGTCAAAGATATGCAGAGGAATCCAAGAGCGAAAAATGCGTAGAGTGCCATTCTACGGACAAACTGACTGCGTGGTAAGAGTGGTTGGGATCTGTGTTCAAAGTTTTTCATGCCATCCTCACGAAATTAATCTAGGAGACTTTCATTCTTTGTTTGCGATAATGGCTTCGCGGGTCACTGGGATTTCTCCCGTGCATCTGCTGGCTCGCTGTCAGCCATCTTTGTTCCAAAAATGTTCACGTCACTATACGGAAATAATCGTTATATATTGAATGCTTGAACTGCCGCTCTTCATGAGAAGATAATCTGCCCAATTCCTCATGATTCAGCACTGTTATACCACGGATGAAAATTAAAATAAAAAAATATTTGGGGCGGCATAAATGAAAAAACCCCGGGTCAGGACGAGATCATCCTGCACCGGGGTTTTTCATTTTTCAGGGCGAAGCAGGTGAATCGATTGCTTCGCCCCTGCTTCCCTATCTTGCTTTTTATTGCGCTGCCTGCGCCAGCATCTCCCTGCCGAACGGCGATATCTCCCGCAGCCGCCGGATAATGGGGGGAAGCTCGCGGATGATCGTGTCGACCTCCGCGTCGGTATTGAAGCGGGAGAGGGAAAACCGGATCGAACCGTGGGCGCAGGTAAACGGCACACCCATGGCGCGCAGCACGTGGGAGGGCTCCAGGGAACCGGAGGTGCAGGCGCTCCCGGACGAGGCGCAGATCCCTTTCTCGGAGAGGAGCAGCAGGATCGCCTCCCCTTCCACGAACTCGAAGGCGATGGACGTCGTATTGGGGAGCCGCTCTGCCGCCCCGCCGTTGATCCGCCGGTTGGGGATCAGCTCCATGAGGGCTTTTTCCAGGCGGTCCCGCATGACCTTCACCCGGGTATTCTCGTCATCCATATGGAGGGCCGCCAGCTCGCACGCCTTGCCGAGCGCTATGATGGCGGCGGTCGCCTCGGTGCCGGCGCGACGGCTCTTCTCCTGGTGCCCGCCGACCATGAACGGCCGGAACGGGACCCCCTTGCGGAGATAGAGGGCGCCGATCCCCTTGGGGGCGTGGAGCTTGTGTCCGGAAAGTGACAGCATGTCGATCGTCGACGTAGCCATGTCGAGAGGTATCTTCCCCACGGCCTGTACCGCATCGGTATGGAACAGCGCCCCCTTCTCCTTGACAATGGCGCCCGCCTCCTCGATGGGAAAGACCACGCCGGTCTCGTTGTTGGCGTACATGATCGAGACAATGACCGTGTCATCGTCAACGGTGCTCTTCAGTTCGTCCAGGTCGAGCCGTCCTTCCCCGTCGACATTCAACTCCGTCACCCGGTAACCCCGTTTCCCGAGGTTGCGGCAGAGCGTGAGCACTGCCGGATGCTCGACCCGGGTGGTTATGATGTGACGCTTTTCGGGAAAGGCCTCCAGCGCCGAACGGATAGCGGCATTGTCGCTCTCCGTACCGCAGGCGGTGAAAATTATTTCTTCCGGTGACGCGCCCAGGAGAGTAGCCACCCGCTTGCGCGCCTCATCCACCTTCTTCTGCACCTGGCCGCCGAAGAAGTGCATGGAGCTCGGGTTGCCGTACAGTTCGCAGAAATAGGGGCGCATCTCCTCGAAGACCGCCTCGTCGACCTTGGTGGTGGCATTGTTGTCGAAATAGATCTCTTTCATCCCTCCACCTCCTCGACGGTGATGTCGTCGGATACCAGGTCGCGCAGCTTCTGCTCCACGAAACGCGCCGTATACCCCGACGAAACACAGCCGGCGCAGGCCTTGCGAAAGGCAATCTGCACATTGCCGCCGTCGATGTCGACCAGCTCCAGGTCCCCTCCGTCGGCCCAGAGCTGGGGCCGGACTTCCTTCTCCAGAACCTCCTGGATGAGCTGCATCTTGCGCAGGTTGGTCAGTTTTTCCGGTTTCTTCCGCACTTCCTTCACCTGCTCGCCCATGACTTCGTCGATCAGCTCCTTGATCTTCGGAATGCATCCGCCGCACGCGCCACCCGCCTTGGTGAAATGGGTCACCTGCTCGGCGGTGTGCAGCTTGTTGGCGGCAATGACTTTTTTCAGGAAACCGTCCGTCAGGCCGAAGCATTTGCAGACAATCTCCCCCTCCTGCTCCGCATGATCGTGACATTGGGACGGCGCCGCCACCCCCCGGTACTTGGCGATCGCCACTTCCAGGGCCTCCTGCCCCATGACGGAACAGTGCATCTTCTCTTCGGGAAGGCCTCCGAGAAAATCGGCGATCTCCTGGTTCGTGACCAAGAGCGCCTCGTCAAGGGTTTTCCCCTTGATCATCTCCGTAAGCGCTGAAGAAGAGGCTATGGCGCTCCCGCAGCCGAACGTCTGGAACTTGGCGTCAACTATCCGCTGCTTCTGCTCATCCAGCTTCACAAACAGCTTCAGGGCATCGCCGCAAGCGAGGCTTCCGACCTCCCCCACTGCGTCGGCATCCTGTATCTCGCCAACATTTCTCGGGTTCAGGAAATGTTCTTTGACCTTATCAGTATAGTCCCACATGACTCCTCCCGGCTATTTAATGAGGGAAAGCGCCTTTTCCGCCATCTCTGCGTTGACGTTCGCGACCGGTTGTGTGACGTGGCGCTGTTTATGCCCTAGGGCACCACGCCTCCGCCCGGCTCGCTCCGTCGCCTTGACCTGACGAAAATCGCTTTCCCGTTTGATTGCGGCCTGGTATCAAACCTTATGTTGCTGCATATCTGAGTAGTGTACCCCAGAACTGACCGGTTTCACAACCATAATTGCACATCTGGAACAGCGGAAACCGCTCGAAAGGCAAAAAAATGGCGCTTCCGGATCGAAGTTCCAGATCCCGAAGCGCCATTGCCGGTTCTGCTGCATTTCAACAGGTATAATCGATGCTCTCGCAAATTCTCAATACAGTCCCCTCCCCCCCCAGCGGGGGAGGGGGAAAAGGCTTTTTGCGAATGCATCATAACTATTTCGTAATGAACTCCCGCCCCGCCTTCATCACGGCGGCAAGCCGTTCCGGGCCGGAAGCCTCGCCGTACAGCCGCACCACCGGCTCCGTCCCCGATTTGCGGAAAAGGAGCCAGCTGCCGTCTTCGAGGATGAATTTGCATCCGTCTATGGTCACCATTTCCTTCACCCTGACCCCGCCGAACTCGCGGGGAGGGTTGGCAAGCTTGTC
Organism: Geobacteraceae bacterium; assembly: GCA_041481895.1. Taxonomy (GTDB): domain Bacteria; phylum Desulfobacterota; class Desulfuromonadia; order Geobacterales; family Geobacteraceae; genus JAMPXD01. The sequence continues at coordinate 17,993 of JBGPCQ010000036.1, read as the reverse complement.
GGGGAAAACTTCCTCCAGCTTCGGGGAGAGGGTTATATTCTCCCGCTTGGTCAGATAGCGTCCGACCCGGTCATAAAGCCTCTCCAGCAGGGCCTTTACGGACATTCTTTCGTGGGCCACCATCTCCGCTACCAGAAAGCAGGCAAGGATGCCGTCCTTTTCCGGGACATGCCCCTTTATAGAGAGCCCGGCGCTTTCCTCGCCGCCGATTATGATCTTGTCCTGGCTGATCAGCTCCCCGATGTATTTGAACCCGACCGGAGTTTCATACACCTCGATCCCGTGCTTACGGGCAACGGCATCCACAAGATGCGAGGTCGCCACGCTCCGCGCCACCCCCCCCTTCATCCCGCGCACCCTGACGAGATAGTCCAGGAGCAGGGCGATAATGTAATTAGGCTCGATATACGTGCCATCCTCATCCACGATGCCGAACCGGTCGGCATCGCCGTCAGTGGCAAGCCCGAGCTTGATGGACGGGTCTCCCTTGACGAGGTTGATGAAATCCTGAATATATTTTTCGGCGGGCTCGGGGGGGAACCCCCCGAAATAGGGATCGCGATGGGCGTTCAGGAGCTTCACTCTGCCATGGTGCGACATGAGCGGCTCCTCGAGGTAGCCCCTCCCCGTTCCAAAAAGGGGATTCAGTGCAATCGTGCCGAGGCCGGTGATGGCGGCAAAATCAACTTTCTCGGCGAGATTTTTCAGATACTGTTCCTTCGGATCAATTTCTTCCAGGAGGCCGTCATGAACGGCGGCGTCCAGCCGAAGCTCCCGGTAGCAAAATTCGCCGGTCATTTCGTTGGCGCGCCGTTCGATATCCCGGGTAGTTTCGGGAAGCGCAGGCCCCCCCCAGGACGGGGAGAATTTTATACCGTTATATTCGGGGGGATTGTGGCTTGCTGTAAAATTAACAGCTCCCGCGGTCTTGCGGCGCAGTATCTCGAAGGCAATCACCGGAGTTGGAGTATCACGGATGCAGAAAAAGGTCTTGATACCGGCGCCGGTCAGTATCCTGGCCGATTCCTTGGCAAAGCGCTCCCCCATGAATCGTGAATCGTAGCCGACGATTATTCCCTTCTCCTTGTCTCCCACCGAGATGATATGGTCAGCAATGGCCTGGGTTACGACCTTTATGTTTTCGAAGACAAAGTCCTCGCACAATAACCCCCGCCATCCCGATGTGCCGAACGTGATGCGTCGCATATTCTCCTCCCTCTCTTCTTTGCCGGAACTGTCGCTTTGCCTGCTTACAGGTTAATATAGAGGCACCGCCGAGTCAAGGGAAAGGGGTTGGGCAGGGGGATTTTCCTGTTGACATTTTTCTTTCAAAATTGATAAGGTAATTAAACAAGAATGATTTTTGCAGCAAAAAAGAAGAGGAGGATTTACAATGCAGTGTCAAACGGTTCTTCCCGGCTCGGAATGTACATTCTGGGGCAAACAGGGATGCATTTTTACCGAAGGGTCATGTAAGGTCATTATCGAGAACTGTGAAGGATGCGATAGAATCGTGGAAGGGACCATCGGCAAGGTCTGCAGCGCCTACCCCGCTCCGGAAAAGAAATGGCTCGGAGGCCTCTGCAACTTCGCCACTCATGTGAAAATTGAAATCAAGAGTGAAGAGACCAAGAATGTGAATCCTCTCAAGGCATCCAAAAAGGCTGCGGCCAGCAAAAAGAAATAACCCTGTTCAACAGCGCAATAAAAAAAGGAGGATGCTATCCTCCTTTTTTTATTCGGCAACCTTCACGGAGCCTGCCAGCAACCTGCTCCCGGAATTTTGCGGGTGACTATCATGGCGTATGAACACCTCACCTGCCCTGCATGCGGGAATAGTGTCAAGTCTTACCTTAATCCGGTTCCTGCCGTCGATATCATCGTCGAAGTAGCGGGAGGTATCGTTCTTATCGAAAGAAAGAATGAACCCTTGGGGTGGGCTCTCCCGGGCGGCTTCGTCGATTACGGTGAAACGCTGGAACAGGCAGCCGTAAGGGAGGCACGGGAAGAGACCTCCCTCTCCATTGTAAATTTACGCCTGTTGGGATGTTATTCCGATCCGCTGCGCGATCCCCGGCATCATACCATTTCCACGGTTTATGTAGCGGCCGGCGAGGGTGCGCCCCAAGCCGGCGACGACGCTGCAAGCCTCGGGATATTCCCCCTGACCACCCTGCCTGAGCCTCTCTGCTTCGACCATCAGAAAATTCTCGCGGATTATGCCCGCCTGAAAAATGCAGGATTGATCTGATCTATTTCTACGCGCCTCCCGCTTCCGAAACCCTTAACCGGCAATTCACCCGATAATTTTTCCGCATTCCCCCCCGACCATGCGAATTGCCGGTTCCTCGTCCAGAAGCCCCAGCTCCTTTGCAAAACGGAAAAATGTTTTCGCCCCTTCGACGTGCTGCGGGGTAAGGTCGTAAGAGATCGTCCGCCAGTAGTCGACGAGGGCGTCCCGGCTTATCCATTCCCGTTCCGTGCTTGCATCGGCAATAGTCCCGTATGAATCGTAGGCAAGGCGCTTCGCGGCAATAAGTTCAGCACAGAGGGATTTCACTTCGTCGGGTTTATGCTCCAGAGCCTCGCGCGTAACCATCCAGAGAGCAAAGACAAAGGGGAGTCCGGTAAATTTGTGCCAGAGTTCCCCCAGATCATACACAAAAAATCCGGAGTTTCGCATTCCTTCCCTGAGTGCGGCGTCACCGATCAGGAGAAGAGCGCTGAATGACTTCAACGCTTCCTGCAACGACAGGGGAGTGCGTTCGAACACGTTTGCAAAACCGAAGTTCCTCGCCAGCAGTATTCTGAGAAGGTTCACCGAGGTCTCGGACTCGGTCGTGAGGCCGATGGTCCTGTTGTTCAACTCTTCCATCGGCATGCGGGAAAAGAGCAGTACGCTCTTGACCGGACCGACCGCACTGATCGAAATATCGGGCAGAAGATAATATTTATCGGGATTCTTGCCGTATTCTATTGATGAAGAAGGGCATACGTCAATTTCGCCCCGGCCCAGCATCGCATTGAGCTCCACCGGCACCCCTCCGACAAACTGGTAGTTCCGGCAGTCGAAATTGGCCTTTAACGCCGCAAATATCGGCGTGCAATTGGCGTATGCGATCTGTCCTATCCTGAGCGTCACGTAAAGCCCCTTAAAAAAAGAAGGCGAGAAAATATCTCGCCTTCGGTAAATTCAATCCCACTATCGTGTCAGTCGCTCTCCTCAACGTACTCCCGGTAATCCTCGGCACTCATGAGTGAAACGAGTTCTTCCGGGGTGACGATCTCCACCTGAACCAGCCAGCCGTCGTCATAGGGATCATCATTTATGAGCGCAGGGGCGTCCGGGAGTTCCTTGTTCACTTCCAGAACCGGTCCGCTTATGGGAGCATAAATCTCCGCCACCGTTTTTCGGGCCTCCACGGAGCCGAAGGAGTCGTCCTGCTCCAGATCGTCGCCAACCTCGGGCAGCTCCAGTGCGGAAATGATCCCCAGCTCATGCTGGGCATAATCGGTTATTCCGATCACCGCCCGGTGCCCTTCAACCCTCACCCAGCAATGTTCCTTGCTGTACTTCAGCTCTTCGGGAAAATCCATGGCTACCCCAAGACCGCCCTGTCGAGAAAACCGGTGTCAATGTTCCCTTCGATGAAGTCTTTATTGGCCATGATGGCCTTGTGCAGCGGTATCGTGGTCTTTATCCCTTCGATTATATATTCATCCAGCGCTCGCGCCATCCGCCTGATGGCGGCCTCCCGGGTCTCGGCATGAACAATCAGTTTCGCTATGAGCGAATCATAATGGGGGAGTACGGTGTACTGGTCGTAGACAAAAGAGTCTACCCTGACTCCGAGCCCGCCGGGAGTATGATATGCTGTTATCTTGCCCGGAGACGGGGTAAATTTGTGCGGGTCCTCGGCATTGATGCGGCATTCGATGGCATGCCCGTTGATCTTTATGTCGCTCTGCTTGAAGCGGAGCTTCAGGCCATATGCGGAACGAATCTGTTCACTGACAATATCCACTCCCGTAACCATTTCCGTTACCGGATGCTCGACCTGAACCCGGGTATTCATTTCCATGAAGTAGAAGTTGTTGCTCTTGTCCACCAGGAATTCCATGGTCCCGGCGCTGTTGTAGCCGACCGCCTTGGCCGCCTTGACAGCGGCCTCTCCCATGGCTTTGCGGAGTGCGGGTGTGCTTACGGTGGACGGGGCCTCTTCAAGTATCTTCTGGTGTCGCCGCTGAATAGAGCAATCGCGCTCACCCAGGTGAATGACATTACCGTGCTTGTCGCCAAGGATCTGTATTTCCACGTGGCGGGGACGCTCGCAATATTTCTCGATATAGACCTCGGGATTGCCGAAACCCGCCTGCGCCTCTGCACGGGCGGTTGCAAAGGCGTTCGGCAGGGTCGCCGGCGAGTGGACTATCTTCATCCCTCTCCCCCCGCCGCCGGCCGTGGCCTTGATGATTACCGGAAAACCTATTTTCCTGGCGATACTGATCGCCTCATTGACATCCTTGACCCCTTCCTTGGTGCCGGGGAGGATGGGGACCCCTTCCTTGATCACCGCCTGGCGGGCGCTGATCTTGTCGCCCATGATCCTCATGCTCTCCGAGGTAGGGCCGATGAAGGTAATGCCGCAATTCTCACAGATTTCGGCAAAGGCTGCATTCTCGGACAGGAATCCATAGCCGGGATGGATCGCCTCCGCATCGGTCAGTTCGGCTGCGCTGATAATCGCATTGATGTTCAGATAACTCTGGAGGCTCGGAGGCGGCCCGATACAGACACTCTCGTCGGCCAGCCGGACATGAAGAGATTCGCTGTCCGCCGTGGAATAGACCGCTACGGTCTTGATCCCCAGCTCCTTGCAGGCCCTGATGATGCGGAGGGCTATCTCCCCCCTGTTGGCTATAAGAACTTTATGGAACATCTGAAAAATCTCCGATATTTTAGTTTCGGGTTCCGGGTTCCGGGTTTCGGGTTGGTTGTAACTCGAAACTCGTAACTCGAAACTTTCCTTACAGCGGCTCGACAATGAACAGGTCGTCACCGAATTCGACCGGCTGGGCGTTTTCCTTGCAGGTTTTCAGAATCCTGCAGCGGAACTCCGCCTCGATCTCGTTCATCAGCTTCATGGCCTCGACGATACAGAACACCTGACCCTTCTCCACTACCTGTCCAACTTCGACGTACGGGGGGGAGTCCGGGGCCGGAGACTGGTAAAACGTCCCTACGATGGGGGACGTGACGGCCTTCCCTTTTTCGGGAACAGCCGCCTGGGAGGCCGCAGGGAGCTCGGGGGCCTTTCCCGCTGAAGGAGCGGCCTGGAGCTGGGGAGCGGCAGGAGCCGCTGCAATCACCTGCTGCGGAACCTGATAATGCACGATTTCCGGGGTCATGCCTCTCTTGATCCGTATCTTTTCCTTGGCGCTTTCCATTTCGAACTCGGAAATATCGGTTTCCGTAACCATCTTTATCAATGACTTGATATCTTTGATGTCCATATGCGGGTCTCCTTCTTGAAGTGAAATTCCACTCTAGTTGAAATACGAATTTTATGCAACAAACCGGTCCGGCCTCTCCCGGGAGCACAACCCGGCAGAAGGCAAGCCCGTGCTGTTTCGGGTTACATCACCATCAATTCTTTGGGTACCTTGGTAAGCGGCCGGCAGCCGTCGCTGGTGACGATGACGGTATCCTCAATTCTGACACCGCCCCAATCCGGAATATATATTCCCGGCTCTATGGTAAAAACCATCCCCTCTTGAACAACTCCTTCACTCTTGAAAGAGACAACCGGTCTTTCATGGACCTCAAGACCAACGCCATGCCCGAGGCCATGACCGAAAAACTTCCCGTACCCCTTCCCTTCGATGTATCCCCTGGCCTTTGCGTCCAGTTCTTTCAGGCTGATTCCCGGCCTTACGGCTTCCATTGCCCGGTCGTGGGCATCCTTGACGATCCCGTAGATATCTTTTTGCCGGGAATCCGGTGCGCCAACCGCTACGGTCACGGTCTCGTCCGAATGATACCCCTGGCATACCGCCCCAAAATCGATGGTTACCAGTTCACCCGATCCAACTACCCTGTCGCCGGCCTTTCCGTGGGGAAGTGCACCCCGCGGACCTGACGCCACGATGAAATCGAAGGATTTCTCTTCAGCCCCGGCCCTCTTCATGGCGAATTCAAGGGCAAGGGCAATGTCCCGTTCCAGGACGCCGGGCCTGATTTTTTCAAGGATACTTAAAAACGCTGAGGAGGCAAGTTCCGCGGTTTTTTGCAGCAGACCGAGCTCTTCGTCATCCTTGGCCATCCGGGGATCGTCCAGTTCCCCGCCAATGGGAACGAAATCCATCTCGGGCAGCGCATCGGCAAGAACTCTGTGGAATGCAACGGTAGTATGCTCGGCTTCGAAGCCGACCCGTTCCGCGTTCCTCTCCTTGAGAAGATCGGCGATCCCTTCCAGCTTCCCCCGGTACTCCCTGACCTTGACTCCGCACGTTTCCAGTGAAGCCTGCACGGTATAGCGGGAGTCGGTCAGAAACCATCCATCGCTGCGCGAAAGGATGAGAACACCGTCGCTTCCGGTAAATCCCGCAAGGTATCTGATATTGGGCAGACCCAGATAGATAAGGGTATCCACGCCGGAACTGTCCAGATATCTCCGGGCCGAAGAGATTCTGTTATTTAGCATACTCGGACCCTGATTACAATCCCTTTTTAATATGATTAAAAATTGCCCTGAAACCCAGGAGATAGCTGTCCAGACCGAGTCCGGACACCTGCCCCAAAGCTACGGGGGCGATAAAACTCCTGGTACGAAACTCTTCACGGGCGTGGATGTTGGAGAGGTGGACTTCCACCGTTGGCAAGGCGACCGCGGCGATGGCATCCCGAAGGGCAACACTTGTGTGGGTATACGCCGCGGGGTTGATGAGTATGCCGTCGCAGGAAGCGGCGGCAGAATGGATTGCGTCAATCAGGGCGCTTTCAGAGTTCGACTGGAATAGGGTGACCTCGGCCCCCAGTTCACCGGCCAGAGATACGAGGGCGGCATTTATTTCAGCAAGGGTCAGGCTGCCGTAAACTCCCGGCTCACGGGTACCCAGCAGATTCAAGTTTGGTCCATGCACGACGAGAATTCTCATAACGCTCCTCACCCGGACAAGCCGGGCCACACAGTCGTAAGTCTTTCTCCGGGACCTCTGTTTTCTCTCTGGTACAATGCCTTTGGTTCTCTGCTGCCCGAAACCGCAAACCTACTGCAATTCCTCCGCGATCTTCGGAGCATCGCGCTTCAGGAGATAACGCCCCTTGCCGAAGTTGCCTTCCTTGTTCAGCACGAGAACGACAAAAAAATCCTGGTTGACGGGACGGATGATGACCCGCGAAAGCCCGGTGGTTATGGATACTTCCTCCATATCCCCGGTTTTCAGCACGTCTATCGTTCTCTTGATCTCCTTCAGCAGGGTTGCATATTCGACGGACAGAAGCTGAACATCCAGAGCGACATCATCCTTGATGTATTCATCGATCGGTATCCCGTCATACCCCATGATGACCGCACCCTGCCCCCCATCAACATTGCCGACCAAAACCTTCAGAGTTTCCCTGAAAGACATCAGCGTCTCCTCCTGATTGTATCGAGCCATTTTCCCAACTCAACAAGTACCCTGTCATCCGTAGCGATCGGGGAGGATTCCTCAACGTGCAGAGACGGCAGAGGTTGATCGGAATCCCGGACGATGTCTGCCCCTGCGTCACTGTCAGCCGATACGACTTTCCTGGCCATGACCATATCTTCATCAATGGCCGTTTTGAGTTCATAGAGACGATTGTTCCATTCGGCATTGTCCGGATCGTTTTCCAGGAGTTCACGGTATATCGTCAGGGCCCGTTTCAGGAACCCCTGGGAAGCGTAAAGTTCCGCCATAGTGGCGGTCCGGAGAGGATCATTCTCTTTTGCAAAGAAAGCAGCTCCCGCTGCCGACGGCGTTTCGCGGGGGGGAGTGAAAATGAATTCCTCCCGCGCCGGAGGCTCCTCAGCGGAAAATTTTTCAGCAGGTTCCTCATCGTCAAGCTCTTCCAGCAGCTCTGCATCTTCGATGATGTCACTATCTTCCGGGAAGAATTCGAAAGCCTCCGTGTCAGTGGCCGGATACTCCGGGCGGAAAGATGCTTCCGATGCTTCATTATAGTCCGAAGCTGCGGAAGTTTTCAGGGATTTAAGCAGCAGCTGGCTTTCCTGGTCCTCTGGGTTATGCAAGAGAATGAATCGCAGGCACTCTTCAGCAGCCGCAGTCTCCCCGGTCTCCGCGTATATCTGGCTCAGTATCCTCCGGGCCAGAAGATTGTTCGGCGTTGAACCGACCACCTTTTCAAGCGCCACCCTGCTCTCATCCCGCATCCCTTTATCGAAATAGGCCCTGCCAAGGGCCATGAAGCCCCCCACATAGTCAGGATGAACGTCGCAACCCTTTTTCGCCACATGAATGGCATCATCCAGAAGGCCCATCTTGCGGTACAGCTCGGCAAGGGGGACGAAACAGTAGGAGGCGGGATCGTTAACCAGCGCCTCTTCGAATTTTTTGATGTCCGCCCAGAATGGGGTAACGTCATGTTCCATCGCAGGCTCCGATCCCGGAGATTTTCAAAAGGGGCTCAATATCGATAACTCTGTCGATGAGGTAATCACCGATTCCCTTGTTAAAAACAAAGCTCAACCCCTTGTCCCGTACTTTCTTGTCTCGCAGCAGAGCCTCTTTGTAGGCAGCGGCGCTGAACAGGGGAAGCTGCGTCGGCAGCCCCAGCTTCTCCAGGAGTCCGACAATACGCGCTGTTTCAGAAGGCTTTGCATAGCCCAGTTGTTCCGATATTTTTGCAGCCTGGACCATGCCGATCGCCACCGCTTCGCCATGGGTATATTCTGTATAGCCGGTCAGGGTCTCAACGGCATGTCCGAACGAATGGCCATAGTTGAGAACGGCCCGCAGCCCCGTTTCCCTTTCATCCTGGGCAACGATCGACGCCTTGAGCTCACAGCACCGCTGTATGACCTTCAGCAGGCAGGCCCTGTCCCGTGCCAGAAGACTTGATGCAGTTTCGCACAGGAGATCGAACAGGTCCCGGTCCAGCGTAATGCCATACTTCACCACCTCGGCCATCCCGCTCATGAATTCGCGCCGGGGGAGGGTATCGAGCGTTGCCACGTCGACCAGAACGGACACGGGCTGATAAAAGGCCCCTATGAGATTCTTCCCCTTCTCGTGATTGATGCCGGTCTTGCCGCCTACACTGCTGTCAACCTGGGCGAGCAGGGTCGTCGGTATCTGCACAAAGGGGATACCGCGCAGATAGGTGGCGGCTGCAAAGCCGGTGATGTCCCCCACAACTCCGCCGCCGAGCGCCAGGACAAATGACCCCCGGTCCAGCCCCGCTTCGATAAGACGGCCGTAGATTACCCGCAGGGTCTCGATGTTCTTGAATTCTTCACCATCGGGTATTTCCAGCTCATGAACCGTAAAACCGGCATCAGCCAGTGAACTGCGGACCTGCTCGGAGTAAAGGGCGCCAATGACGGGATTGGTAACCACGGCAACGCATTTCCCGAGCTTGAGGCCCCGGCAGACGGCTCCCGTTTCTTTAAGGAGATCATGCCCGAACAGAATAGTGTAGCTTCGTTCTCCCAAACCAACCGTTATGCTGGACAAAATCGGGCTTCCTTTTTAGCCGGAGTAAAAATAATCAGCTTATATTCCACCTTTTTGACTTCCGTGTCAATTCTTATGTCGGTAACGGCATAAAATGGTGTCCGCCCGGTCGGCAGCGCCCGGGAAATGCCCCTGTCAGAAGGATTTCAGGTAGTCCAGGTAGCTTCCGTAGTTGCGCTCCATTTCCGCGACTGAATCCCCGCCGAACTTCTCCAGAAAGGCATTGGCAATCTCGATGGCCACCACTGCCTCGGCAACCACCGAAGCAGCGGGAACGGCACAGACATCCGATCTTTCGACCGCGGCTTCAAAGGGCTCCTTCGTTGCGATGTCCACCGACCTGAGGGGCTTGTAGAGGGTGGGAATCGGTTTCATGGCAGCCGTGACGATTATCTCCTCGCCATTGCTGATCCCCCCCTCGATCCCCCCGGCATTGTTGGTCTTCCGGTAAAACCCGGAAGTTTCACCATGGAGAATCCGGGAGGATTCGTAGTAGATTTCATCATGGACCCTGGAGCCGGGGTTGCGTGCGCTTTCAAAGCCGATGCCGATCTCGACCCCCTTGATGGCCTGGATGCTCATGACCGCCATGGCCAGCCGGGCATCAAGCTTCCGGTCCCACTGCACATGACTGCCGAGCCCCGCCGGAACACCCGAGACAACCACCTGCACGACACCGCCGATCGTATCGCCGTCATTTTTTGCCCGATCGATCAGTGCTTTCATTTCCGCCGCTGCAGTATCGTCCCAGGTAAACAGTTCTGATTTTGCAGCAAGCTCCCGCAGGGCGGCAAGGGGGCGGTTCGGACGATTCGTCGTTATCCCCCCCAGTTCCGTAACAAAACCGCAGGCAATGATCCCGAATCGGCCCAGGAGGACTTTTGCCATAGCGCCGACCGCAACGCGGACTGCCGTTTCCCGGGCGCTCGACCTTTCCAGGATATTGCGCACGTCACGCTGGCCGTATTTCATCACCCCCGGGAGGTCGGCGTGCCCCGGGCGGGAACGGGTGACCCTGATCTTGTCGTCCCGGTACTTCCCGTAAGGGGACATCTTCTCCTGCCAGTTCACCCAGTCACGATTTTTCACGCAGAGGGTCACGGGAGAGCCGATGGTTTCCCCCCAGCGGACTCCGGAGAGGATCTCCACAGTATCCTTCTCGATCTGCATCCTGCCGCCGCGGCCGTAACCGCACTGCCGGCGGGCAAGGTCGGCGTTGATTGTCTCTTCTGACAGTTCGAGTCCTGCCGGCATTCCTTCCACGATCGCGGTCAGTTGCGGGCCGTGGGATTCTCCGGCGGTCAGGTAGCGCAGCATGGCATTCTCCATGAATTTAAACAAATGCCAGGGGAACGCCCTGGCATTTGTTATTTAAAATTTTTATTGGTTTGCCGTTTCCGCCGGTATCAGCTTGCAGCCGGACACGTTTCATAATGCCGACCGGCAGGCGTGATCACCGCTTTGCCGGATTGGACAACACTAGTTGGTAATGGTAACAGTGGTTACACCCGAGGCAGCCAGGCCCTGGAATACCGAAAGTGCAGGCTCATTAACAATTGTAGCCGTCCAGGAGATGGTCGCCGTCCGCGTGCCACCGGCAGCGGGAACAATCAGACCCAAGGTCGTTCCGGGGAGTGGGACAGTCCCCGCTGGGCCGGTTGTAGCCGTTGCGGTAGTTGTTGTACCCGCTGCCACGGATGCCGGTGCTCCGCCGATGAATGTCAGCAAGTCCCCGGCGGCCGCAGGCGCAGCGGTAAAATTCGCCGTTATGCTTACCTGATGTCCCGAAATTGCATTGTTGAACGGATCCGAGACGGTAACAAACGTTGGACTGGAGAATACAAAGGTGTTGGTGGTGCCTGGTGTTGCCCCGGTAACAGTAACGGCTTGCGCGGGTGGCGAAGACATGGTCATCGTTATCCCGTTCATGTTTATCGTGCTGAAATTGGCAAGGTTTCCGGTGCTGGCCGTGACGGTAATCGTCTGCGTACCGATGAAAGGAGCTGGAGTAAATGCGACGGTCACCGATCCCGAATTATTCGTATTAAACGTTCCGATCACAACGTTATTAATTTTGAATGTTATCGGGAGGCCGATCAGGTTGGTTTGCGTGGGATTGGTATAGGTCGCCGTAGCTGTAACGACCGACCCGGTGACCGAGGTAACAACGGTTATCCCGCCGTTCAGCCCTGCGCCCCCGCCGCCGCCCTGCCCGCAGCCGGACATGGCAAACGCCGTGATCAGTATCATCATAAACAAACGAAGCTTGCAATTCATACTTCCTCCAATCAATACGATTTAATAGTCCTAATTGACCACTCTCGGTGTAATAAAAATCAGCAGTTCCGTTTTTGTCTTCGACTTGCTGTTGGATTTGAACATCCAGCCGAGGAGGGGGATGTCCATGAAAAACGGCACACCCGAGTCGCTCTCAGTGTCGGAATCGACGTAGATGCCGCCGATGACCGTGGTTTCCCCGTTCTTCACCAGAAGTTCGGTATTTGCGGTTTTCATGTTGATAGACGGCGCGTTTGCCCCTGCCGGGAGCGCTCCCGGAGAATTGTTGGTGGCCATGATCTTCATGCCGATATTGCCGTCGGCGGTAACGTGTGGAGTTACTTCGAGCGACAGGGTAGCATCAACGAACTGGGTCTTCGTCCCTTCCGCCGATGTCGTCTGGTAGGGAATGGACTGGCCCTGGGATATCTTGGCCGCCTTGTTGTTAAGGGTGACCACCTTGGGCGAGGAGATAATTTTAACGAGTCCCGCTGTTGCGGCCGCTGAAATCCTCATGTCGAGCTGTATATTGCTGGTCAGCGTGCCGAACGAAAGCCCCATGGCCCCACCCGGAGAATTTTGAGCCGGGAAACCCACAATCGGCGGCGGCGTGACCACCCCGCCAAATCCTGTGTCGAGCTGGTTTATCCCCAAGATTGACGCCGAGGCATCCTTATAATGTATGCCCCATTGTACGCCAAGGTCACGGGTAAAGGTGGAACTGGCTTCAACTATGCGCGCCTCGATCATGACCTGTTTTTCCGGTCCATCCAGCTTTGCCAGCAACTCCTCCATCTTTTTTATTCTATACTCGTTATCGATAACAATGACCTTGTTGGTCCGGCTGTCGGAAATGACGCTTGTCCCCGGGAATTTACTGCTCAGCTCTTTGAACTTGCTTTCCATATCGCCGATAGAAGCAAAATTGATGTCGAATACCCTGGTGACCAGCTCCATCCTCTTTTCTCGTTCCCTTTTCGCCTCGGCATCCTCCTGGTCCTGTGTCTTGAACTTCCCCTTCGGCTTGATCTGGATAATGTTGCCGTCACGCTTCATTTCGAGATTCTTGGAATCGAGGATGACTTCAAGCGCCTGGTCCCACGGGACATTTACCAGCTTGAGGCTTATGGTCCCCGAGACGTCATCGGATATCAGAAAATTCAGATTGCTGACCTCGGCAATAAGCTGGAAAATTTTTCTTACGTCGGCATCGGAGAACTCAAGGGTAACCTTTCTGCCGGTATACCCTTTTTTCTTGTCCGTCAGCAAGCCGGCATTAATCTGCATATCGCCGGCCGTTTCTCTGATAACGATTGCCGCGGCCTTTCCCTTCCGGGCTGAAACGGCAACGGGAGCAGGCTGCCGATTGGCGGGCTCGGGGAAGGCTGCCGGTTTTTCCTCTTTTTCGGGATTCTTGATGCTCCAGTAAACAGTATCCCCTTCCTGTCTGAAATTGAACGGGGCATCTGAACGGAGTTTCACGAGGATCTTGGTTTCGTACCCTCCCTTGATCCTGACCTGATAGGGAGTTACTTCCTGGACTGCAGATGAGAAGGCGCTGGTATCGAGCATGCGCTGAAGCTTCAGCGGAAGCTGGCAATTCTTGATGGTCATGGCCCAACGGTTCGCGGACTTTCTCGGCTTTTCAGCGGCGCATGCACCGCTGACCTTTACTGATATCTGTGAATATCCTTCAACTGACTTGAAATCTATAGCCTCGACCATGGAAAATTTGTGCGCTGCTCTCCCCGGTTCCTGAGCTTTTCGCTCAACCGGCGCCTTGTCATTCTCCGCTGCGGTTTTTACCGGCTCCGCCGGCGCACCCCCTTGCAGAACGATCTTCAGCCCGTTTTCACTTTTCTCGATCCGGTACGGAGGGAGTGCATTTCCGGTCACATCGAAGACAACCCTGACTTTATCAGGTGAGCTGCCCAGGCGGGCATAGTCAATCCCGAACTTGTGTATATCAATGATCTTCACTGCCGCACCGTTCTTTACACCGGGAATATCCAGGACGAGGCGGGATGGCTTGGTCAGCTTGAAGGAGTTGAAGGTATCAACCCCTCCCGGGACCACGACCTCCACGCCGTCATTCACAACATTAACGGCGGTGACGGTCATGGTTTTACGGGCGGCGGCAACCGGCGCTTCATTCGCTGCGGGTTCGGCCTGCTTTGCCTCAGCTTTTTCCTGTTTATCTACAGACCCTGCCTGCATTTCCCCTGCCCTGGCCTGCATTTCCTCGTTCTTGTTTTGAGCCGGCGCCAAAGGAGGAGAATTTTCGTCCTTAACCCGCTTCGCCTCAACCTCTGCATCGGCCTTCGGCCCTGTCTGCACCGACTGGGCCCTCGCAAAGGCTACGAGCAGTTTCCCCTTGTTTTCGGGATTCGTAGTGATTGTGAACTCACTGTCATTCGCAAGAGCAATCTCGACGCGGCTCAATACGTTCTGGCCGAACCCGTGTCGTACGACCTCAACCCTCCTGACATTTCCCGCATTTGATTCGACCGGAGCCGTAATGGCGCCCGGCTCAGTCTGTGAAATATCTATTATCACTTTCAACGGCGCGGTCGTCTTGTAATAAGTATACGTCAGGGGCTTGCTCGAAGAGATCTCCACCTGGTAGCCATCCTCGGAAACCTTTATGTTCTGCAAGGCAGCCGGACCGTTAGCGTCACGCAGGCTGTCCTCTTTAACGCTCTGCATCCGTTGCGCGCAACCGGTAAAAAACAGTGCCAGGGAGATCAGGGCAACCGTAGAGCTAATAATTCTGCGAGAACGCATTCTCATCTGGTGTCTCCTTACTTTTTCTTCGGCAGGGCAAGTAATATGCTTCTTTTATGAAGATGGCCTTTGTCATCGCGATACTTCTCGACCACTTCAATCGTTGAGTGAGTTATCCTGTGTATGCGTCCGTCATTGATGCCTATCAACATACCCTCTCTTACCACATACCCCTTGCCCGCAGGATCGATAATCAGCGCCGTATTTTCATTAAGACCGGTTATGATCCCGGAAATCCTGAACTTGTTCACATCATAGCTCTGAATCGGCAGCAGATCTACCTTTCTGGCAACTCCGGCGGATCTGGGCTTATCCTGCGCCTGAGGCACGGGTTCAGCGGCAAAAGGCTTGAAAGGGTCCTTCTTGCGGGTGAAATCGAGCAGATTATCAACAGCCGCTGCAGGCTTTGCCGAACTGGCCTGCGCCTGAACAGGCTGGGCCGGCTTGGCTGCCGGCTTCGGCTGGGCCGGCGGAGGCGGGGGGAGCTCCTTCTTCGTGCACCCGAAAGAAACCAGCAATGCCACAGCCAGCAGCACCGGCACAATATTTCGTTTATTTACCTTTTTTTTCATCCTTGGTCTCTTTCTTGTCCAGAAAACGGAAAGTCGTTGCGAGACAGTTGACCCTTACAACCATTCGCCCCCCGGCATTTTTGATATCGGCAAAATTCACATTCGTTATGTTTACTATGCGGGGAAGACTGCTGACTGCCACGAAGAAATTGGCAACATTGTAAAAGGACCCGTATATGCTGATATCGACCGGAACCGCCGAATAGAAATCCTTGGGCTCTTCAGCTTTGGGTTTGAAGGTAAGAAAATCGAGTCCGGCTTCCTTGCCTTTGCTTGTGATGCTGGTCAGAAGCGACGGAATTTCTTTCTGGTTCGGCAGTTCCGTCAAAGCGCTGTCCAGGTCGACCTTCAACTGTTCGTAATCTTTCCTGTATTTGGGAAGGTTGTCGGCAATTCGTTTATTTTCCTGAATCTGCTTGCTCAGATCAGCCTGTTTCTTTTGCAGTTCGCTCAATTCTTTCATCTTCGGCTTAAACAGGCCGTAAAAAAAACCCGCCCCCAGCAACAGGAATATACATGCCACCAGGACGATTTTCTGACTATTGGGAAGTTTCAGGATTTTTTCTACATTCGCGTCCATAGAGTGTCCTTGGGCTGTAAATATGTCTCCCCGGATGCGCGGGAATCAGCCGGAATCTGTTATTGCTTGACCGGTGGCGTCGTTTCCTTTTTCGAAGGATTCAATGCACAGGAAATATCGAATCTTTTTGCCTTTACCCCGCCGTATTCGATCTGCTCGGAAACCTGCAGTTCTATGTTGATAAATTCATCCGATGCCTGGAGGTTGCGCATAAAAGCGGCGATCAGGTCTTCATTGAAGGCAATGCCGGAGAGCGCGACGTTACCCGAGGTTTCCGCATATTTTGTCAGCCAGACTTTTTCGGGAGTCGCTTCACTCAGTTTTGCCAGCCTGATGGCCGGGCCGGTTTTCTCTTTTCTCAGACGGTTCAGTATATCCAGTTTCTTTTTTACTTCATCCTGAAGTTTTTTAATGTTATCAATCTCGCCAATGACCGTTTTAAGGCGTTGTATTTCTTTCTCTGACCTGGATATGTCATCCCGTGTAGTCTTGATTTTGATCAATTCATAGGAATAGACCAGGAATGCCAGTCCCGTGAAGGCGATGAGCGCAATAACAAAAACGAACACCTGCTGTTTTGCCGTTTCCTTCTTCTTGGTTGCCCTGACGGGTAATAAATTGATCTTTATCATTTATCCCCAAGCCTCCTCGTCGCCAGCCCCATAGCAACTGTTACAAGAGGCGCAATTTCCCCGAGGTAATCGATGTCGAACTCTTTCTCACTGCAGTGTATTTTCAGGAAAGAGTCCATAATCTCCACCGGAACTCCCAGTCTCTGGCTGACAGCATCGGTCAGCATAGTCGTCTTTGCCGCACCGCCGCTCAGCATGACTTTGCCGATCTTCCCCTCGTTGGCGGTGGAGTTGTAAAAGTCGAGCGACCTGCGCATTTCCATGGCCAGTGTTTCATTAAGGCGGGTCATTATGTCCCGGAGCTTCCCGGTGTCAGGGCAGTCCCCGGAAATTTTGATCCGCTCCGCTTCCTCACTGCTGACGCCGAACTGTTTCTGGATTTCATCGGTGTAAAGGCTCCCTCCCGTCTGCACGTCACGGGTAAAGAGAGAAACGCCACCCTTTACAATGTTCAGGTTCATGATGCTGGCGCCTATGTTCACCAGCGCGATGACCTCTTCCGGGAAAACATCGTAATTGATCTCGAAAGCGTTCTGGACGGCAAACGAGTCCACATCGACAACAGAGAGCTTGAGACCGGTCTCGTTGAATACGGCCATATAATCGTTGACGATATCCCTCTTGCTGGCGACCAGCAGGACATTCATCCGCGAAGGGTCGTTTTCATCCTGGCCGAGAATCTGAAAATCGATGTTTACATCATTAATGTCAAAGGGTATATATTGCTCGGCCTCCCAATGGATCTGGTCTTCCAGCTCCTCGGAGGTCATCGACGGAAGAACGATCTTCCTGATAATGACCGCATTGCCCGATATTGATGATGCCACATCTTTTGCGCTGATATCGAGATTTTTGACCAGGGCCCTTATCGTTTCCACTATGGATGAACTGTCCATGAGGGTATTGTCGACAATGGCTTCCGCCGGGAGCGGCAATATCCCCACACTCAGAAGAGAGTAAGTGCCCTTCTGCTCCCTGATCTGCACGAGCTTGACAGAGCTCGACCCGATATCAATGCCGACAGTTTCTCTGCTTCTTGATATAAACATGGCCCCTACCTGTTCCCGTCATTAATCCGCAAATACTTTTTCCTTGTCTGATAAAGAAAAACCAAGGGCCAGAATTATCTTCCTCTTGGTTTCCAACCGGCAATCCTCGCCGCGCTCGATCCGGTCGACGGTTACAGACGATACACCCGCCAGCCGCGCCAGTTCCGCCTTGCTTATCATCCGTTGTTCCCTCAATTTCTTCACGGCATTCCTGCATTTCATGAGCTTACCCTGTGTAATAAAAGGTATTTAAGACAGCATTAATGCGAAATGTACAACAACTAAAGCAATTGTCAAGATATTTATTATAATTATATGTAATTATTTCATCTTATATCATGCTTAACCATGAACTGTAGTAATTTGCAGTTAAAAAACT
>JBGPCQ010000035.1:0-22127 GCA_041481895.1 Geobacteraceae bacterium | reverse complement strand
TGGGGCGTTTTGGTGTTGGATTTATACTAGGAGTTATAACTGGTTCATTCAAAAGGTCAGGCTTACATTATAGCTGATAACTAATTGAACTCGAAGAGGATATATTGTTTCGTCTGTTAGAATATAAAGACCTGCTCCTCATTTTTTTCTGGAGGGAGTTTCTCATAAGATATAAGCAGAGCGCCATAGGTGTTCTTTGGGCGGTTTTGCAGCCAATGAGCATGATGATGCTTTTTGTGCTTATATTCGGCGTCATATTGAAAACTGCGATCAAAGATTATCCCTATGTGCTCTTTTTTTATGCCGGCATATTGCCATGGACTTTTTTCGCAGCATCGACTAATTTCGCCATTCCATGCCTCTCCGGCAACTTCAATCTGATAACCAAGATTTATTTTCCCCGTGAAATTATTCCATTATCAGGAGTAGCCATTAATTTTCTCGACTATCTTATCGGTTTTGCAGTGTATATAGGATTGTTGCTCTTTTATGGCATGCACTTTACGCTCAATTTTCTCTGGATTATACCTTTGACGATTTTGCTTATTCTCTTTACCATATCCGTAGGATATCTATTGTCTGCCTTGAACGTTTATTACAGAGACGTCAAGCTTGCTTCCACCTTTCTTCTGCAGTTATGGTTTTTCGCCTCGCCCGTAGTCTATTCTGTTGATAATCTGGATTATAAATGGAAATTATTCCTCTTTCTCAACCCCCTCACCTTTATCATCGAGAACATGCGCAGGGTTACTGTAGAAGGGAGAGGAGTTGTGTTATGGCAATTTGCCCTGGAAACATTATTTATTGTAGGTCTCTATCTTCTGCTCTACCGGATATTCATAAAAATTGAAAGAGCTTTTGCCGATGTCATTTAACAGTGCCATAGAATTTGATAATGTCTGGAAAAAGTATTCGAAGTCACAAGTTTTTCATAACTCTTTACGTGATGAAATTGTGGAAACTCTCTTTTCCAGGAAGCGGAATAGTGAGTTGCATGAGCAAGAATTCTGGGCACTGCACGGGATCAACATACAAATTGAACGGGGTGATTGCGTTGGTCTGAGCGGCCCCAATGGTTCGGGAAAGAGTACGATCTTAAAACTGATTGCCAGTGTTACGTACCCAACCAAAGGAAAAGTTAAAGTAAACACAAAAGTCGCGCCATTGATTGAACTTGGGGCAGGATTTCACCACGATCTGACCGGTCGGGAAAATATATTCATGAACGGAACGATTCTCGGCATGTCGATAAAAGATTTAAAGCTCAGGCAGGACGAGATTATCGAGTTTTCCGGATTGCAGGATTTCATCGATGTCCCGGTAAAAAAATATTCTTCGGGAATGTATCTTCGGCTTGCATTTTCGGTAGCCATTCATAGTAAGGCAGAAACCTTTCTGTTCGATGAAGTGCTTACTGTCGGCGACAGTGATTTCCAGAAAAAATGTGTTGATAAAATATCAGAGTTAAACAATGCAGGGAAAACAATTATTATTGTCAGCCACGATCTCGAAGGCATGAAGAAAATTGCCAACAGGATTATCTACCTTAACAAAGGCGCCCTAATATCAGAATCTTAATCAAGGATAATTAATATGAGTCTCTCAAGTAATGGCATGAAGGAAGGATTATTACATGGATAAATCAGCATATTCCCGGTCAACCACGTCAGTATTGGAAATAGAAGAAGCAACTACCATTCGGAAGTGGGATAATAGTCTGTTAGAGCCTGTAGTCATTACATATAACAGGTCGACGAGGCTTGAGAGAATGATAAGGACATTCATTCAGGCAGGTTACACTTCAATGAGGTTTCATATACTTGATAATTGTTCTACAGACAATACACGTGATGTTGTTGAATATTATCGCGATAAATATTGGCCATTACTTTATTATCACCGTAATAAATATAATATTGGTGGTGATGCAAATATTCTGCGTGCTGTTGAAATCAGTGATTCGGAGTATTTTTGCGTGTTTGGTGACGACGACGAATGGAACCTTGAGTACTTTGATGAGGTTACAGAAATCCTGTCGCAAGGTGAAGCTGATATCATTCGTTTGGGGTGGCAGGCTTCACAGAAAAGCCAAGGGCAATTGTTGCCCGCCTCTGATTTGGTTTATAATGACCCTAAATTTTTGATAAGCTTATGGGCCATGTCAAATGTTATCGTACGAAAATCGCTTATATCATGTGACTTATTTAGTGCATATCGTGGGATTAACTGCCATGCCCCCTTGCTTCCACCGATATGGAAGTTAATTGAATCGAAGAACCTTCTTGTTTACACCTGTTCCCGAAGGTTGTGCTCCATTGTTCCAAGCGAGGCAAATGATGAGCCAAATTACTGGATGGGTGATATGGGTTGGGACGCGTCATGGTTGCGGCTAGGAAAGTTTTTTAAGACTTCTGCATTACGAGCGGAACACGTTAACAATTTGTTTGCATTTACTAATCCGGGCGGTGGGCGTATTTCTATATTAATGGGGCTAATGTTTAGAATTCTTATGCTTAAAGGAAACGGATTCAGCCAAAGAGGTTTTTTACTTGAAATTTTACAGAACGCCGTTGGCAAGCGTGGTTTATATGCATTACTTTTATTTTTCGACTTGTTTGTGCCAAAGGCTCCGTTAGCTTGGATTGTTTCATGGCGCCGCCGCCATGGCGGATCAATACCTATTTATTATCGTCCTCTTGACGAAATAGTAGCAGATCGGGAGGCAAGGATCTAGCATTATGATTCAGATGTTATGTCAGGCTATAAGTAAAGAGACAGATACGAATTATGAAGGGGAACGCATTTGTGAAACGTCGCAAGCATGGCAATTGTACGGAGTGCCAACTAAATTTATGCTGGTAGAATGCAGGAATAGAAAGGGCGTGGTTGGAACGGTCATTGACATCTTTCGTCTTGCCTTTATTGCCAAACTCGATTTACGGCGCCTAATGTTGACTGGTCTGGAAGCAGGACTTTATTTTCGAGCCTTAGTAAGTCAAACAAAAGAAGCTCTCACTAGTGATCCAAGAATTGAAAAGGTAGATTTTCTTGAGGTTAGAGATATTTTTTCTGGTCGAGCAGCACAGATGTTGGGTCTAAAATTCGTGGCTACGTTGTCACCTATTCCATTATGGGAAGGCAATGGCGCAGATATTATAACGAAATACCTACTTGAATGTGAATCAATGACTATTACCGGGGCGTTAAAGGTTTTTGTGCAATCAGGTAGTGAGGCACTATTTTTATCAAAACGTCATGGCATGCAAATAGATCATTTTGTCGTTTCGCCACACTGGGTTGATTTTAGATTTTTATCTGCCATAAATTACACCCGACCATCACGGTTGCCATACTTTGTAGTATTCTGTGGACACAGTCAGGAGGGAATTGTTTGTATACTTAAGGCACTCACTGCCGTCTGCGACCTCGATGTAGATATCTGGGTCGTGGGTATCCCGAACTTTCGTGTTGCATTAGCCAGGATAATCCGTGAAATGAACCTGATACCCAGGGTGCGACTCCGTGAGTTCCGCCATCGCCACGAAGTGATACCGGTTTTGCAGAACGCTGCCGGTGTTATCTGGTCCTTGGGTAAGGCAGAAACAGCTAATGCGGGGTGTGCAGTTACCGTCCCCGAGACGATGGCAGTAGGCGTACCGGTTATTACGTCAAAATCCTTGAACTGGGATAGCCCTGTACGAGATGGTGAAACTGGATACGTATTTGAAGCGGAAAATTCCGTGGAATTAGCTGCAATAATTAGAATGATCCTGCAGGGAGATACGGAAAGAGTGTCATCTGTTGCACGAAATGCGTCCAGAGAGGTTGCAGATAATTATACGTTCGAGAAGTGGGCGCAATCTCGCCTAGAGGTTCTCGCTGCAACAGGGAAATTTGAGTGTTTTGGAGAAGTTCCTTATGAGTAGGCTCTTTCGGCTGAAAGACCGTTTTGAAATTCTAATAATCACCTATAACCGTTGTAGTTATTTGTTGACTACGCTTCAGATACTGGAGCAGTCGCCGTTCCGAGAATGCCGTATAACGGTGATTGACAATTGTTCGCCCGATGCCACACATGAGACAGTCAAACGTTTCCGTGATCTATTCCCTGATTTAACATACGTCCGCAATCGCGTTAACATAGGCGGTAATCCTAATTACCTTAAGGCCATCGAAATGTCATCCTCCGAGTATACTTGGATTCTCTGCGATGATGATTTCCTTGATTTTACAAACTGCAATGACGTCATCGAAGCTATTGAAACAGGTACGTTCGATTTGATCGAGGTTGGGGCGATTGAGCGGGGGAGTTGGGTGCGGGGCAATGCTAACTCAGCGAAAAGGATGGTGGAGCAAGGACTTAACTATTATTATCCACTCAGCTTCTTTCCAGCCTATATCTTCAGAACCGCCCTGTTTGACAGCGCCTGCTTTTCATGGGGCTACAAAAATATCGATCGACTTTACCCCCAGTTTGAGTTCCTCAACAAGTCAATACGTGAGGATTTCAGCATCTATATTGCCAGGAAGCGGATTGTAACCAGAAATGACGTCAATGATCTGTCGTTTTCACCGCTCGTCTTTTATGCCTTATGGGTTGCCTGCTGCAGGACTATCTCTGACCCTGTGATTAGAGCGCGGGAAATCAATAGTGCAACTGCTGATAACGGATTTTTCAAGTCTCTCGGCTTTTGGACTATTATGGATAAACATATGTATGACGGCAACTTCTGGTGGCGAGTTGCAGAGATACTTCGGACCATGAACCTGCGCCAGAAAATGAAATATCTTATGGTGCTTCCTTTGGCGCTACTGCCGCTGCCTTTCTCTTTTTGGGTCTGGATTCGTGTAACGCTTTATCGTTTGATGAAAGTTCCTGCGGAAAATGTGCCACCATTACGTGTTGTAAACAGAGGTTAACCTTTTCGCGGTTGGTTTTATTGCATCATGAGTTGGTCAAGAATATTAGGTTAGATAGACATGCAGTTAAAAAGAGCCAAACAATTACTAAAAAGCCTATTAACCGAAAGCATGGTTCAGATCGAACCTACCAGGCGGTGTAATTTCAATTGCGTGCATTGTACCCACAAAGATAATGATGGTTATATAGATATTGAAGTTTACAAGAAAATTCTTATAAATCATGGAAAATGCAAGATCGTTAAACTGCAAGGACTTGGCGAACCTTTGCTCCATCCTAATATTCAGCAACTGATAAACATCGCGAAAGATCTGAAACTCAAGGTGATGATAATTACCAACGGCTCACTGCCGTATGTACATAACGTCGACCATTATGTGTTCTCCCTCGAAACATTGAATCCTGATCTGTTCGAGTCGATCAGGAAGAGAAATCTACCTAACGTTATTAAAAATATAAGATATGCAGCATCCAAGCAGAAAGTCTCTATTAACTGTGTTCAATGTTATGAAACAACCCCTAAAGATGTATTCGACGTGAAACAGTTTGCAAAAGAGATATTTGCCGATATTTGGATTACTCCGCAAGAGGTGTGGGTAGACGCTCTACATGAAGATCATGCCAATCAAGCCGAGAAAACAAAGCTGGCATGGCAAATCCATGGAATAAGTCCTAATTACAAAAAATACAAGATTTGCAATTGGGGAGTGAGTGAATTTTATTATGACTATACCGGCGCAAACCATCCATGCTGTATTCGAATGACAGATGAATATAGAAATGCAAGGCCGTCTAAAGAAATCTGTAGTAAGTGCCCACTTTGATGAGAAATATTTGCCCGCCCATGAAAATCCTCATCATCGGCGCCGGTCCCTGCGGCTTGGGTGCCGCCTACCTTCTCCGTAAGCTCGGGCATACCGACTGGCTGGTCTTCGAATGTAATTCTCATATTGGTGGACTTTCGGCTTCTTTTGTCGATGATTCGGGATTTACCTGGGATATCGGCGGTCATGTCCTGTTCTCCCACCATGATTATTTCGACAAGGCGGTTTCAGAGGCGCTCGGTAACGAATATTTCGAGCACCAACGGGAGAGTTGGATCCGCATTCTGCAAACCTGGGTGCCGTATCCCTTCCAGAACAATATTCGCTACCTCCCCCATGAGGTCTTACGGGAGTGTGTGGCCGGGCTGAGCTGCCTGTCGGGTTTACCGGGAGGAGCAGCCAACTTTCGCGAGTGGATGGACAGTGTCTTCGGTAGCGGTATAGTGAAATATTTCATGGAACCTTACAACCGCAAGGTCTGGGGAGTTCCATTGGAAACTATGAGCAAGGAGTGGATTGCCGAACGGGTGAGTGTCGTCGATCTGGCGCGGACCGAGAAGAATATTGCAGAGAAACGCGATGACCTGAGTTGGGGAGCGAACCGTACCTTCAAATTTCCGAAACATGGCGGTACGGGGGCTATCTATGAAAATATTGCCCGCGGCTTCAACGAGAGGATTCATCTGAGCCACGAAATGGTGGCGATTGATCTTGAGGCAAAAAAGGCAACTTTTGCGAATGGCCGTGTCGAAACCTATGATGTGCTGATCAATACCTCGCCGCTTGACCTGTTTGTTAATAAATGTTCCAACACACCCGACCAGGTTAGATCGGCTGCTGATAGTCTGGAACACAATAGCGGTCTGATAGTCGGTCTCGGCTTCGAAGGGACGAGAATAGACTCAAAGTGCTGGATGTATTTCCCCGAACAGAACTCCCCGTTTTATCGAGTGACGAACTTCCATAACTATTCGCCGCACAACGTTCCCAACGGAGATACGAGTAGTTTTTTCTCGCTCATGTGCGAAACGACATATGCTCCCTTCAAACCGGAAGACAAAGGGGCAATCATTGATGCTACTATTCAGGGACTGATAAACAGCGGCATGATAGACGAGAATCAACGAAAAGATATTATCAGCAGCTACCTTATCGATATACCATATTCGTACCCGATCCCTTCACTTATGCGAGATTGTGCGCTGAAAACGATCCAGCCATTTCTGGAGGCCAATGGAATTTACTCCCGTGGCAGGTTCGGCGCATGGAAATATGAAGTGGGCAACATGGACCATTCTTTCATGCAGGGTGTTGAAATTGTTGAACGTCTTTTGCTCGGCAAAAAAGAAACAACAATTTCAGGCAAGGTATGATTTTGTGAAAAAACAATTGCTTAAATTCATTGACAGGACCTTTGGCTCGCTCTTGACCTGCCTCCTCACTGCGCCACGTTCCCAGCCGTTGCGTGCCCCTAATAAAATCCTTATTATCCGTCCCGGCGGCATCGGCGACGCTGTTCACCTGCTGCCTGCCATTAATATGCTTAGAAAAAATTTTCCGGAAGCAGTTATCGATATTCTTGCCGAAAAGAGAAACGGAGCTGTTTTCTCTCTTACCCATGACGTTACCACAGTCTTTCATTATGATAACTTTCCCGAGTTACTACGGATTTTCAAGGGTCGCTATGATCTGGTCATTGATACCGAACAATGGCACCACTTATCAGCTGTCATAGCAAGATTTGTGGGTGCATCGGCAACCATCGGTTATGCTACCAATGAGAGAAAGAAACTGTTTACTCATGCTGTACAATACTCTCATGATGACTATGAAGCGGGCAGCTTCTGCAATCTTCTCGATCCTTTATCTATTGTGAGTCAGGCAGATTTCAGTTCCCCCTATTTGGCAGCCCCTGTATCTGCTCTTGAAAATGCTGTCAAACTGCTGGGGGAACTCACTAAAAGGCCATTTGTGACCCTTTTCCCTGGATCTAGTATTCCGGAAAGGCGATGGGGAGTACTCAACTTTATTGGCCTTGCCGAAAAGCTTTATGGTAAGAGTATCCCTTTTGTTGTAATTGGAGGAAGAGAAGACTGTTCTGGCGGAGACCGGATCGCAGCTCGGGGATATGGCTTGAACCTCGCTGGAAAAACCTCACTTCTTGAGACGGCTGCCCTTATTGATCTTTCATCGCTTCTCATCAGCGGCGATTCCGGCATTCTCCACATCGGTGTCGGACTTGGCAAACCGACCATTTCCCTGTTCGGTCCCGGTTTGGCAAAGAAATGGGCACCGCGGGGGGACAACCATATTGTCATCAATAAATGCCTCCCATGCTCACCCTGCACCATGTTCGGCACAACTCCCCCCTGTCCGATCAACGCGAAGTGCATGGCTGACATTTCCGTTGATGAAGTTATCGCAGCGGTTGAGAAGTTGTTGAGAAGCACTGCATCGAATATCGGTCGGGCGGACGGTGACAGGGATGGCGAACAAACCCCTTGACATTGCTGACGCGAACTGCTATAAATGCTGAGTTTTTTATGTAGGCGCGTAGCTCAGGGGTAGAGCACTAGCTCGACACGCTAGGGGTCGGCGGTTCGAAACCGCCCGCGCCTACCATGAAGAACATGCCGAAGTTGTCAAGGTGACGGGGCATCGATGTTCGATGCCTCTTTCCGTTAAGGGGCCAGTGATGAGCCAGATCAAGATTACGCTTCCAGACGGTTCGACCAGGGATATCCAGAAAGGGGCAACGGTTTACGACCTGGCCGCTTCAATCGGTGCAGGTCTTGCCCGGGCCGCAGTTGCCGGCAAGCTGAATGGTGACTTGGTTGATCTGGGTGCGCCGCTCTTTGATGGGGTCAGGGTAGAAATTATTACCGAGAAGAGCCCCGAAGCTCTCGAAATTATCAGGCACTCCACGTCGCACCTGATGGCCCAGGCAGTTCAAGCTCTTTTTCCTGACGCCAAGGTTACCATTGGACCGGCCATAGAAAATGGCTTTTACTATGATTTCGATGTGGATGCACCGTTCAGTCCGGACGACCTGGAAAAAATTGAAGCAAAAATGACAGAATTGGCAAAGGCCGACCTCAAGATTGAACGCCAGGTGCTTACAAAAGCTGATGCAGTGAATCTCTTCCGGGGAATGGGGGAGAGTTATAAGGTCGAATTGATCGAAGCGCTGGATGTCGAGAGCGTTTCGCTCTATCGCCAGGGAGATTTTATCGATCTCTGCCGCGGTCCGCACCTGCCGGCTACTTCATCATGCAAGGCATTCAAGCTGACTTCCATTGCCGGCGCCTACTGGCGTGGTGATGAAAAGAACAAGATGCTCCAACGCATCTACGGAACTGCCTTTCCCGACAAGAAGGAGCTGGAAACTTACCTGGAACGACTCGAGGAGGCAAAGCGGCGCGACCACAGAAAGCTCGGCAGGGAACTGGATCTTTTTTCCTTTTCCGATGAGGTAGGCGCAGGTCTGGTTATCTGGCACCCCAAGGGCGCCATGCTCCGGACAATTCTTGAGGATTTCGAGCGTAAAGAGCATTTACGGCGCGGATATGATATAGTGGTTGGGCCCCAGATACTGAAGACCGAGTTATGGCAGCGTTCGGGCCATTACGAGAACTACCGCGAAAATATGTATTTCACGGAAGTGGACGAACAAGGATTCGGCATCAAGCCGATGAATTGTCTTGCCCATATGATGATTTACAAGTCGCACCTGCGCAGTTACCGCGACCTGCCGCTCCGCTTTTTTGAACTCGGCACCGTTCACAGGCATGAAAGGGCAGGGGTGCTTCACGGACTGCTGCGGGTACGCTGCTTCACCCAGGATGACGCCCATATCCTCTGTACCCCCGAGCAGCTTGACGTGGAAATCAAAGGGGTCCTTTCTTTCGTCAATGATTTCATGGGGATTTTCGGATTTGAGTATGACATGGAGCTCTCAACACGTCCCGAAAAGTCAATCGGCTCTGACGAGGATTGGGAGCGGGCCACCAATGCTCTACACGGCGCGCTCAAAGATTCGGGGCGTCCGTTCGAGATTAACGAAGGGGATGGCGCCTTTTATGGACCGAAGATCGATATAAAACTGCGTGACTGTCTTGACAGGAAATGGCAATGTGCTACAATCCAGTGCGATTTCACCTTGCCGGAGCGCTTCGATCTGACATATGTGGATGCGGCCGGGGAGAAAAAACGGCCGGTAATGGTCCACCGGGTAATACTCGGTTCGATTGAACGCTTTATCGGGGTTCTTATCGAACATTTCGCCGGGAGCTTCCCGGTTTGGCTTTCACCTGTCCAGGCAATCGTACTGACCGTTACCGACAATCAGATACCGTATGCCCAGCAGGTTTTTGACAGTCTCCGCGGAGCCGGAGTTCGCATTCAGAAGGATTTCCGGAACGAGAAGCTCGGATTTAAAATACGCGAGGCGCAACTCCAGAAAATTCCGTATATGCTGGTTATCGGCGACAAGGAAGTAGAAACCGCAACAATAACACCGCGGTTCCGCGACGGCAAAAACCTTCCGGCAATGAGGCCGATTGAGTTTACAGATTTCTTGGCGAAGGAAGTTGATAGTTTCCATTAGGAGGTGGCATCATAGCTAAACCCACGGTTAATATTAATCAAACCATCAGGTCGAAAGAGGTCAGGGTAATCGGGGCCAACAGCGAACAGCTGGGGATACTCCAGTTACAGGAAGCGCTGTCGCTCGCGGAAAGCCAGCAATTGGACCTTGTCGAAGTATCGCCTACTGCCGTGCCGCCGGTTTGCCGGATTATGGATTACGGCAAATTCAAATATCAACAGAGCAAGAAACTGCAGGAAGCCAAGAAAAAGCAGATACAGGTTCAGGTAAAGGAGGTAAAACTCCGTCCGAAGACCGACGAGCATGACCTTCTTTTCAAGATCAAGCATGTACGCCGTTTCCTGGAAGAGGGGAATAAGGCGAAAATAACGGTAGTTTTTCGCGGCCGTGAAATAACCCACATGAATTTGGGGCAGCATGCGCTGGACCGGTTTGTTGAGGACCTTAAGGATATTGCAATCATAGAAGTGAGGCCCAAGATGGAAGGGCGGAACATGTTCATTATCGTTGCTCCGAAAAAATAATTCTCAGATAGATGGAGGAAAGCAGATGCCGAAAATTAAAACCAACCGAGGAGCCGCCAAGCGATTCAAAAAAACAGGCTCCGGAAAAATCAAGAGAAGTCATGCTTTTACCAGCCACATCCTGACATCAAAAAGCAGGAAACGGAAGAGGAATCTCCGCAAATCGAATGTAGTCGAAGCAGTGGACCATAAGAATATTGCAAGACTTATTCCCTATATGTAAAACAGCAGTGAAACGTGAAAGGTGAAAAGAACCACAGCTTCCACTGTTCACTTTTTACTATTCACATTTTACTGCGTTCAAGTCCGCGAACCGTGAGGAACGTCTCCCCTTACGGATCCGGCAAATAAACAGCAAAAGGAGTATCAGATGCCAAGAGTAAAGCGAGGCTTTAAAGCGAGACAGAGAAGAAACAAGGTGTTGAAGCTGGCCAAGGGCTACCGGGGTGCCAGGAGCAAGTTGTTCCGGAGCGCCACCGAAGCGGTCGACCGCGCGTTGAATTATGCATTCAGAGACAGGCGCGTCAAGAAAAGAGACTTCAGGGCATTGTGGATTACCCGCATCAATGCCGCCGCCAGGACCAATGGGCTTTCCTACAGCAAGCTGATCCACGGACTGAAAACTGCCAATGTTGAAATCGACCGCAAGGTTCTGGCTGATCTTGCAGTGTCCGACCCGCGCGGCTTTTCCGAGATTGCCGGACTGGCTAAAACCAATAAGTGATAAATGATTACGCACGATAAAAAGAAATGGGATGCATGACATCCCATTTCTTTTTTTATCAAAAGGTTCGGTACTATGAAGGACAAACTCGAGGCTCTTTTAAGCCAGGCAGTTAAAGAACTGTCCGGCATATCAACGGAAGAAGCTCTCCATGAAGTACGCGTCAGATTCCTTGGCAGAAAGGGTGATTTAACTGCCCTTATGAAAGGAATTGGCGCTCTTCTGCCGGAAGAACGCCCATTGATGGGTCAAGTTGTAAACGAAGTCCGTGATAAGCTTGATGAAAAATTTGACACTGCCCTGATAAACATTCGTGCTGCCAGGAAGGCCCAAAAACTGAAGGAAGAGAGAATCGACGTCACCCTGCCCGGTCGGCGCATATCACTCGGAACTAAGCACCCCATAACGCTTGTCATTGAAGAGATAATTGACATTTTTGCCGGACTCGGTTTCCAGGTGGCTGAAGGGCCTGAAATAGAACTGGATTACTATAACTTTGAAGCCTTGAATTTCCCCAAAGACCATCCTGCCCGAGACATGCAGGATACCTTCTTTATCGGTGAAAACCTTCTGCTCAGGACTCACACTTCACCCGTGCAGATTCGTACCATGCTTAAACATGCGCCTCCGTTAAGGATCATTGCACCGGGTACGGTCTATCGGTGCGATTCGGATGCCACCCATTCCCCGATGTTTCACCAGATTGAAGGTCTCCTGGTTGACAAGGGGATAACCTTTGGCGATCTGAAGGGTATTCTTACCATTTTTGTTAATCAGTGTTTCGGAAAAGGTACCGGCGTCCGGTTACGGCCCAGTTTTTTCCCCTTCACCGAACCGAGCGCCGAAGTGGATATTGCCTGTGTCATTTGTAAGGGAAAGGGGTGCCGGGTGTGCAAGAATTCCGGTTGGCTCGAGATTCTCGGCGCCGGCATGGTAGACCCCGAAGTATATCGGCATGTCCACTACGATCCCGAGTCAGTCTCGGGGTTCGCTTTCGGCATGGGAATCGAACGGATTGCGATGCTGAAATATGGTATCAACGACATGCGGCTGTTATTCGAAAATGACCTTCGCTTCCTTGGGCAATTCTAGTCATAATATGAGGTTATACTTTAAACACTAACTTCTAACTATCCAAAAGAGTGTCATTATGATTATAACCTATAACTGGCTCAAGGAATTTGTTGACGTTGACCTGTCACCCGTAAATCTTGCCGATCTTCTTACCATGCTCGGTCTTGAAGTTGAGAGAATGGAAAGTCATGGGGAGGGACTGGACGATGTGGTAGTGGCGGTGGTTGAAGAGAAGTTGCAACACCCCAACGCTGACAAACTTTCACTCTGCAAGGTGAACAACGGCCGAGAGCAATTGAATATTGTCTGTGGCGCCCAGAATTTCAAAGCAGGGGACAAGGTTGCGCTGGCCCAGATCGGTGCAGTGCTCCCTGGCGATTTCAGAATAAAGCGTTCCAAGATACGGGGTGAAGAATCATTCGGCATGCTCTGTTCCGAAAAGGAACTCGGCCTTGCAGATGAATCGGCCGGGATCATGGTCCTTCCTGACAATCTGAATCCCGGGACGCCGTTCTTTGATGCCATGGGTCTGAAAGACACCATTTTCGAAATAGGTCTTACCCCTAACCGGGCCGACTGCCTGAGCGTTATCGGCATAGCCAGGGAGACCGCCGCAAAACTGGGCAAGAAGATCAAGTTTCCCGGTCATGAGGTTGTGGAAACCGGTGAGCCAATTAATAAATTCGCATCGGTTCAGGTGGAAGACTTTAATCTTTGCCCCCGATATACGGCCCGCTATATTTCCGGATGCAGGGTGGCACCTTCACCGCAATGGCTGGTGGACAGACTGAAATCAGTAGGATTGCGGCCGATAAACAATGTTGTAGACGTGACCAATTATGTCCTTATGGAATATGGACATCCACTCCACGCCTTTGATTTCACCCTGCTTGCCGGGGGGAAAATAATCGTGAGAAAAGCGGATGAGGGTGAAAGTTTCACAACTCTTGATGGGCAGGAACGAATTCTAAAATCATCCGATCTTACCATACGCGATTCCGAAAAGGTGGTTGCTCTGGCAGGAATAATGGGGGGAGAGAATTCAGAAATTTCCGATACGACAACCAGCATACTCCTGGAAAGCGCATATTTCAACCCCTCCGCCATCCGGCTGACTTCCAAGAAACTGGGGATACATACCGAGTCATCCCATCGTTTCGAAAGAGGAGCTGACATCCGCATACTAACCAGGGCACTCGACAGAGCTGCGTCCCTTATTGCGGAACTGGCCGGAGGAAGCATCGCTCAAGGGATTCTGGATGTCCACGATACACTATCTGAGAATAAAAAGATCACGGCACGCCTTGATCAAATTAACCATCTACTGGGTACCAGTCTGACGGGTGATGAAGTGCGGCACATATTCCAGAGTCTTGAGTTTGCCGTCCAGACAATCGAGCCTGGAATCTTCGAAATTGAAGCCCCTTCGTTCCGTGTCGATATCGAACGCGAGATAGACCTCATTGAAGAAGTTGCTAGATTTTACGGTTACGACAAGATAGCCGCAACCATGCCAATAGCAAGAGTTATTTCTGATTTGCCAACCAAACACCAGCGGCTCGAAAAAAAGGTAAAGGATCTTCTGGTTGCTCACGGTTTTAATGAAATTATCAATTTCAGTTTCATTTCTCCCGAATCATTCGATAAGATTTCTCTTGAGCCGAATGACAGACGTCGTGAATCGATCAAGCTTCTCAATCCACTGGTGGAAGAACAATCCGTCATGCGGACCGTTCTTTTGCCCGGACTTCTTGAAACCGCTGCCAGGAACGCAAGTTTCAGGATTTTGAATCTCCGTATTTTTGAAATACGTCGTGTCTATCTGCCAAAGATTGACCGGGAACTCCCCGATGAACCTTTGCACATTGGGGGACTTCTATCGGGCATGCGCAACTGCGAGGGATGGAACCAGGAGAAGAGCTCAGTTGATTTTTATGATGCAAAAGGGGTTGTCGAAAACCTTCTCGAACAATTCAATATCCATGGAGCCTCTTTTTCGGGAACGTCACCCGAAGCTTTCTACCACCCCGGAAAAGCATCCACTATTATATGTAACGGGGAGACCATCGGGACATTGGGAGAGATCCATCCGACGGTACAGGAAAACTACGGCTTGGAAAAACCCTGTTACTATTTTGAATTGGACTTCGAAAAGCTGGTTCCTCTGAGCATAGATGAAGTGACAGCCCAGACGCCTCCCCGGTTTCCTGACACTTTCCGTGATATTGCCATGCTTGTAGTCGATGAGACTCCAGCAGCAGAGATTTTGAGTTGCGTAAAGAGTCTCAAGGAGAAAGAAATAGAAGGGGTTGACGTGTTCGATCTTTACA
Organism: Geobacteraceae bacterium; assembly: GCA_041481895.1. Lineage (GTDB taxonomy): Bacteria > Desulfobacterota > Desulfuromonadia > Geobacterales > Geobacteraceae > JAMPXD01. The sequence continues at coordinate 7,124 of JBGPCQ010000035.1, read as the reverse complement.
AAGGGGAGCATGTGCCTCCCGGCCAGAAAAGTGTCGCCGTCAGAGTACGCTACCGTTCACCGGAGAAAACTTTGACGGATGATGAGGTGAATCGCGTCCATAGCAGTATAATCGACCATTTAGTGACAAAATTAAATGCATCCATCAGATAAAAATGAGTTGATTATATTCATCTGCTGTGATATAAACCAAGCCGTTGTCTAACCCTTTAGGATATTTGAACATTCAGTTTTTGAGGGCACTATGACTAAAGCAGACATCGTTGAAAAAATATACGATAAGGTCGGTTTTTCCAAAAAAGAATCTGCTGAACTGGTAGAGATGGTTTTTGACATCATTAAGAGCACCTTGGAAAAAGGCGACAAGATTAAAATAGCCGGTTTTGGTAATTTTGTGGTAAAAGAAAAAGCAGACCGCCGGGGCAGGAACCCTCAAACCGGTGATGAAATTATTATTTCCGCACGAAAAATCCTCACCTTCAAGCCGAGTCAGGTTCTCAAAGCCTCTATCAACAAAGAATAGCTGCTTTTTCGAGAGAGTGTTTAATGGAAGCGCTGATTCCCGATAAGTTTTTTTTCAAGATCGGCGAGGTGGCCCACATTACTTCTCTGCGGCCTTCAGTTTTACGCTACTGGGAAACTGAATTTGAATCTTTGAATCCTGTAAAAAGTCGTTCCGGTCAACGTCTTTACTCTAAAAAAGAACTGGAACTCATTCTTGAAATAAAAAATTTACTCTACAGCGAGAAACTTACCATAGAAGGCGCCAGGAAGAAACTTAAGAGCAAGGCCAGGCATAGAGAATCTACGCTAACCGAAACTGAATTTATCCCTGTTCAACTAGTCAAAGTTCTCCATGAAGTAAAAGAGGAGTTACAAAAAATCAAAAACTTATTGTAATGCAGTGTTAACAAGAGCATAGCGGGGCGTAGCGCAGCCTGGTAGCGCACTAGACTGGGGGTCTAGTGGTCGCTGGTTCGAATCCAGTCGCCCCGACCAATAAAAAGACGGCTTATTCAATTAGGCCGTCTTTTTTTATCTCTCTCTGTCTCGACCTTACGGCTAACTGGTCTTCATTCAGGGAACTTGAATCCTGGGATATTTCCTAGTTCTGGACTATTATGCCTGAATTTGCTATATATGGGCTTGTAAGGGAATGGGAAGAACATGAATTTTGAAATCGCCAGACGCCGCATGGTCGAGACCCAGATTGTTGCTCGTGGCATTCGCGACCGCATGGTGATTGATGCCATGCTCAAAATCCCACGACATATTTTTGTCGAAGAAGCTATGTCTGCTCAAGCCTACAGTGACTCTCCCTTGCCGATAGGTGAAAAACAGACCATTTCACAACCCTATATGGTTGCGCTGATGACCGAACTGCTCGAGCTTTCCGGTAGTGAAAAAGTTATGGAAATCGGCACCGGTTCCGGATATCAGGCAGCCATACTCGCCACGATTGCCAACAGAGTATACACTATCGAAAGAATCCGTTCTCTCGCTCTTCGTGCCCGAAAAGCTCTGGATAGTGTTGGACTGTTGAATGTGAACATAAAAATTAGCGACGGGACCGACGGTTGGGAAACTGAAGCCCCTTTTGACGCTATTCTCGTTACTGCAGGCGCTCCTGATATTCCCGATGCCTTGCTGTTGCAGCTGAATGTCGGAGGAAGGCTCGTAATCCCTGTGGGCGACCAGTTTGAACAGACGCTTGTCAAGGTGACGAAACAGGAGGACGGTTCCATTCGCCGGGAAATTTCAGTGGCTTGTCGGTTTGTCAAACTCATTGGCAAGCACGGTTGGAGTCTGGAAGATTAACATTCCCTTCACAACTGATATCAAACTTTCCGGGTTTTCTTCAAGGAGCACAAATGAACAGGGATAAAATGCTGGATGATTTGCCGATGGAGCAGGCCGACATTTTTGAGGATACGGAGCCGGAACCTGGTGCTCTTGAATTTGAAGAGAATACCAATGAAGAGGAGGAGGTGGAGGTTAAGGTCCCCATAGTTGAACATTTTGATGATGCAATAAAGCTCTATCTCCGCGAGATTCAGAAGTCAAAACTGCTCACAGCGGATGAGGAAAAGGAGCTAGCCAGCCGTATAGCAAAAGGGGACAAATCAGCTCGCGACCGGATGATCGAGTCTAATCTCAGACTCGTGGTAAAAATTGCCAAACGCTACATAAACCGGGGGCTTCCTTTTCTTGACCTTATAGAAGAGGGGAATATGGGATTAATCAAGGCAGTTGAACGGTTCAAGCTTTCTAAAGAGTGCCGATTCTCGACGTATGCTACGTGGTGGATACGTCAATCCATCGAAAGGGCTCTTGTCAATCAGTCCCGAACGATACGACTGCCGGTTCATGTCTCTGACGACATAAACAAGATGCTCCGAATCACCAGAGAGCTCGTACAGAAAATGAACCGTGAGCCGTCGGTAAAAGAAGTGGCGGCTGAAATGAATGTGTCGTCGGTTTATATCCGAAGATTAATGGTGCTCTTGAAGAAAACATATTCAATCGAGAGACCGATGGGGGAGAATAACGATTATTTTCTCATCGACACTATAGAAGATACCTCAACAATATCACCGGCTGCGTTACTCGAAGATATAAATAAGTATGAACTGGTTTCGAAGTGGTTTGCAACTTTGTCGGAAAACGAACAGAAAATTCTGACATTGCGTTTCGGACTTGATGACAAAGAGCCCCAGACACTCGACACCATCGGCCGGAGCTTCGGTGTTACACGCGAACGAATCCGCCAGATAGAGGCCAAATCCTTGGAGAAATTACGTAAAATAGTAGAATCAGTTTAACTGTTACTGCAGTGAAATCTTGTTGGAGGAGGTTTTATTGATGGAAGAATTGAAAAATATTATACGAGACATCCCGGATTTTCCTAAACAGGGTATTATTTTCAAGGATATTACGACGCTGCTTGCAGATGCAAAATCGTATCAGCGGATGATTGACCTTTTGGCAAACCGCTATATCGGCGAGAAAATAGATAAGGTAGTAGGTGTTGAAGCGCGGGGTTTCATTATCGGCGCGGCACTGGCATATAAATTGGGAGCCGGGATTGTTCTGGTCCGAAAACCCGGTAAACTTCCCGCGGAAACCTACAAGAAAAGTTATGCATTGGAATACGGCACTGATACCCTGGAAATTCATACTGATGCAATCAAGCAGGGAGAGAAGATTCTCATTGCTGATGACCTGCTGGCAACCGGCGGAACCATGGCCGCAGTTGTCGACATGGTTTCAAGCATGGGCGGAGAGCTCGTTGAATGTTGCTTCATGGCCGAACTGGAGTTTCTCCACGGCAAGGATAGGCTACCGTCTGACAAGGTGTATTCACTGCTTAAATTTTAACAAGGACGCGTCCTGTATGTAAAAGTATATTATTGCAAATACATAGCCTATGATGTATAAAAAATGAATAGTTATGTCCCCGTAGCTCAGCAGGATAGAGCACTTCCCTCCTAAGGAAGGGGCCGGACGTTCGAATCGTCTCGGGGACGCCATGCAAATAAGGGTTTAGCATATTTGCTAAACCTTTTTTAGTCATTTGATTGTTTATTGCAACAAAAGAGAAAAGCCGGTTCCCTTAACGTTGGGTTCCGGCTTTCTCATATAGAGATATCTCATAATAGCAAGGGCAAGACATGTCCCTCACTGTTAATAATTGCTTTATTATGTTAATATTATAAGATAAAATTAAATTTATCCTGAAGGAGTGTACATGTACAGATTGAAAGTATACACATCATTTGCGGCTGCCCATTGTCTCATAAATTACCAAGGTGATTGCGAGAACCTGCATGGGCATAACTGGAAGGTGGAGGTTGCCGTCACTGCCAAGGAACTCGACAAGGCAGGTCTCGGTATAGATTTCAAGCTCCTCAAGCATGAAACCAATGGGCTTCTGAAAACACTGGATCACAAATACCTTAATGATATCGATCCGTTTCGGGAGTTATCACCATCTTCGGAGAATCTTGCTCGATTTATCTATCGCGAGCTCTCATTGAAGTTGAACAGCGATAATATCAAGGTAGATATGGTAACAGTCTGGGAATCGGACTTCGCCTGTGCCAGTTATTATGAATGATAGTTCAGCGAACTTGATAGAAATATTCTCTTCAATTCAGGGAGAAGGATTGCTCATTGGCTTGCGGCAGGTATTCCTGCGGTTCCAGGCGTGTAATCTCGATTGCAGGTACTGCGATACCGGGAGAAATACCTATTCCGCATTATGTGCGATAGAAGGGACACCGGGAAGACGTAACTTTGTCCAATTCAAAAACCCGATATCCATCGATCGCATTATCGCTATTATCGATAAATGGCAGAAAGGCTGGCCCGGCATCCATCATTCAATCAGCCTTACCGGTGGTGAGCCTCTCCTGAACCATGAAATTCTTCTCGCATGGCTTCCTGTACTGAAAAGCCACCTTCCGGTCTATCTGGAGACAAACGGCACACTCCATGCCACACTGGCATCTCTCATTGGATATATAGATCATATATGTATGGACATAAAGCTTCCGTCAACCTCAGGTCACCCGGAAATGTGGGAACCCCACCGGGAATTTCTGAAAATTGCAGTGCAGAAGGATGTATCCATCAAGATAGTGATTGGAGATACAACAGAGGATTGGGAGATAATCAGGTCGAGTGAATTGATTTCCTCAATCAGCAGTACAATCCCTCTTATTTTACAACCGCTCACCCTGGAAGGGGGTAAAATAGGGATTTCTCCCGTCAGATTGCTGGAACTTCATGAACTGGCCACTGGTTATCTCAGGCAGGTGCGCATCATACCCCAGACTCACAAGTTCCTTGGACTATTATGAAAGGGGACCAATGATCCTGGAAGAGATGACCATGGGCGAATTCGAAGAGGGCCTCAAACTCACACAGACCATACTGATCCCCTTCGGTTCTGTTGAAGAACACGGATATCACTTGCCGTTGTCCACCGATACCATTCAGGCCTACGAAGTTGGGAAAAAAGCATCGAAACTTGTTCCGTTATTTGTTGCACCGCCGATACATTATGGCTCCTGTCGGTCAACCTCATGTCATCCGGGCACTATTTCCATAACCACTGCAACACTCAAAGGGCTTATGAAAGATATTGTGAGGTCATGCTACGGTCAGGGCTTGAAGAATTTCATTATTCTTACCGGCCATGCAGGAGGATCCCACAAAATGGCCCTGCAGGATGCCGGGGAAGAATTGATCACGGAGATAAAGGATGTAACGATTGCCGTTCTCATCGAGTTTGAGCTCGCCAGGAAAGCAGGAGACGGCATCATTGAAACAGAACAGGATTATCATGCCGGGGAGATTGAGACCTCGCGGATTATGCACTCCCATCCTCATCTTGTAAAAGGGGAGGGACAACGGGAAGTTCCCGATTTCCCTTCTGGAATACTTGTGAGGGACAAAAGAAAATATTGGCAAAACGGTGTCTGGGGAGACCCGACAAAAGCTACAGCTTTAAAAGGAAAACAATTGGAAGAATCGATTGTCGCAAGGATAGTCGAACTGGTACAAGCAATGGAAGGATCAGCAGTCTCTCCGCGATAGCTCCTCGGCTGCCGGCAGGTAATCGGCATTCTGAATCTCCCCGCATGCATTTATACACATTCAACTTTACATAATATATCCTATCGGACGTAAATAGTCTGACAAACAGGGCGGGATTATGTCTTGTTCATGGGGAGCCGTATGCACGGTATCCCCTTTTTGCGTCTTCAGAGAGAATACACGGTCTTACAGTTGGCGGGTTTGCGTTATTGGTGGGAAAACGTGTTGCGGTCAGGATGCTGACAGAAAAAAGAATCTACCCCATAGTGAAGAGCATACGGGCAACAATGGGGATTTTTCACCAAGCATTCGTAAACGTCAGAACTGGATACTCGGACCGTAGTGTAAATATTTGGGTCTGGCAATTCACAAAGGTCTTTCATACGAAAACTATTAGCTTATTTTACAGGTTGTCAAGGCAACCGCTTTTTGCGTTCGGAGGAAAACGGCGGAATCTGCCTTTGCCTCTAATGGGTTTATAAGTTGTTCGCAATGTGATACAGAATTTTGCGGAATGGACAGCTTGACACAGATTGAAACATCCTGACCTTCATAACACCGGGAAATTACATGGAAAGAATCCACCTGGATAAGAAAATCACACTGCGGCTTGATGGCGATCTCGTTGACCGTCTCCAGGATCGTGCTACACGTCAGCGTGTTCCCCTCTCCTTCATCCTCCGGAATATGGTGATCCGCTACCTGGAAGCACCAAAGGAAGCTGACGACCCGGCTGCCCCCTGCCCTGCGGGGGGTAGTTGGCGAGGAAAGCCAGATGTGGAGAAACATCGACGAGAGTTCCGGGAAACGATTTGTGATCTCTTCGACGGCTTCATAAGCCAGGGCCTCGACGTGAAAGAAGCGACCAGGCGCACGAATTTTGCCATGAAGGGGAAAAGACACCCTTGGGCTACCTTCGATGTCATCGCTCGGGAATTGAGACACACGGGACGTTTCAGAAAGACAAAGGGTCATCCCCAGGGATGAGGCCGCGGACGATCCGTGCGCCAAAGGCGCGCGCTGGCGGATCGTGTTTTCCGCGTAAAGGCCTCGTATCCCTGTGGTTGAACCGGGAAAAATTGACATCTGTCAGACAAAAGGCGCAAAATGCCCGGCTAATTTCGCGGACATTCATGGGAAAGGGGAAGCAATGTCTCGTAAACCATTGATTTTAAAGACACTTTATATCTTGTCGGACGCTACTGGTCGGTGCTATAGAGGGTTTTATCGCTCTAGCTGGCTGTGCCCGATTCGACAACCCCTTTTCCCATTGTTCTTAGAATCTTTTTGAAGCTGGGGATTAACGGCAAAATTCTCGGTGTTCCGACAGTATCATTTTTTTCTGTTATCTATAACTCTCGCTGCTTTCCCTTCATACCGGGGAATACTATTGGGTTCAACGAGCCTTACAGTGACTCCGACGCCAAGAACCGATTCAATTCTTTTTTCGATTTTTTCGAGGAAAGCCCGCTGCATTTTCATTTCATCAAAAAATATATTTTCAGTGACTTCAATATGCACTTC
>JBGPCQ010000034.1:0-22760 GCA_041481895.1 Geobacteraceae bacterium | reverse complement strand
GAACTGGTACCCCCACCGGCCGCGGGTGCAGAGCTGGCCGTTATGAAAGCCCTGATTCTCGTCGTAGATGGTGGTGAGGACCTTGTTGTCCTTGATGCCGAGGGTGAGCTGGCAGCCGGTGCCGCAGTACGAGCAGACCGTCTTGACTTTGTTCATGGCCCACCAGCGGGCCTTGAACTTGAAGGGACGGGAGAGGAGAGCCCCGACCGGGCAGACCGATACGCAGGAGCCGCAGAATTCGCAATTGAGCGGACCGTCGAACTCGGTCCCGATCTTCGCCTCGAGGCCGCGGTTCAGGAAGGAGTAGGCGCCATAGGAGACGATCTCGTCACAGATCCGGGCGCATTTGCCGCAGTGAATACAGCGGTTCATGTCCCGCTCGATGAGCGGATTTTCGTAATCTATCTTGTGGTCGAATTTCTCGTCGACAAAGCGGTTGACATTCACCTGGTATTCGTAGGTCAGATTCTGCAGGTCGCAGTCGCCCGCCGCATCGCAGACAGGGCAGTCGATCGGATGCTTGAGGAGAAGCAGTTCCAGCACCATCTTGCGCGCCTTGATGATCTCCTCGGTCGAGGTCCTGACGATCATCCCCTCGGTGACCGGGGTGGTGCAGGCAGGGATCTGCCGCCCCTTCATCTGCTCCACTTCCACGAGGCACATGCGGCATCCGCCGAACGGGTGGAGTTTCTTGTCGTGACAGAGTATGGGAATCCTGATGCCGGCAGCCTTGGCAGCATCAAAAATTGTCGCGTCCCGGGGGACCGTTACCTGTTTGTCGTCAACCGTAAGATTTACCATCTCGACCTCTGTCTCCCTCGAGTTATTACTTAGTTTTCATCCGGAAAGAGTTCTTTTTCGCCCTGGCGGTGTCAATCTGCGGGCTTGCTTGTGCGGCGTACGGTCGTACGCCTCCGCGCAATCCCTTGATTTCCTTGCCAGAACAAAAAATCCCTCCTTTCCGAATTGAAAACTACTTAGACGCAGCGTTTACTCTATCGCCATGAAGCGGCAGGCATCGTAACAGGACTTGCACTTGGTGCACTTCTCCTTGTCGAGAAACGCCACCTGCCCCTTCTCCCAGATGATGGCGTCGACCGGGCAGGCTTTCAGGCAGGCGCCGCACTTGACGCACTTCTCTTCGATAACCTGCCAGAGCAGCAGCTCCTTGCAGCAGTTGGACGGGCAGCGCCTCTCGTTGATATGGGCCTCGTACTCGTGACGGAAGTATTTGATCGTGGAGAGGATCGGGTTCGGCGCGGTCTGGCCGAGCCCGCACAAGGAAGCCTTCTTTATCGTTGACCCCATTTCCAGGAGGGTCTCGATGTCGCTCGGCTCGCCCCGGCCCTCGGTGATCCGCTCGAGGATATCGAGCATGGCCTTGAGGCCGATCCGGCAGGGGACGCATTTGCCGCACGACTCCATCCTCGTGAAGGAGAGGAAGAACCGGGCGACGTCCACCATGCAGGTTGTTTCGTCCATGACGACCAGGCCGCCGGAGCCCATCATGGCGCCCGCCTTGATCAGGGAGTCGTAGTCGACCGGCGTATCGAGTGCCTCTCCCGGGATGCAGCCTCCGGAAGGGCCGCCCGCCTGCACCGCCTTGAATTTCCGGTTGTTGGCGATGCCGCCGCAGACGCTGTAGATAACTTCGCGCACCGTCATACCGGCCGGGACTTCGACCAGGCCGGTATGCTTGACCTTGCCGGTGACGGCGAAGATCTTGGTCCCCTTGGTCGTCTCGGTGCCGAGCGACGCGTACCAGTCCGCCCCCTTGTTGATGATATGGCGAACGTTGGCAAAGGTTTCGACGTTATTGATATTGGTCGGCTTGCCCCAGAGGCCCTTGACGGCCGGGAACGGCGGCCGGGGACGCGGCATGCCCCGCTCACCTTCGATGGAGGCCATGAGGGCGGTTTCCTCTCCGCAGACGAACGCACCCGCACCCTTCTTGATCCGCATGTCGAAGTCGAATCCCCACCCCTGGATGTTTTTCCCCAGATACCCCTTTTCATAGCAGGTATCGAGGGCCTTCTGGAGACGTTCGATCGCCAGCGGGTATTCGGCGCGGACATAGACGTAGCCGTCGGTGCAGCCGATCGCATAGGCGGCGATCATCATCCCCTCGATGACGCAGTAGGGGTCACCTTCGAGAATCGAACGGTCCATGAAGGCGCCGGGGTCACCTTCGTCGGCGTTGCAGATCAGGTACTTCAGCTTGCCGGGGGTCGCCGCGCAGAAAGACCACTTCAAGCCGGTGGGGAAGCCGCCGCCGCCCCTGCCGCGGAGGCCGGATTTCTTGACTTCCTCGGTCACCTCGGCCGGCTTCATGGTCTTGACGCACTTCTCGACCGCCACGAAGCCCTCCTCCTCGAGGTAGGCGTCGAGGCTTTCGGGATCGATCTGGCCGCAGCCGGTCATAACAACGCGCATCTGCTGATCGACGAACGTATTGTAGTACGGCTTGGCTTTCCGTTTCTCCATGGTCGTCTTGTTGACGATGTGCTCTTCAACGATTTGTTCGACCTCTTCGGCCTTGACAAAGTCGTAGGTCACCCGGCCCTGCTCGGGAGTGATGATGTCGACGAGGACATCGTTGGCGCAGAGGCCGCGGCAGCCGGTCTTGATGACATCGCAGCGCTTGCCGACGACGGCGTTTAAACCCTTTTCTTCGATCACTTTGACGAATGCCGCCTCGACATCCTTGGCGCCCATCGAAACTCCGCCGGTCCCCTGGCAGATTAGAATTTTTATCGCTGCATTGTCACTCATAAGGAATCGTCCCCTACTGGAAAGTATGGAGCTACTCTATTTCATCGGCCTCTGGTTGTAGTCGGCGATGATCGCCTCTACCTTCTGCACCGTCATCGAGCCGTAGGTGGCGTCATTGACCATGGCCAAGGGGGCCATGCCGCAGGCGCCGAGGCAGGCAACCTTTTCGAAGGTATAGCGGAGGTCGGACGAAGTTTCCGCGTGGCCGATATGGAGCTTGTCGAAGAACGTCTCCACGATGCGGGTGGCGCCCTGGACATGGCAGGCTGTGCCGACGCAGACCCTGATGATGTACCGGCCGCGCGGCTTGAGATGGAACTGGGCGTAGAAGGTAAGCACCCCGAATATCTGGCTCGGATAGACGTTCAGCCGTTCCGCCACCAGGTCGATGGTCGGCTTCGGCACGAAGCCGTATGCATCCTGGATTCCCTGGAGAACCGGCATGAGGTTGCCGTGGAGGGTCAGGTATTTGTCAATGACTTGATTGGCCAGGGCCAGATCGATTTCTTCAGTTGGTACTTCTTCGGCCGGAGCGTTGCTCATCTACTCCATCTCCTTTGTACGTTGGAGTTACCTGTCAATTTCACCAAGAACGATATCGAGCGTCCCGATAACGGCAACCAGGTCGGCGATCATGGCACCCTTGCACATCTTTTCGATCGCCCCCAGGTTGACGAATGAAGGGGGCCGGATTCTCATCCGGTACGGCTTTGCCGAGCCGTCGCTGACAATATAGTACCCGAGCTCCCCTTTCGGATTCTCCACCCCCTGGTAGACTTCCCCTTCCGGAACCGGGAAACCTTCACTGGCGATCTTGAAGTGGTGGATGAGCCCCTCGATGGTATTGTACACCGCTTCCTTGGGGGGATAGCAGACCTGGGGAGCATCGGCCAGGACCGGGCCCGGCTTGAGGGAATCGAGGGCCTGGCGGACGATCTTGACCGCCTCCCGCATTTCGATGAGCCGGACCTTGTACCGGTCGTAGGTATCGCAGTTTTTGCCGGTCGGAATCTTGAAGTCGTATTTTTCGTAGCCGCTGTACGGGTTGTCCCTTCTCAGGTCCCAGTCAACGCCGGAACCGCGCAGCGCCGGTCCGGTTATCCCGAAGTCGATGGCGTCTTCCGCGGAGATCACCCCGTTGCCGACGGTTCTCTGCAGCCAGATGGTATTCTTGGTCAAAAGCCCCTCGTACTGGTCGAAGTAGCCCGGGAATTCTTCGATGATCTTCCGGACGTCCGTCTCGAACCCGTCATAGACATCCTTGGACAGCCCGCCGACCCTGAAGTAGTTGGTGGTCATGCGCGCGCCCGAGATCTTCTCATAGATGCTCATGATCGCTTCACGCTCGCGGAAGGCGTAGATAAAGACGGTCATGGCGCCGATATCGAGGGCGTGGCAGGCGAGCCAGACCAGGTGCGACATGATGCGGGTCAGTTCCGCCATAATCACCCGAACGGTCTGGGCCCGTTCCGGAACCTCGAGATCGAGCAGCTTTTCGACCGCCAGGACATAGCCCAGGTTATTATGCATGGGGGCAAGGTAGTCGAGCCGGTCGGTCAAGGGGATCGTCTGGTGATAGGTCCGGTACTCGGACAGCTTTTCCACCCCGCGGTGCAGATACCCGATATGCGGGGTGATCGACTGAATCACCTCGCCGTCCAGTTCGACGACAAGCCTCAAAACTCCGTGGGTACTGGGGTGTTGCGGCCCCATGTTCAATGTCATTATCTCTGTGTTAGCCATTGATCGCCTCTATTAATTTGGAAATAACTCGTGATCTGGTATCGACGTTACGACAGCCGGCCTTTGTATGGTTCGCGACCCGGGCCCTGCAGAGGATAATCCTTCCGCAGCGGGTGACCGACCCAGTCGTCGGTCATCATTATCCTGCGCAGGTCGGGGTGGTTTTTGAAGATAATGCCGAACAGGTCGTAAGTTTCCCTTTCGAGCCAGTTGGCGGTTTGCCACACTACAGAGACCGTGTCGATGGAGCAGTCCTCTTCGGTCACCGGCGCCTTAACCCTGAGGCGGTCCTTGTTGGGAATGGAGTAGAGGTTGTAGACAACAAGGAAGCGGGGCTCTATCCCCAGGTAGTCAACGGCAGTCACGTCGGTGAGGAGGTTGTAGGAAAGCTCGGTCTTGAGGAACCGGCAGATCTCGACGATCTCCTCCTTTTTAACCGTCACCGTCACTTCACCGCGGAACTCCTTGACATCGAGAATGGACGAAGCGTATTTTCCCTTGAGTTTCACAACCGCACGATTATTTTCAGCCATGTCTGCCATACCTTTTCCTTTGGTATTGTGTATGAGATTTAAGCGAGAGGTCCCATCCGCTCGCCGAGACCGATGGCGTTGCCGAAGGAGTTCCGCTCCTTCATGATCTTCTCCTGGAGCTTGACCAGGCCGCAGAGCAAAGCCTCCGGGCGGGGGGGGCAGCCGGGAATGTAGACGTCGACCGGCAGCGCCTCGTCGATCCCCTGCACCACGCTGTAGGTATCGAAAATTCCGCCGGAGCAGGCGCAGGCCCCCATGGCCACGACCCATTTGGGCTCGGGCATCTGCTCATAAATGACTTTGATGACCGGCAGCATTTTTTTGGTCACCGTGCCGGCAATGATGATGCAGTCCGCCTGCCGGGGCGACGCGCGGAATATGATCCCGAACCGGTCAAGGTCATGACTGGAGGCGCCGGTCGCCATCATCTCGATGGCGCAGCAGGCCAGTCCGAACGTCATGGGCCATATCGAGGATTTGCGGCTCCAGTTGACCAGAGCATCCAGCGATGTGGTGATGATGTTATCTCCCAATGGCTGTTCTACTCCCATTCCAAGGCTCCTTTTTTCCAGATGTAAATATAACCGACTAACAGGATCGCGATGAAGACCCCCATCTCGACCAGGCCGAACATCCCGAGCTTTTTGAAGAGGATCGCCCAGGGATAGAGAAAAACCGCCTCGATATCGAACAGGATGAACAGCATGGCGATGAGGTAGAACTTGACCGAAAAGCGCTCGCGCGCCGACCCGACCGGCTCGCAGCCGCACTCATAGGGCTGCAGCTTCAGGGCCGACGGTTTTTTCGGACCGATAAACGATGAAAACACCAGTGCGCCAAGTCCAAAGCAAATTGATATCACGACCAGCAGCAGGATCGGCAGATAGGCACCAAGCATCTTTTGTTTCCTCCAACTCTCGTTATTTGCCAGCTCGTGATTCCGCGGGCTGACAGCGGCATCGCAACAACCGGCTGCCCATTCAATCTGACGGGAGGCACAACTATCCCCCGAACGTATACTGTATACAACAGCGCGAAACTTATTTCATTTCCGAAACTTTGTCAAGAGGAAAAATTTTTTTAATGTTCCTCCCCATTCCCCCCTGAATCGGGAACCACGGCCGGCCTCGGAAAGCAGATTCGCCGAATTTTTACCCCTTGACACTCCTCCCTGTTATATGTTAATAACTATGTGTTTTGCCGTACTAATTTTTCAAACAAGGGGTGCCGCCGATGGAAAACAGCCGTTCCATTCAACTTTTCAAGGAAGCACAACAGTTCATTCCCGGCGGCGTAAACAGTCCCGTACGAGCCTTCAAATCAGTCGGAGCCGACCCTCTCTTCATCCGGAAAGCCGCCGGATCTAAAATTTATGATGTCGACGGCAATGAATTCATCGATTATGTCGGATCATGGGGGCCGATGATCCTCGGCCACTGCCATCCCCGCGTCACCGCGGCGATAAAGGCCGCGGTCGACAACGGGAGCAGCTTCGGCGCCCCGACGGAGCTCGAGATAACCCTCGCGAAGATGGTGATCGAGGCTGTCCCCTCCATCGAGATGGTGCGGATGGTGAGTTCCGGCACCGAGGCGACCATGAGCGCCATCCGCCTTGCCCGCGGCTATACCGGCCGCGACAATATCCTGAAATTTTCCGGCTGCTACCACGGCCATGCCGACTCCCTGCTGGTCAAGGCAGGCTCCGGAGCCGCGACGTTCGGGGTCCCCGACTCCCCCGGCGTTCCTGCCGACTTCGCCAGGCACACCCTTACCGCCGAGTATAACAGCCTCGCTTCGGTACAGAAGCTCGTTGACGAGAACCGGGGCTCGATCGCCTGCATCATTGTCGAGCCTGTTGCCGGCAACATGGGGACCGTCCCCCCCCGGGAAGGTTTTCTGGAAGGGCTGCGCGCCATCTGCACCGAAGAGGGGATCATCCTGATCTTCGACGAAGTCATGTCCGGTTTCCGCGTAGCCTACGGCGGGGCTCAGGAACTGTACGGCGTGACCCCCGACATGACCACCCTCGGCAAGATCATCGGCGGCGGCCTCCCGGTCGGGGCTTTCGGCGGCAAAAAGGAGATCATGGCAAAACTCTCCCCCGCGGGCGGGGTCTACCAGGCAGGTACCCTCTCCGGCAATCCCCTGGCGATGACCGCCGGCATCGAGACCCTCAAGCTCCTCCAGGAGGAAGGCTTTTACCGGAGACTCGAAGAAAAGAGCGCCTGCCTCTCGGCCGGTATCGCCAAGGCGGCAAAGGATGCCGGTTACCCCATCTATTCCACCCGGGTGGGGAGCATGGTCTGCGCCTTTTTCACCCGGGGCGAGGTCTCCGACTGGACCACTGCGGCTGCCTGCGATACCAAGGCGTTCGCCCGGTTCTTCCTTGCCATGCTCGACGCGGGGATCTACCTGGCTCCGTCCCAGTTCGAAACGGGCTTCGTCTCCATCGCCCACACCGACGCCGACCTGGACCGGACGATCGCCGCGGCCCGCACCGCGTTCAAGGCTTTATAAACCGGGATTTTAGCCGCTCGGATTTGGAAAAAGCTCCATATGCAAGGCTTGCGAATTCTGAGGAGTGCGGCGGACCTGTCTGGTACGCCGCAACGACGAAGGATGAGCATAACGCAGCAGATGGACTTTTGCCGAATTCGCCATATTTAGGTTGACACCATGACACGTCCCATGGTATGTAGCCAAGGTTTTCCGTCCGGCTTTTCCGGACCGGATTTTAGGCAGGCCGATGGAAGAAGAGAAAAAGCGTCTGCTCAAGAGCCTCGGGATGATCTCCACCATGGGGATATCCTTTGCGGTGGCCATAGCCATCGGGGTCTACCTGGGTCTGAAGCTTGACGAATGGTTCGGCACCAAGCCGTGGTTCTTTTTCATTTTTCTCTTTTTCGGGATTGCCGCCGGGTTCCGTAACATCTACATCATGGCCGGACGAGAAATAAAGAGGGATGACAACGGCAAAGATAGATGAGGAAAATATCTTTTCCGTTCTCACCGCCGGCAGCCTGGCACTGCTCGTCGTGCTGGCCGCAGCGGGCCTCCTGTTCGGCTCCCTGAGGTTCGCACTCGGTGTCCTGGCCGGCGGCGTTCTGGCCCTTGCCAATTTTTACTGGCTCCGGAGCATACTGGTCCGGGCGTTCCGGCTCCAGCCGGAGGAGGCCCCGCGCTTTGCCCTGTTCCGGTACATCGTCCGGCTGGCAGTCCTCGCGGCCGCGGTCTCTGTCCTGATTATTTACTGCAGGGTCGATGTTTTCGGGCTGCTGCTCGGCTTATCGGTCCTGGTTTTCAACATCATTGCCCTGTCAATCTATATGATTTCCAAACAAGGAGATTAGTTCGATGGTCCATCCGTTACTGTTTCTGCAATTCTTCAGAAGGTTCCTGGAGCCCCTCCATATTTCCGAGGCGGGGTGCGACGCCATCGCCTACACCTGGCTGATCATCGCCCTGCTCGTCCTGCTTTCGATCCTGGCCACCAACTCCCTGAAGGCAGTCCCCGGCGGTCTCCAGAACTTCATGGAGGTGATCATCGGCGGCATCGAGAACATGGTCGTGGAGACCATGGGTGAGCATGGCCGGCCGTACTTCCCCCTGGTAGCCACCCTGGCGCTGTTCATCCTGGTTTCCAACCTGATCGGCCTGGTCCCCGGGTTCTTCCCGCCGACCGCCAACATAAATACCACGGCGGCCTGCGCGGTTATCGTCTTCGTTACCACCCACGTGGTCGGGGTAAAGGAACACGGCTTCAAGTACCTCAAGCACTTCATGGGTCCGATCCTCTGGCTCGCCCCGATGATGTTCTTCATCGAGGTGATCGGGCACATCTCCAGGGTCATCTCCCTGACGCTGCGTCTCTTCGGCAACATGAACGGCCACGAGCTGGTGCTGATGATCTTCTTCGGGCTCGCCCCTTTCCTGGTGCCGCTCCCGATGATGCTCATGGGGGTCCTGGTCTCCTTTATTCAGGCCTTCGTCTTCATGCTGCTGGCGATGATCTATATTCAAGGCTCTTTGGAAGAGGCGCACTAACCGGGACCGGGGACTCGGGCCCCGGAATCGGTAACTAAAAATAACAACGTCAGATTTGAGATGATCACAAGGCGGCGAGGAGGAGGCCCCGGAAGCGTACACGTAGTACGCTGAGGAGACCGACGACGAGCCAACGAAGTGAGCGCTCAAATGTGGCGTTGTACACAGTTCAATTCCTATACTATTTAGGAAATCATACCAAGAAAGGAGAATGAACAATGAGCTTTTTCACGATGTGTGTACTGGCTGCCGGTATCGGCATGGCTCTCGGCACCCTCGGCACCGGTATCGGTCAGGGTCTCGCGGTCAAGAGCGCAGTGGAGGGGGTTTCCCGCAATCCCGGCGCGTCCGGCAAGATCCTCACCACCATGATGATCGGTCTCGCCATGATCGAGTCCCTCGCGATCTACGCCCTGGTCGTCTGTCTGATCATCCTGTTTGCGAACCCCTACAAAGATATCGCCCTGAAACTGGCCGAAACCGTGGCGAAGTAATTACCGCCGCTGCAGCAACGGAAAAAGGGGATGCGCCATGCGGCGCATCCCCCTTTTTTTGCCCGATTCCGGTGATCATACTTTATGATGGCAGGCAAGGACTGTGAAGGCCCGCGCGGGCAGGCCGGGGAATCATTTCTTTACATCTTTTACCGCGTCCTGAATTTTTTCACCGGCCTGTTCAATCTTCTCACCGGTTTTTTCCACCGCCTTGTTAATCTGCTGTCCCGATTTTTCTACCGCCTTATCGATTTCCTTGCCGGCTTTCTCCGCCGGGCCCTCTTTTTTCTTGCAGCCGGACAGTCCGACAACCAGGGCGCCCAACACCAGCACTGCGACAACAAACCTGCCGATTTTCGTCATGGGGTATCTCCTTTCAATGTGGTTCATCCGTACATGGTACAAAGGTTAGCAGAGAACTAGAGAGAATCAAGAGAACGCCGTTGATGCGCAGGTTGTTGAAAAACGTCGCGAGGACCCACAGGGCCTAAAGAGACCGGGATGCACGGCGCAAGAGCGCGAGGAAGTGAGACGTAGCAGCGCTACGTTGAGCTTCCGAGTAAGCGGCAACACCGCAGACCGGCCCCGCAGTAGTTTCTCAACAGCCTGTTACAGGGGAGGACCGGCCAGCGGTTCCAGGGGTGCATCCACTGTTTCCCCGGCGGTGGTGACGTAGAGAGTGCCGCCGGTGATCGTCACGTCCCAGGTGATCGAGCGCTCCAGGCGCGTGGCCAGCTGCCTGACCAGCGCGAAATCGAGGCCGATGACCGTAAGGTTCGGGATTCCGGCCAGCCTGGAGAGATGCTGCTCGTCCCAGCGGTGACGGTTAGGACCACCGGCCAGGAGCACCACCCTCCGCGCATGGCGGGCCGCCTTGAGCAGCCGCTCCGGTTCCGGCGTTCCCACCTCGATCCAGAGCGCCACCCGGTCATCGGGTCCCTTGATCCAGAGGTCGGGCTCGTCTGCGGCGCCGACCCCCCTGGTAAAGGCGAGTTCCGGCCCGTAGATGACGGCATATGCCAAAAGGCGCAGCACCAGCCTCTCCGCCGTTTCCGACGGGTGCCGGGCCAGGGTGGCCTGGAGTGTTTCGTAGATGCCGCGGTCCACGTGGGAGAGATGGATGGTGGCGCGGTGGATAGTTGACGGCATAGCCATGGGTGATCGGTCTCCTTGATATTTCAGCCTGATTGCGTCCTCACGCCTTGCAATCCTCAGAAACTGTGCTTTATTTAGTATCAGGTCAACCAACTAACTGAAGGAAACGGAGGAATGCACATGGGTAAGGTAAAACTGTTATTGTTCGTGATTCTAGCCACCATGTTGTCAGTCTCGGTCGGATTCGCCGCTGAAAAGAGTTTCAAAGCCAAACTTACGGGGAATGACCAGGTGCCGAGCGTCACGACAAAGGCCAAAGGGGAAGTCAAGTTCAAGCTGAGCAGCGATGGCAAGGCATTGAGCTACACGCTGCACGTGAAGAACATCCTGAATACCACCGCTGCCCACATCCACCGCGGCATGAAGGGGAAGAGCGGTCCGCCGCTGGCAAATCTCTTTACCGGGCCGAAAAAGGAAGGTAACTTCAGCGGGGACCTGGCCATGGGGACCCTTACGGCTGCTGAACTGACGGGCGACCTCATGGGGAAATCGCTCGAAGATCTGGTACAGATTATCAAAGCGGGCGATGCCTACGTCAATGTTCACACCGACGCCAACCCAGGCGGGGAGATCCGAGGACAAATCAAGTAAAAATCCCCTGATTACACCGTACATCCTTAAATGGCCTGCTCCGCAGGCCATTTTCATTTCTCTTCAGTATCGTCCCGGGAACCTGTGGGATTGCACGCGGATCAGCCTTTCCCGGTATCCGCTTTCTTCCGCCGGGCAGCAGACGGCCGCTGCAGATTCCCCCCAAGCAGGTGCTTACAGACCACGTCCAGCCCCTTATCCTTATAGGCTATCCACCAGTCGGCACGTGTCTCCCGGGTCACTATGGATTCAATGGCCTTAAAGATTTCCGGAGAGGTCTCCTGCCAAACCTTCAGTCGATCCTTTCTCACCTTCTCTGCCCAGACAACCAGTTTGGGCGCCCCTGCCAGTTTCATGCGCGTTCCCTTCCCGGTAACGGGGCCGAAGATCGGCACTCGACAATATTCCAGGTATCCGTTCTGAAATCATACATTACTTTAGCTTTACGCTCCCGCAGCTGGCGCACGACCTGTTCGATCCTGCTTTCCAGGGTGCATTCCTCATCGGCCCATTCCCTGGTGACAAACTCCGACAGCATGTTCCGCAGTGTATCCGGGTTTATCCTGTCGAAGGGTATTTCTATCCCGTCCTCTTCCGGCAGCTTCCCCTGCTCATCGGCTGTTTCTATCCTTATGATCTCTTCCATCATTGACCGTGCAGCTCCGTTTTCATGTTTTCGTCGATCAGGCTCTCTTCGATGGGAATGTTAACGTTTTGGGAAATAGTGCACCCCGGGGAGGCTGCGGAAATGCTCATCCTGGGTCCAGAGGCTCGCATCATGAAGCCGGGCCGTCGCCAGAACGATGCTGTCGGCCATGGGAAGCGGCAGCTCCAGGCTCATCCGCGCGGCCATCATTGCCAGGGACGGCGACTCTTATTATCGTAAAACGATATACCTATCGATACCTGTTGTCAACCAGAGGAAAAGCAGGGGGAAAGGGGCGCAGATGTCTTATTGACAAGCAATTATGGAGTATGTCCCCCGAATTCCCCAAAACCGGGGAGCCTTAGCGGATACAGTAAATACTGCTTGCATTATGGGAACTGCGTGGCAATATTGGTTTGGAATCGACCGTGCAGCGAAACCAAGGACAAACCGTGCCATCGAGCCATCCCATGAAAACAGCACTGCCCTGGATTGCCGCGATAACGGGCGGCATTCTCGCATTTCTGGGCTACGCCGGCTTTGACCAATTCTACCTCGAATGGATCTATCTCGTACCGGTCCTCTGGGCGATACGGGATCAGCGCCCCGGCCGGGCCTTCTGCATCGGCTGGCTCGCCGGCATCGTAATGAACATCGGCGGCTTCTTCTGGGCCATCCAGATGTTCCGGCAGTTCGCGGGGATGCCCTGGCCGCTCGCCGCCCTCGGTCTTCTGCTGCTGGCCGCGGCCAACGGCATCGTATTCGCCGCCTGGGCGTGGGGCACGCGGCTGATCTCCCGCGATACCGGCTGGAACGTGGCCTGGGTTTCCCCGGTGGTCTGGACTGCGCTGGAGAAGTTCTGGCCCGAAATATTCCCGAACTACCTCGGCGCCAGCCAGTACAAGCTCTCCCTCGTGACCCAGATCGCGGATCTGACCGGCATCCTCGGGGTCACTTTTATCGTCGTGTACATCAATTCCACGGTCTTTGCGGCACTTGAACAGTGGTTCGAGTACCGGCGGACCGCCACCCGCCTGCTGCTGATCTTTGCGGCGGTTCTTGCCTCGGTGCTGATCTACGGCCAGGTTCGCATCCGCGCCGTGGATCGGCAGGCCGCGGCTGCCGAAAATCTGACCATCGGGCTGATTCAGACCAACCGCGGCGCGGGTGACAAGCGCCAGGACCCTGAAAGCCTGCTCCGCGAGCACCAGGAGATGTCCCGGGTGCTTGCCGCCAGCCACCCCCTCGATCTGATCGTCTGGCCCGAAGGCGTCCTCCGCGTCAGGCTGATGTCTCGCGAGGGAAGCCTGCCGTCCGGAGCGCTCGGTGACACGCACACACCCACCCTGTTCGGCGCACTCCTGCAACTCGGGGAGAACAGTGCGCCCCCCACCCATAACTCCGCCCTGCTCACGGACGGTGCCGGCCGGATTCTCGGCACTTACGACAAGATGGTGCTGGTCCCCTTCGGTGAGTTCATCCCGTTTGGCGAGACATTCCCGGCGCTCTATTCGCTGGCGCCCTTCCCGGGCAGGTTCCGGGCCGGGGAGAGCCGTGAGCCGCTTCCGCTCGGAAAGCACCTGCTATCGGTGAACATCTGCTACGAGGACATCTTTCCCGGGCAGGTCCGCTCCCTGATGCGGGGCGGGCACGACCGGCGCATTCCTGATGCGCTGTTCAACCTGACCAACGACTCCTGGTACGGCAAATCGACCGAACCGATGGAGCACCTTGCCTTGGCGAGCTTCCGCTCCATTGAGCACCGCCGCTCCCTGGTGCGCTCCACCAACACCGGCATATCCGCCTTCGTGGACCCGGTCGGGCGCATCGTCACACGCAGCGGAATCTGGACCAGGGAAGCGCTGGTTGACCGGGTCCCGATGATGCAGGGCCGCACGGTCTATGCGCTGTTGGGAGACTGGATCGGCTGGGTCTGTGCACTGCTCTCCCTTGCCGGCATCGGCCGGGCGCTCCTCGTTTCAGCGCGCCGCGGCGAGCCCCCTCGGCCGCTCGTTGAAACGGCTGCTCCTCAGCGCAAAAAACAGTCCGGGCCGGGCAAACGCCCGCAGCGCGGGAAGCACCGCTGATGAAATGGAATGCGTGGCCGGTGCGGGATTGGTTTTCAATGAGAGCTGCCTCTCATGCCAATTCGTCGATCCAGAGCGCCAACTCTTTTCTTGCTTCCTTGTCAACCCATGAAAAAACACGATGCACGGTATCGTGGGAGCGCGAGCGGGCATGCCCCGCCACCTTAACGACCTCACATCCGAGCTCGTCGGCCAGCTCGTAAAATCTGCGATAAAGGTCGGCGTGCAAGAGCGGCCGATGCGTACTCTTCGACAGAAAGCCCCTCCCCTCCAGGCCGGCTCTCCTTCCCGGGAGGCCCGCAACACACTGAGAATCCGAATATACCCGGAGTTTCCCGGTTCCCGGCCGGTGCAATTCATTCGTATACGCTTCGAGCGCCCAGACTACCGTCTGGACTTCAAGCTTTGTCGAAGAAGTATCTTCAACCCTCCGCACCACCAGCCGTTCGGCTATCGCCGTTCGATCAATGCTGTCGGGCGGGACTGCCAGAAATGAAACCGGAACGGCACAATACGCGCCTACCCCGCACTTTCGCTGCGGGTTGAGGCTGACATCGGTGAAAAGAGCGTACCCCTCCGAAGAGGCCAGCGCTCTTTTCCCGGCACGCGTCATGCCCTTGATCTCCGCCTCTCTCTTCCCCGCACTGCTGCGGGTATGTCCGCTCTCCAGGTAGACCAGCCGTGTCGGCTGACGCCCGCGGAAATACCTGGCGCCGCGCCCCTCCCCATGCTGGGCGAACCGCCTGTCAACGTCGGTGGTGATCCCCGTATACAACGAGTCGTCGGAGCAGAGGATGATGTATACGTTCCAGTTCATAGGCGGCACAGGGTGGGATCGGTCATCGTTTGTAGTTGTCTCCTCTGCTGCCGGTTTTCAGCAGCAGGGGGATTTAGTTGCGGGTTTGTGGCTGGCTTCGAGAAGACATCGAAGTCAGGCGATTGACAGTATGGCAATGTCTCGTTTCAGGGGCTGACCCTTAAATTCACTTTCTCTTGAAATGGCGTAACATATCAATAGAAGCGGATGATCCGGTAGATGTCCTGCTCCTTCTTGACCTCGGCATCGCGTCCGATGTAGTCCGCGAAGGGCGCATTGTCGATCCTCATGACCTGGACCTCGAACGGGACGTCGGGAGTCATGGTGGTCGGGCCGACCTTGATGATCTTCTTCGGCGTCACCATGTTGCCGTTCACATCGAACAGCTCCTGGAACGTCATCCGCGTCGTCAGGTTCTCCGGTGCCTGCTGCTCCGCCTTCTTTTCCCCCGAGGGCGGTTTCTCACAGCCCGATACCAGCAGGCAGCAGGACAGCATGCCGACACACCCTCCCACGAACAGCGTATTTCTCCACGATCGTCTTCCTGATGCCATAGCGGCTCCTTTCCCTGCGTGATGAGATGTGCCCCCGGTCGGGGAGCTTTCCCGGCCGGTCGGCTTGCGCCGGACCAGCCTTGGTCAGATAGCGGATAAAATATATTTCCAGGAGCCTGCCCCACTGACAATGTAGCCTTTACCCCTTCTTCTTGATAAGGAGCCATTCTTTCCCCGTCCCCTTCTTCAGGCGGACCAGGGAAAACTCGCCGGCAAGCTTCCTGCCGTGAAGGCAGAACCTGATGGCCCCGGCCGCCAACCCCCCTGCAAAACCGTCCAGCGGCTCGTAGTTCCCCTCGTCCCAGATATGCACCTCCCCCGCGCCATACTCCCCTTCGGGAATTACCCCTTCGAAGCGGCCATACTCAAGCGGATGGTCCTCCACCCGGATGGCGAGGCGCTTGTCGGCGGGGTCCATGGATGGCCCCTTGGGGACGGCCCAGGATTTGAGAACACCTCCGAATTCCAGGCGGAAGTCCCAGTGGAGGTGGGTGGCGTGATGTTCGTGGACGACGAAGCGGGGCATGGAGTGAGGATTCCCTGGGTAGATTCGTTGTCGCCAGTATACAGGAAGTATCGGGGAAATCAATTGCTTGCGAGGGAGCAGGGAAAGGGCAGGGGCTGGAAGTCGAAACAATTATAACAAAGGGAAGTGTTCTCCCTTTACCCCACCCCTCAAAGTACCCCTCAATATGTTGAGGCCCCCACAACATATTGAGGCTAAACGAATCATTTCATACTGCTCCGATCTTCTTTCTGTTAACGTAATGCCTTGTTATTAAAGGAGGAATCCAGACTTCTTATTTTAATCAGGATATTGGCTGGCTATATGCAACATTGCATTATAACACCAGGAGATAAACGCAGGTGAAGGTCAGTAGTGAACAATCGTGACTTTAGTAAATTTTAGAAAGGATATTTTATGAAAAGTTTCAAGGCACAGCAGGCTTGTCTTATATGCATAGTAATTCTGAGTGTTTTTATTTTTATCAGCAGCTCGCTTGTCTACGGAGCTTCGAATGAGCAAGTCAGCGACCATAACACGCCGGACGCCATTGTAACGGCCGCATTGTTCGCAGGTCTTGGCGGCGCCGGTATGGCCGACCAGGGGATTTACACTGTAGTCAACGGGGATACCGGCACCACGGAGGCCTCTGCTTTGGTCCCCGGATCCCACGATAAGGGAGCCGTTTCTGCGGAAACGAACTCTAATAGCGGAACAGTGCACCGGACGATACGCAGAGCCCACACCGCGTGTCAGGATAGTTGCAGCCTCTAGCGACTGATTCTTTCTCTTAACTACTCGATAACAGGTTAACGGAGGAGAAGCAGATGAAAGACATACTGGTTGTAGACGATGACCTTAAAATGCTGGAGCTGGTCAAGCGCATTCTGGAACGTGAAGGGCTCGTGGCCCACTGTGTAACGAGCGGAGAAGAAGCCCTTGAGAAGATAAGGGAACGAACCTTTTCCCTGATGATCACCGATTTCAATATGCCTGGGCTGAACGGTCTCGAACTGTCCAGAAAAGGCCTGGAGATAGCACCTCAGATGCCCATCATCATGGACACCGGCGGAATTTCGCCGAAAATCACCCGTCAGGCAATGGAAATCGGGATATCAAAGGTTTTGACCAAACCCTTTCGCCCGGATGAATTGCTGGAGACAATGAGGGATGTAATGGGAATTCGGTGGGAATGGGCCTCTTCAACCGGGTAAGCGTCGAGAAGGAATGTTGACTGTCTCTTGAAAAGTTGTCTGTTCCCTTTCCTCTCCTAGTTTCCCCCTTCTATTTTACCTACCAGGCGGACAAAAAAATCAGGGATGCCGGTTTCAAAGGTCAGCCGTTTGCCGCTGACCGGGTGGGTGAAAGAGATCGATCTGGCATGCAGTGCCAAGTTGCCATAGACATCGTTCCCCTTGCCGTATTTTCTGTCCCCCACAACGGGGTGTCCCTTTTCCGACAGGTGCACCCGTATCTGGTGTTTGCGGCCGGTGAGCAGGCGGATTTCCAGCAGGCTGAACCCTTTGGTCTCTTTCAGGACCGTATACTCCGTATGGGACAGCTTCCCCAGTGCCGGGTCAGGGGTGGAATAGACCGTAAAAGCGCTGTTCTCGGCCAGGTAGCTGCTGATCGTCCCCGCTTTCGGCGTAACCGGGCCATATACGACCGTAATGTAGCGCTTGTCGGTCTCCTGCCAGTGCGCCTGCAGAAAGATCTTGGCCGGTTCGCTCTTGGCAAAGATCAGGATGCCGGAGGTCTCGCGGTCCAGGCGATGAACGATGTAGATCCGGTTCCGTGAGCGGGGATCCCCCTTGCGGACATACTCGTTGAGTATGGTATGGACAGTTCTCGACTTGTCCCGGTCCGTCCCCATCGTCAAGAGGCCGCACGGTTTTTCCACCACGATGATATCCTTGTCTTCGTGAAGGATCGTAAGCCCTTTGGGCTGATGTTTCGCTGGGGGTCGTTTAGTAGTAAGCATAGAAGTTTTTCTCGAAAACAAAAACCATAGCGGTGGGGAACAACTCTGACTTATCAAATCAAACACTCCCCTGTTTTGAGAAAATGTGGGGAATGTCCCTGTCTGTCCATAACACAATTACCTTATAGTGTCGACCTGACTCTCTGCCCTCCCTCTCCTTATGCCTCCCTGTTTCAATAACTTATATTGATTTTTGAAATATCCGGATGTTCAGGTGATATACTATAAGCAGGATGCTATGTCCGGAAAATAAAAAACTCGATTTCAAAGAGGAAATTACTATGAACGACGGACAACGAAATACTATTACTTTTGAGGGACTGGCTACGATACTTGGCGGTTCATTCCTTATCAGTTATGCCGTCCTGTTGTTGTGGTTTGTCATCTTTCTATTCGCACCGGACTGCCTGTATGGGCTTAATACAAAGTGGTTCGCTATCAGCAGGCATGAGTTCGATTTGATAAATTATTGCGGAATGGCATTTTTGAAGATAATCAACCTGGTATTTTTTCTCTGCCCCTATCTGTGTATAAAGTTGTGGCTGCGGAAGAGGCGCACGGAATGATTGGTGCGTACGAATCGAGCTCTGTTTTTTTATGTGATAAAAGCACCGTCATGGCTTAATGGTTTTATAATTCTCTTTTCAATGCCTGCCCCCTTTTCCCCCCTCTAATATTGCCTGTATTGTGATGCCCGTCACAACTATAATGTCCATTTACATGATTATGTCAATTGATATCGTTGGTGATAATAATCTGGAGGGAGATCGTATGTACAGTTCCCGCGTGTTTAAAACGATCAAAGATTATCTCTGCCTTTTCGGAATGCTTATTATCACTTCAGCTCTTGTTGGCGACGCTTTCGCAGCTCCGTCCATTGCCGGATGTGCTGTTTTTCCCGTTGACAATGTCTGGAACACACCCATTGACACCCTGCCCGTAGACTCCGGTTCGCAAAGCTATATCGCAACCATCGGGTCAGGTAAGGGCCTTCATGCCGACTTCGGTTCAGGCTTATGGGATGGCGGTCCCATAGGTATTCCCTATAGTGCGGTGGGCGGCTCGCAGGCAAAAATCGGCATCACCTTTGATTACGCTGACGAAAGCGATCCGGGGCCTTACCCGATCCCGCCTGATGCAATTATCGAGGGAGGTTCCCAGTCCACAGGAGACAGGCATGTACTGACAGTGGATAAAGACAATTGCATCCTTTATGAGCTTTATTCGGCCTATCCACAGGCCAACGGCACCTGGCAGGCCGGGTCGGGAGCGATTTTCAACCTGAACTCTCATACCCTGCGACCATCGACCTGGACCTCCGCAGACGCAGCCGGACTTCCCATCCTTCCGGGACTGGTGAGATATGACGAGGTGGCAGCGGGTGAGATCAAGCATGCCGTGCGCTTTACTGCACCGCAAACCCGAAATACTTTTATCTGGCCCGCCCGACATGGAGCCTCAAGTCTGACAGGGCAGCAGTATCCGCCCATGGGGCAGCGTTTCCGCTTAAAGGCAAATTATGACATATCAACCTTTTCCAAAGACACCAAAGTCATCCTTACAGCGCTTAAAAAATACGGCATGATCCTGGCTGACAACGGCTCTTCATGGTACATATCCGGAGCACCCGATCCGGGGTGGGACAATGGAGTTCTTCACGAACTTGGAAGCGTTACCGGCTCTGCATTTGAAGCTGTAGACGAGTCATCATTGATGGTCAGCCGGGATTCCGGGCAGGCAAAACAGCTCAACTCATTGAAGCCTTCGCCACCAACAAATCTCAGGATAGAATCGGTGAAATAATACCTGCAAATTGATAGATAACATGTATCAACTTTTTACAGCAGGAAAACGGGGACAGGCTGCTGGTAATCACTATGATAGCAGCCTGTTTCTATTTTCAGGCGGCCCCGTAGAGCGGCCCGGACAGCTCCACGTGCGTGATAAAGAGCCGCATGTCGAATTCGAGCTGATGGTAGTCTGGTTCCATGTGTTCGCACAGCTGGTAAAACGACTTGGTATGTTCCTTCTCCTTCAGGTGTGCCAGTTCGTGAACGACGATCATTCGCAGGAATCCGGGGGACGCCTGCCTGAATACCGCAGCAATCCTGATCTCGCGCTTGGCCTTCAGTTTCCCCCCCTGGACACGGGAGACAAAGGTGTGGGTCCCCAGTGCATTGTTGATCACGTGGATCTTCCCGTCGTACGCTACCTTGCTGAGCGGTTCGGAGGTGCGGAGGAATTCGTTCTTGATGCCGACGGTGTATTCGTAGAGAGCCCTGTCTGTCCTGATCTCGTGGGGCGCGGGATATTTGTTCAGGAGGTGGCTCCCCAGCCTGTTTTCAGCGATCATGTCGCAGATCCGGCTCGTCACCTGTCGGGGATAGCCTGCAAGATATTTCAATTGATGCATCGGTCGATTTCTTCCTTATTGCCAAGGTCCGCCTGGCGCGGGCTGGCCTGGAGTTATTCAGAATCCTTCCGTACCTTTCCGAAGTTTGTCTGCCGTTTCCGCTTTTTCCGCCTTTATCTGTGGCTTAGCAAAAGCCCTTGAACCTGGGAACCTGCTCCCGTTGCCGAAGGGAATCAGTACGGCCGCAGTTGCGGGCCTGCGCCGATATGCCAGTGGAGGTGCTTGGCGGACTGGTAGTCCCCCAGGTTGGTGTAGACGCGGGCGGCGCCGAAACGGGCCATGAAATCCCCGGCGATCATTCTGGCCGTCCGCATCAGCTCCAGCAGCAGGTCGTTGTCGGCCTCTTCGAGGGTGAGGAGGGATTCGATGTGCTTTTTGGGGAGAAGGACGACGTGGTTTTCCCAGAGGGGGTTGGTGTGATGGAAGGCGAAGACCCGGTCGTTCTCGAAATAGACCGGAACGGACAGTTGCCCGGTCAGGATCCTGCCGCAGTAAAAATCGCAGGCAGGGTCGGTCATGGGACGCGGTGATGCCAATGCCGCTGCGATGCGTCGATAGAGATCGTCGCCATCCCTCCCCTTCACCTTTTTGCCGCCGACCAGGGCGACGGGCTGTTCGGCGCATGGTCCGCAGATCCCGAGGCACTTCTTGATTTTGGCGTCGATGCCGGGGTGCTCTTCCTGCAGGCGACGCAGGACCTTTCCCTTTCCTTTGTTCTGGTCACAGAACCGGACTTTCATGGTCAGGCCGCCGCCGGCGGCGTGAATACCCGCTTCCCGAGTTCGCTGTCGAGCATGAGAAGGCCGTAGCCGTTGTCGCCCATAAGCTTCAGCTTGGCGATGATCTCCCGGTCGTTCTCCTCTTCCTCGATCTGTTCCGTGATGAACCACTGCAGGAATATCTGGGTGGCATGGTCCTTCTCGCCGACGGCAAGCTCGGCAAGCTCATCGATCCACCTGGTGATGGACTGCTCATGCTCCAGGGTCTTCTCGAACATGACAAGCAGCGAGGCGAACGATGAGGAGGGTGCGGCCATCTCCTTCACCACCGCCTGCTCTCCCTGGCTGTTGATATAGGCATAGAATTTCATGAAATGGGCCATCTCTTCCTGGTACTGGACCATGAACCAGGTGGCTGTACCCTTGAATCCCATGCCGGCAGCGGCAGCGGACATGTTGAGGTAGAGGTTGGCGGAAAAAAGTTCCTTGTTGAGGTGAGCATTGAGGGCCCTGGCTATGGTGGCGTTTAACATGGCGAACATATCCTCCCGGGATTGAATGTCGTATCTTTATAGCATGGGTGGAAGATCGATTCCACTGTTTCAGTGCGTGTGCCTGCTTTCCCTGGCCTGAACCGCCTCGTCTGACCCGACGATTCGTGAATTAAGGACAGGGGGGAAATGCTCTGCGACCAGGCGGAATTCCCTACTGTTACTCCGGGTTTTCGGGAAAGGGGGGATTTTGTCGGGTTAGTGGATGGGAGCATTAGAAGCATCTGGAAAAGCAGACTGTCCCTTTTTATTTTCAGGGCTATCGGTCATGCCAGTACATCGGTTTACGATGCAAATGGGCAACAGCAACGATTATAACGGTCTCGTTATCGATGCCGTAAACCAGCATATAGGGGAACCTTCTTGTTATGCAGCGCCGCAACCCGGGCGCAATATTCGCACAGCTTTCAGGAAAGGTGGTAATCCGTTTCAAAGCAAATCGAACTTCCTCAAGAAAAACCCGCCCGAGATTTTCCTGCTCTGTCTCATACCAGGAAATCGCGTCATCAAGCTCGTTCCGGGCGGGTTCAAGAAAACGAATGTTCATGGTTTGTACTTCTCGAACACTTCCGCGGCAGAGACGGTTTTGATTTCCCCCGCCCTATACCCTTCCCAGCGTCGTGATGCTTCATCGGCCCAGAGTTTCTCGATCTCCTTGTCCGGCATATCCAGCGATTCAAGAATATAGTCTACCAACTGGAGCCTTTCAAGGGGGGAAAGAGCAGTTGCTTGATGAATTAGTGGATTGTTACGTTCGAGCATGGTGGCACCTCATCTCTGTTTCAGGCAGGATTCGTTTTCGTCGTTTTGTCGGGATTCCCGTGCCGCGCAGTCGCGGATATCCTTGAGGAAGAGGCGCCAGTCCCGCTCAGACATGGACCGCCTCGCGAAATATTTTCGTCTTGAGCTCCTCCCTGACGGAGTCCTTGATGACCAGGTCCACCTTTCCCCCGACGATGCGGCCAAGGTAAAACTCCAGCTCCATGTAGTTGTCGAAGGTCTTGTGGGCCTTGTCGAGTTCCACGAAGATGTCGACGTCGCTGCGCTTTTTCTGCTGCTCCCTGGCATACGAGCCGAACACCGCCAGGTCGGTCACCCCGAACCGTTCGGCAAGCCCCTCCCTGCAGGACTTCAACACCGCGAGCAGTTCATTCT
>JBGPCQ010000033.1:0-22869 GCA_041481895.1 Geobacteraceae bacterium | reverse complement strand
GTAAAGCCATCCCCACGAACAGAACTCCGCCCATCAGCACCACAGCTATGCTCGGTTTCATTATGGTAAGCTCCTTTAGCAAGGCAGTTGAAAAACTATCGCGGGGCCGGTCTGCGGCGTTGCCGCTCGCTCAAAACCTCAACGTACAGGGTGTACGCCTCGGCTTTTCGCTCGCTTGCGCCTTGCATCCCTGCCTCTTTAGGCCCTTTGGGTCCTCTTGACGTTTCTCAACAACCTGTTAGCAGGCTGGTCAGGAAGGGAGAATCCCGTACCTGGCAATCATGGTATCCGGTCAGCCGGGGTTGGCGCGGAAACCTCTCTTCGGGGCTTGTGCGGACCCGGACAGTCCGGCCGTGATTCTTTGTAGCAGTATACATGAACCTTGTCAAGAAAGGGGATTTGGTCTTGACATAAATTTCAATATAGCCTAGAGATAGTTCAATTATCCCTTATTTACGAGGAAATTCCAGCCGGAAATCATCCGGCTTCCGACCCCATGGCATGCTCATCAACCTGAAGAAAAAAAAGCTGCTGCCGGCATTGGCCTGCGCTCTCCTGGTGGTGCTCCTGCTTGCCGGATTCGGCAGATTCCTCACGAGGCCGGCGGGTGACGGCAAAAATATACGGGTCTTCGACTTTACGGAAGGATCATCCTTCAGGAAGTTTGCGGGCGACCTGGAAAGCTCGGGTGTTATCTCCAGCGCCCGGCTTTTCGTTGTCTATGCACGGTTCCGGGGCGCCGACGCCAGGGCCAAGGCGGGGAGCTACCAGTTCAGCGACGGGCTCCCCCCCATGGAGATACTCCGCCGGATGGTGGCGGGGGAAGTGTTCGTCTACCGGTTCGCCGTCCCGGAAGGGTATTCGATCTTCCAGGTCGCCGAACTTCTGGACAGCCGGGGAATCTTCAAGAAAGATGCCTTCCTGAAGCAGTGCTTCAACCGTCCGCTCCTGAATGAACTCGGCATCGACGGGAAGAGCGTGGAAGGCTATCTCTTCCCCTCTACCTACTCCATCCCCCCCCGGATAGATGAAGGCGCCCTCATCCGGATGATGGTGGGGCAGTTCGACAAGGTCTATGTCGAGAAGTTCGCCGACCGGGTCAAGGCGCTCGGCACATCCAGAAGCGCGGTAGTTACCCTTGCCTCCATCATCGAGAAGGAGGCGGCCATCCCGGCGGAGCGGCCGCTGGTCGCCTCTGTTTTCAGGAACCGCCTGAACAGGGGGATGCCGCTCCAGAGCGACCCGACTGCCGTTTACGGGGTCAGGGCCTTTACCGGCAAGGTGTCGAAGCAGGATATCATGCGCCGCTCCCCGTACAACACTTACCTAATACGGGGGCTCCCGCCGGGTCCCATCGGAAACCCGGGGAGCGAGGCAATCGAGGCGGTCCTGGCACCGGCCTCCACGGCCTACCTCTATTTCGTGGCCAAAAAGGACGGCTCCCATTTCTTCTCCGGATCGCTGGAGGAGCACAACCGGGCCGTCCGCAAATACCTCAGATAGGATGTAACGGGAGAATCCGTGGCCCCCCGAGTCTTGCTGGCAGAAGACAACGAATCGCTTGCCCTGGTGCTGAAGAGGTTTCTCGCCGGGCAGGGACTCGACGTGGTTACGGCAAAAACCGGCCTCGAAGCATTGCAGGTACTTTCCGGCGACCGGATCGACCTCCTCGTGCTCGACCTGAAGCTCCCGGTCATGAGCGGCGGCGATCTCCTCCAGAAGCTCCGCAAATTCCCTAGCTTTGCCGCACTTCCGGTAATCATCATGACCGGCGCCTACAAGGGGCCACACTACGTCGAGGCCGCCCACAGGCTGGGGGTGCGCCACTACCTGGAAAAACCGTTCACCCAGGACCTTTTCCTGGAAACCGTCAGGAAAGCCCTGGGTGAATTGCCCCGGCTGAGGAAGCCCGCTCTCTTCGACCTGCTCGTGGATATCTACACGAGAGGCGCGAGGGGCCTTCTCGCCATCAACGGCGGCCCGCTGGTCTGTTTCATCAATGGCGAACCCTTTTCTTTCCTGTCACGCAAAAGGGAGGATTTTCCCGCTTACCTGGTGGACCGGGGAAAAATCGGCCTGAGCGACCTCAGGCATTTTGTCGCATGCGGCGAGGAGCGGATATTCCTCACCCAGACAGGGCTTTTGACCTACGAAGAACTCCTGGATGAATCCCGGCTCTTCCTGGCAAAGAGTCTCATGGATGCCCTGGCGGCACCTGCAGCGGCCGAATTTACCGCCGGCCATCCGGAAGCCCCTCCCCCTCTGGTACCCCTCTCCCTGCCGCACCTGATGTATGAAACGACAAAGACTCATGCCTCACGCTTCACAAGTGACACCTTTCTCGCCCGCTTCGCCCACCTCTATCCGGTCCGCACCACCCTCTTCTACCGGCGCATAAACCTGACGACCCTGCGCCGGGAGGACATCGATCTCCTCGACCTGGTCAACGGCGAGAGGAGCCTGCGGGAGATTTTCCCACAGGGTGATGGCGCCGGAGGAGGGGCGGTATTCTTCCATTTTCTCCATGCCCTGGGAATGATCGGGTTCCATGCCGGGCCGCATGCCGAGGCCGCCCCCGACTTTCTCGTTAAGAACCTCTTCAACCGCCCCCTGGAAGATTTGCCGGAACCGGCAGAGGCGGCGGTGGATTTTTACGACCTGGTGGAGGAGATTTCCGGCAACATGGAACTGGCCATGGGCCAGGAGGGGATGGCGGCGCCCCTGTCCAGCGACGAGATCGGCTTCGAACAGGCGGTCCAGCGCGATTTTGCCGCCACCAAGGACAAAAACTACTACGAGATTTTCGGGCTTTCCCCGGCCAGTTTCAGCTTCAACGCCCTCAAGGAGGCCTACTTCGAAAAAACCCGCCACTACTCGCCGGAAAAGTTCATGGAGCTCGCCGGGGCGACCATGACCCTGGCCCAAGAGGTCCTCTCCCGTTACGCCAACGCCTACAGCACCCTTTCCAGCGTGGTTGCCAAGGAACGCTACGATGAAATGCTCAATTCCGAAATGACGCTCGGAATTGACGGGAAACAGGACGACCGCCTCCAAGCGCGCATCCAGTTCGAATCGGGCAATGCCTTTCTCCAGATGGGAGAGTTTGAGAACGCAGAAAAGGCCCTGAAAGAAGCTTACACCCTTGAACCGGCCAACCCGAGGCACTGCGCTCTGCTTGCCTGGGCCATCTACAAGAACCCTGCCAACAGGAACTCCCGGGCCGCCCTCGACAAGGCCAGGTTGCTGCTCGGGAAATCGCTCCAGAACGGCAAGTGTGCCGAGGCCTTTGCCTATCGCGGCTGGATGCTGCTCGAAGAGGGACGCGACGGCCTGGCCGAAGGGGAATTCCAGAAGGCGCTGAAGCTCAATCCGAAGGAACCGTTAGCCGGCAAGGGTCTGCACCTGATCGAGGAGAAGCGCGAGGCAGACAAAAAAGGGCTGTTCCGGAAGTTTTTCGGCTAAGAGTTTTTAAAAGAATGAATTAACCTCTCAGGACGCCAGATTCTTTCCCCTTTCAGGGTTGGACTGTCAAGTGATTACCATCTCCGTACATAGAGCGGCTTCTATTGCAGCGGCCCCTTCTCGGCTATCAGTTTCTCAGTTGCCAGTTTCTCGACAGTAGTTTTTTCTGCGGCTATTCTGTCAACTTCTGCTTTTTCGGCCGCAGTTTTTGCCTCTGCCTCTGCTTTCAATTTAGCGACTTTCTCAGCAAGGACCCTTTCCGCCTCTTCTTTTTCGGCAGCAGCTATTGCCTCCGCTTCTGCTTTTATCTTCGCTGCTTTTTCAGCAGCAACTCTTTCTGCCTCTGCTTTTTCAGCGGCCTTTGCAGCAGCAGCCTTTACGGCCAATTCATACTTCGTCACTGCAATTTTCAAAGAATTAAAAAAATCAGTATAAAAACCTGGTTCAGTAATATTTCCTTCCTTGATCACCAAGGTTTGATATTCGGTTCCCGTAGGTATAATCGGTATGATCCAAAGAAGGTGCCACCAGGTAGTAGTGGCGCGGTGGAGAATTGTCTGCTGGCTTGCAGCCAAAGAGACAGTTGTTTCGGCACCTGCTACTTCCGAAATATCTGCTGATGCATGAATATTGTATGAAATTTCGGGGTTTTCCTTTTCCTCCATATTTCGTACAGCTTTTATTATGCCTGACTTTAAGTCTGCGCTTTCAATGGTGAAGCCTTGTTGAACAAAAGTTTGTTTTACAATATTGAAAATACAATCACTCGACTGCGTTAAGGCGCACTGATTTTGTGTAAGTGAATGTTGACTATCAAATGCCTTTTGATACCCCTGTTGATTGTTTGCACATCCGGTTAGTGTCATAATTGCCACAAACAAAAACCTCTGTAGAAAGCTGCTGCCGGATTTTCTCATAATTTCTCCTTTATACCTGGACATTAGAGTTACAGCACCCCCTTCCCACCGTCAAGTCGGGTCGCGGAGCTGTTCTTTGATTTTAACCCCTGCTTGAAATAAATATGTTTTGCTCTACACCCAACAACAATAGGCGTCAGCCGGGTAACCCGCGCTGGTACTACCAATACACAAGTCTAACGACTTTTTTCAGAGTAATCAGAGCGTCGCTGATTGTTCTCTTTCCATCGGGACTTGGCTTACCGTTCGGAAAGACAGCGGGGTCTGCCCTTGACGCGGAATAAATTGAACCATCTGCCCCCGCTCTCCCTCACCCGGTTAACCGTCCCATGCGCCTCGGTATCGGCCCGGTAGGTGGAAAGTCAGAAGCGAGATGCAAAAAGCACTAGATATTAGAAGTGAGACGTTGGCTGTGAGACGTGAGACGCCTGCAAACATCAATGTCTTCTCTGCTCGCTTATTTGCAGATCTCTTGTAACACCAACAATATTTTGAGTTTTCAATAATTTCAAAGATTGTTCTCTATTCAAATCTTTTCCAAATAAGGTGTTACAGGACAAAAAGCTACACCCGATAATAAAAAACAAACCCAAAACCCCCAAAACCAGATAATAGTTTTTCATATTCTATCCTTCTTTCAGTGGCTCTGAGTGAAACCGACAGACATCAAGACGGAGCCTTTGCCTTGTTGCCGAATCAGGCGATTAGCCGGAGTTTCTCAACATTAAGCCGGTCATTGCCGTTTTCATAATGCTGCAATTGCTGATAGGAAACATCCCCCCTGGACGCGAGCGCTTCCTGCGAAAGCGATAATTCCAGCCTGCGCCGCCGTAACACCGCCCTGATTTCACTATTGCTGATAAGATTTATTCCATCCATCGACTTCTCCCGGCCTCAATAAGCTAACAGTATTACATAGCAATAAACATACCCGAAAAATAATTACTCTATAAATTATAGGATGTTACGTATTTCAAGGCATCAAAAAGGCCATAGCGTGATGTAAACAAAGTTTACACCTGAACCGTATAACATGGCGTTAAACCAGCAATGGTTTGGCTTTGCAGGCAATGTTAACAAAGTTTACAATGTAAACTTTGTTAACACGATATATCTCTCAGTAATATCAGATACGCGTTATTTAAAAGGAAATTCCAAAAAGTTTTCAGGTGGGTGGCGAGAACGGGCAAGAAGGCTGCACCTTTGATATCCAGCACAGGAGACCCCACACTATATTCCAGGCTGTCATATTCTCTTATCGCCCCACAGCAGAAGCATAGACGCAGAAAAGCCCCGGGAATTCTCCCGGGGCTTTTCTGTTCAACAATTGGCGCTTCATGAGATACATTATCCCCATCCGGCGGTTGCACCCTGCAAGGGTTTCGGAAGGAACGCCCGTTTTCCGGCCACGCTCTCTTGGTTAGCCCTTCGGGCTCCCCTTTTTCAAGCGGTTTGTACGCGCCTGGCGGATGGCCTGGTTCGCTTTCGCGTTGTCTCAGCAACGCCAATAGTAATGTGCTCCGGAAATACCGTTTGACTGTTCGGGTCACCGTCCTTCAGGCAACATGTCCCGGGAAAACGCTTCAGGCTTCCTTCTCCGAAGAGGGCTTGCACACCGCGCCCGGACCCGGGATACTATTTAATAAATTATCGACAGGTTCCTCACCGTGCTGACAAATACCCCAGAGCAAATTTCAAAGATCTGTTCTTCTTTTGATTTTATTCTACTCCTGTGAGTTACTATTGTCAAATCGGTTTTTTAAAATTTTTTCATCTTCTCTGTTCTTAGGAGCCTGCCGGACTTACGAAATCGAAGCGAAAATTCGACTGGGCTGGACAGATTTTGTCGATTTTGAAGGTTAATAGTTGTTCTATTGACCAAGAAGGCGGCGAAATATGGGCCGCCCAGACGGATTTGCAGCAGATTTACCCTAAGTCAGACAGGCTCCTTAGTCCCAAATAAAAAGAGCCCGCAGAATGCGGGCTCTTTTTATCCGTGCAGCACGAGCATCAGCCGATTCGGCTATGCTTCCTTGGCTTTTTCCTTTTCACGGTCCATTGCTTCCTTGCCCGCCTCTATGGCAGAGGTGATTATGGACTTTTTCTCCTTGTAAATCTCCTTGCCTTCCTCGAGAGTGGCGGTTATCTTGGTCTGGGCCTCGCTTGCGTAATCCTTGATCTTGGAGACCGCATCATCGGTCAAATCCGCAATCTTCTCCCGCAACTCCTTGCCGGTTTTCGGTGCGACGAGCAGAGCCAATCCCGCCCCCATGGCCGCTCCCGCAAGGAACGCCAAGAATACCGTACTTGCTCCACCACATCCTTTGTCCTCATCTGACATTTCTATTCCCCCCTTTCTTGGTAAACCTGTCAAGAACGAATTTGCCGGCACCCTTCGCGCCGGTTACCCATAAACTTGAGGCGGCTATCACGCCGGTAATCGCACCCAGGACATTATTGATGCTCCGTATATGGCGACCCGTCTCGCAGACGGCCTCGGTGAACGGACGCACCTCTTCCAACCGTTCCGTTGCTTCCGTGGTTAAGGTCCTCACCTGCGAAAGCGTTTCATGAAGGTCCTGCACCGCAGTTTTCAGCACTGATTCAGTCTGGCCGGTAAGCAGTTTCAATTCGATCATGGTGTTTTTCAGCGCAATCAGTACCGGGATCGCAAAACAGGCCAACGCCACGAGGGCAATTGCCGCCACAATTGCGGCTATTTCAATGATACCCATGCCAGTGCTCCCTTGCTGTCGGTGGTTTAAAAGAAGTATAGAATAAAATAAAAATATTTCAACTAATAGATTTTTTGCAAAAGCAAAGGCCGCTTCATGACGAAGCGGCCTTACGTGAAATTAGTCGCTTACAGGGCTATTTCTTTTTCGCCGGCCGCTTCCCCTGCAGGGCTTCAAGCATGGCATCCCCCATTTTCGTCGGGCTCGCCGCCACGGTCACGCCGCACTCGGTGAGGGTCCTGATCTTGTCTTCGGCCTTCCCTTTGCCGCCGGTGATGATCGCCCCGGCGTGGCCCATCCGTTTTCCCGGAGGGGCGGTCACCCCGGCGATGAAGGCTGCCACCGGTTTCTTCATGTTTTTCTTGATCCAGAGAGCCGCCTCTTCCTCGGCCCCGCCGCCGATCTCGCCGATCATGAAGACACCTTCGGTTTCGGGGTCTTCATTGAAGAGCTGGAGCACGTCGATGAATTTCATCCCGATGATCGGGTCCCCGCCGATCCCGACACAGGTGGACTGTCCGAGTCCCACCTCGGTGAGCTGCTTCACCGCCTCATAGGTGAGCGTGCCGCTCCGGGACACCACGCCGATCTTGCCCGGCTTATGGATATACCCCGGCATGATCCCCACCTTGCACTCGCCCGGGGTGATGACGCCGGGACAGTTGGGGCCGACCAGACGCATTTTCTTTCCTTCAAGGACCCGCCGGGCCATCACCATATCGCGCACCGGTATCCCCTCTGTGATGCAGACCGCCAGGTCGATCCCGGCGTCAGAGGCTTCCAGGATGGCGTCGGCCGCTGCGGGCGGCGGAACGAAGATCATGGAGACGTTGGCATTGGTGTAGTGGACCGCCTCCGCCACGGTGTTGAAGACCGGAATACCCTCGATGTGGATACCCCCCTTACCCGGCGTCACCCCGGCGACGATTTTAGAGCCGTAGTCCCGGCACTGCTGGGTATGGAAAAGGCCGCTCCGGCCGGTGATCCCCTGAACGAGGATCTTTGAATTTTTATTTAACAGTATTGACATACCTGAGCCTCCTTGAATGTTCAATCGATTAAAAAACCATTAAAACGCGATTTTTTCGTCAGATCAAGGCTGTAGAGGGGTTGCAAGGAGGCGTAGCAGCGCTACGCCGCACGAAGCAAGCCCGAAAACTTACGCAGAGCTGGCGGAAAAGGCGCGTTTTTACCCGAGCATTTTGACGATTCGGGCCGCGCCGTCACCAAGGTTATCGCCGACCTGAACATTGAGTCCTGATTCAAGGAGGAGCTTTTTCCCCTCTTCCACCTTGCTGCCGTCCATCCTCACCACGATAGGCAGGGTACATTGGACCTCGCTCGCCGCCTCGATGATCCCCTGAGCGATGACATCGCAACGCATGATGCCGCCGAAGATATTGACGAACACCCCCTTGACGTCGGCATCCTGGAGAATGATCTTGAATGCCTCGGCCACTTTCTCCCGGGTCGCCCCGCCCCCAACGTCGAGGAAATTGGCAGGTTCAGCGCCGAATTCCTTGAGTACGTCGAGGGTCGCCATGGCCAGCCCCGCCCCGTTGACCATGCAGCCGACATTTCCCTTGAGCTTGATGTAGGATAGATCGTATTTGCCGGCGTTGATTTCCAAAGTGTCGAGCTGGGAGTAGTCGAGCATGTCGGGATACTCGCGGTGCCGGAACATGGCGTTGTCATCGAAGGTAATCTTGGCGTCCATGGCCATCAGCCACCCCGCCTTGGTTACGACCAGGGGATTGATCTCCACCAGGAAGCAGTCCTTTTCCAGGCAGCAGCGGTACAGGTTGAGAATCAGGTCGACGCAGTCCTCGCAGACGCTCCCCGTGAGTCCGAGACCCAGGGCGATCTTGCGCGCCTGGTAGGGACGCAGTCCGGTAAAAGGATCGATGTTCAGGACATGAATTTTTTCCGGGGACTTCTCGGCAACCTCTTCGATCTCAACCCCCCCTTCGGCGGAAGCGATCAGGCAGTAGCGGGAGGTTTCCCGGTCAAGAGTGATCGAGAGGTAAAACTCCCGGGCGATATCGACCGCCTCTTCCACCAGGATGCGCCGTACCCTGAGCCCTTCGGGCCCGGTCTGCGGCGTCACCAGCTTCTTGCCGAATAATTCCTTGCCCAGATCCTGGGCTTGTTCCGGATGGTGGACCAGTTTGACTCCGCCACCCTTGCCGCGCCCACCTGCATAAATCTGGGCCTTGACCACGCAGCGCCCCCCCATCTCCTTAGCGGCCCGCTCCACCTGGTCGGACGTAAGCGCCACCCTCCCACGGGGAACCGGGATGCCGAAGGAACTGAGAATCTCCTTCGCCTGATACTCATGAATGTTCATGTCAGCTCCTGCTTTTTAGTATTAATAAAATTATTTTACTTCTAGCATAAGTTTTACTGCATTACAAGGAGTAAATTTTATATTATTTAATTTGTCTTACCACGCTTCAGGTGAGCGTGATCTTTCCGGGGTCACCTGAGACTTCATTTCGCACCGCAGGAAAAGTACCACTCAAACTTGCTATTATCTTGCCATCAGGTAAATCTAAGGAGATGCCTGATCGCCTGGCCACACTATTGCCGCTTTGAAGCCCAGAGGATTTCTCTTTTCCAGTAGCACAATTTTACGATAAGAACAATAGGTAAACTTGTCATACCATAAATTATAACAATTTTTTATTTTATCGAAGGTGATTGCGCCATGGGAAAGGGGACATCATGATTCCCCCAATTCCCGACACTCTGCATGTATGAGTGCACACTACATGACCCCGCAACATCAACTGTCATTTCAGCAAATTTGAACAGGGAAAGGCCCTTATAAAGCGGCACAGTAAAAAGCTCAAGATGCAAGGCGCGCGATGACTTCCGAACGAGGCATAGCAGCACTATGTCGCAGAGAAGGAAGGCGTTGCGTAACACCGCAGATGGACTTTTGACGAAGCCGCTAGGTGCTCTCCAGGAAGAGCAGTGTCGGGTCTTCCAGGTATCTTATCACCTTTCCCAGGAAGGTGGCGGCATCGACCCCGTCGGTGACCCGGTGATCGAAGGTAAGGGAGAGAGGGAGGACCTTCCGGGGAACGACCTGGCCGTCCTTGACCCAGGGGCGGTCGGCGATCCGGCCGCAGCCGAGGATGGCGACGTCGGGGTAGTTGATGACGGGGGTGGCGTAAGTACCACCGAAGTGACCGAAATCGGTGATGGTGAAGGTGCTTCCCTGCATCTCCTCCAGAGTGATCTGCCGCCCCCGGGCCCTTTCGCCCAAGTTCTGGAGCTCCTGGGCCAGAACGAGGATGCTCTTGTTCGCCACATCTTTCACCACCGGTACCAGCAGCCCGTCGGGGGTATCGACCGCAATGCCGATATTGCAGTAGTTCTTGACGACGATTTCTTCCCGCCCCTCGTCCACCGAGGCGTTCAGCAGGGGGTGCGCCGCGAGCGAGTGCTGCACCGCCTTGATAAAAAAGGGGAAAAAGGTGAGATGGATCCCCTTGTCCTTCATCGCCCGCAGTTCGCGCAGACGCAGCTCCCAAAGATCGCTGACGTCCGCCTCGTCCATGGTGGTGACGAAGGCAGTGGCTCGCTGGGCGGCAAGGAGGTTCCGGGCGATGGTGCGGCGCACTCCGCGCAGGGGAATGCGCTCCACCGCACCGTGGCGGTCCGCCGGGGGGATGGCGGGCGTCGCACCCTTTGCCAGATCTTCCCGGGTGATGCTTCCCCGTGGACCGGTTCCCCTGATCCCTTCAAGCACCAACCCCATCTCCCGCGCCCGGGCCCTGACTGCCGGAGTGGCGAGAATATTCCGCCGCCCCTCCGTGTCGATTTCAGCCCGCTCCTCGTCCTCCGCTTCGGGAAGGGTCCCGACGATCCCGACCGAGCGGGGCCGCTCCACCTCCGGCAGCTCCCCTGCCTCGCCGATGGTAAGCAGGGTGTCTCCCACCCTGACAATCGCGCCTTCGGCCTGGTGGAGTCGCACGATCAGCCCGGAACGGGGAGAGGGTACTTCGACGACCGCCTTGTCGGTCTCCACTTCGGCGACCCCTTGGTGCTCGGACACCGTATCGCCTTCGTTGACCAGCCATCTGCGCAGTTCCGCTTCGGTGATTCCTTCGCCGAGGTCGGGAAGCTTGAATTCGTAAGGCATGGGAAACTCCTGAATGAATTCTGGTCATAACACAGGGGCGAAAAATGATTAGCTGCTTTCCCTGCCCACGAAATACACGAAGAGACACAAAATGAAATCTTGAAAAAAGATTGTAGACTATAGTCTCTTTTATTGCTTTGGTTCGTGTCTTTCGTGGAAAAATGCAGGTTTGTCTTTCTCGGTCTTTGTTTATCCTAATACTTCAGTATCTCATCCAGCGCCATCCGGATCCGCGCCACCGAGGGGAGGTAATTGTCCACGAGCTTCGCCAGGGGGACCGGCACATCAGGCGCCGCAACACGCACAACCGGCCCGTGCAGGCTGAGGATCGCCTGCTCGGCTATGGTGGCGGCAATTTCGGCTCCCAGGCCGCAGGTCTGGGGGGCCTCCTGAACGATGACCGCACGGCCGGTCTTCCGGACGGAGGCGAGGATCGCCTCCTCGTCGAAGGGAGAGAGTGTCTGGAGGTCGATGATCTCGGCGGAGTATCCTTCTGCGGCTTTCACTGTCCGCTCCAGCATGCTCCCCCAGGCAATCATGGTCACGTCGCTCCCCGCGCTGACTATGCGGGCCTTGCCGAGAGGGATGGTATAGTCTCCCGCGGGAACCTCCTCCCTGATCATCCGGTAGAGCCTGGTCGGCTCCAGAAATATGACCGGGTCCGGGTCCCTGATGGCGGAGATGAGAAGCCCCTTGGCGTTATAAGGCCCGGAAGGGACCACCACCTTGACGCCCGGCATCTGGCAGAACAGCGCTTCCGTGCTCTCTTCGTGGAGTTCCGGCGCCTTGATGCCGGCGCCGTAGGGGGTCCGGATTACCAACGGGGCGGTGTAGCGCCCGCGCGAGCGGTTGCGGAGGCGGGCGGCGTGGGAAAAAATCTGGTCGAGCGCGGCATAGATGAACCCCATGAACTGTATCTCGGCAACCGGCCTCAATCCGTACGCTGCCATGCCAATGGCGAACCCGGCGATGGCCGATTCGGAAAGGGGCATGTCCATGACCCGCTCCGGCCCGAAAGCCTCCATAAGCCCCTCGGAAACGCGGAACACCCCGCCGTCCC
Organism: Geobacteraceae bacterium; assembly: GCA_041481895.1. GTDB lineage: Bacteria > Desulfobacterota > Desulfuromonadia > Geobacterales > Geobacteraceae > JAMPXD01. Next base: position 10,545 of record JBGPCQ010000033.1, on the reverse strand, counting down.
GGCCCACATCCTCGCCGAGGAGCACCACCCGGTCGTCCCGCTCCATCTCTTCGCGGAGAGCGAGGTTGATAGCCTGTACCATGTTCATGACGGGCATGTATTGAATCCTTCATTTTTGCCACGAAGGCAGAGAAAGGCAAAGAATAAACAAAAAAGTCAAGATAAAAGGCGGTTTTAGCTTCACGATTACTTCAAGATTACTTTCAATTCAAGAAGTTTTTTGGTTCTAAATCCGAGTAATCGCGAGGTAATCGTGAGGCAAAAAAGCTTTTCAACTTTTTCAAGAATGAACCAATATATTCTTCAAGATTATAACTTCGTGCATCTTCGTGCCTATCGTGGATACGTAGTTGGTTCACTCCGCGTCTCTCTGTCTCTGTGGCAACATTATCGTTCAAGTAATATGTCCTCTTTCTGCCGCTTCTGGCGGGGAGAGAGTTCGGCGCAGGTGAAGTCGAACATTTCCCCGGGCTCGGGCGGGGGGGCGCTTTCCGCGTCGTGCACCGCTGCTTCGATAGCGGCCCCGGCGCTCTCCCGGGCCCTCTTTTCGTCCTCCCCGGTCCAGAGCCCCCTCTGCTCCATGAAGAGCCTGAGCCTGAGAATGGGATCCTTTGTACGCCACACCGCCACCTCGTCAGCAGAACGGTAACGGCCGGCATCATCGGCGGTCGTATGGTCGGCAACCCGGTACGTGAGACATTCGATGAATGTCGGCCCTCCCCCGTTTCTCGCCTTTTCCAGCGCCTCCCGGGTGGCGCGATAGACCGCGAAGACGTCATTGCCGTCCACCTGCACCCCCTCGAAGCCATAGGCCCATGCCTTCTGAGCAAGGGTCTTCGCCGCGGTCTGCAGCTCCACCGGCACGGATATGGCCCACTGGTTGTTCTGGCAGATAAAGACGACCGGGAGTTTGAAGACCCCCGCCAGGTTGAGCCCTTCGTGGAAATCTCCCGTGGAGGTGGCGCCGTCGCCGAAAAAGGCGACCACGGCGATCCGCTCCCTCCGCATCCTGGCGGCCATGGCAACGCCTGCGGCATGGGGGAGGTGCGTGCCGACGGAAACGCAGACAGGAAAGATGTTCAGCTCATCCGGGGTCCGGAGGCCCTGTTCGTCCCCCCCCCAGTAGCGGAAAAGCTGGGGGATCGGGTAGCCGAGGGTGATCTGCACCCCCGTCTCCCGGAATGAGGGGAAAACCCAGTCCTGCTTCTCGATGGCAAGGGCGCTTGCCACCTGGGCGGCCTCCTGGCCGAGAATGGAGGGATAGGTGCCGATCCGCCCCTCCCGCTGGAGGGTGAGTGCCCGCTCGTCAAAGGCGCGTGACAGAAGCATGAGTTCATACATCCGTCTGATTTCTTCGGCAGAGAGAGGAGGAAGGAGCGCCTCGTCCGCATTCCCCTGCGGGTCGAGGACCTCGATGCGCCTGATATTTATAGATGCGATGACATATTCGGCCATGCAGACAAGCTTATCATGGGAACGACGCACGTCAACGGGAGAAAGGGGCTGGGGATCGGGGAGCGGATGCTGGTAATCGTTAGGGAGATTACTCTTGGGCGGCCAGTTTTTTCAGGTAGGTGCGAATTCTCCTGGCGTTGGTCCCCACATCGCTGGCGCCGACCCGGGATACGGAGCGGACATCCACCAGAGAACGATGTTCGGCGGGGGTTACGCGGACCACGATATCATCCTTGAAACCGAACCAGACCGTGGTGGCGGTCGCTTCAATCCGCCCTTCACCGGGGACGGCGGCAACGATTTCCCAACCCATCCCGCGCGCGGCGGCAAGGGCACGTTCGAAGGCCTGTGCCGCGGGGAGGTCGAGGATCAGCGTCCTGACATCGGGGTATGCCGTACGCTGCAGCACCGCAATTTCCGATCCGCCGTACTCGGCCGGATTGGGGGCGTCCTTGCGGAGCGGCACTATGGCGACGAACCCGGGGGGAGTGAACGTGTCGGTGGTGATATCGTGGATGCGCGGCAGGCGCTGGGCGGCCAGCTTCCAGTGAAGGGGGAGCGCGAAGGCAACCACCCCTCCCGTCAGGCCGGCCAGCACAAGAACAATGGCAGACATGTGCTTCCCCTTGACAGCATATCGGGCAGCTGCAAGGGAGGTCAGTGCCGCGGCCAGGCCGCACCAGGCGCCGTACTTGAGGAGGGTAAAGCCGGTGCGGAAGTGCCACAGTCCGAAACGGGAGCCGAAGCCGGCCGCCGCCAGGACTGCCAGGGCAACGGCGGCAAGCCCGATCCCCAGCAACGGCAATAAAAGTTTTCGTTCCTCGGTTCCAGGTGCGGCGTCGGATTTGTCGTCTGTCTGTTCCATGCAGTCATCTTCCTTACTGACCATCCAGTTAAAACAAGGACCTATAAACCTAAACAAAGGTAACAAGTCAGAAACACTTCACACGGATAACTTCTGATCGAATCGGATAAAATCGGATTTAAGACGACATCAAAGGCATAATGAATGCCTTTAAATCTGCCTTGATCAGAAATTATCAGATTTGATCCGCATGCAAGAGGCCGTGCCTTTGTCTGGTGTATAATGCCGATAAAAGTATAACTCGTGGCGGAGATTTGGCAACCGCTTATCAGCCGATCTCCCGCACCGCCTTAATAAGTTCGGCAAGGGAGAGCCCTTGGCGGGCAGGAATGCCGAAGGCGTCCGCATCACTGCGGCGATACAGGTCGAAACGGGGCTGCCGCTCACCCTCCCCGGTCTTGACCAGCTTTGTCACGACAATCCCCGCCTCGGCTAGCTGGGGTTGGGAGCAGGAGTTCGGGCACCCGGCGATAGCCCACGAAAGCTCTGCTCCCTTCGGCCCCATCGCTTCGATGACGCTCCGGGCGACATCACGGGTGAGGGCAAGCCCCATGCGGCATTCATGACTGCCGGGGCAGACGCGGAAGTTTGTCCGCTCCTCCCTGGTGCCGCCGCTGAAGCCCGCCGCTGCCAGTGCCTGTTCCGCCTCGTCCCGCGTATCATCCTGCACGAGAAAAGCGACATTCTGGTCGCACGTCAGTACCATGAAGCCGCCGGCATGGTCGCCGGCGACCTGTGCCATCCGGCGCAGGACGGCGGCCGTGAGTTCGCCGGCAAAGACCCGGGCTTCGAGGTGAGTCTTTCCTGACGCCGGCACCGGCAGGGTAAGGTTCCTGGCAAAGCCGTCGGCGAGGAAGAGCGGCCCCTTCCCGGCGAGTTCCTCCCCAAGGAGCGCGCGGAACCCGGCTTCTCCCCTCTCCCTAACCAGATGTTTGAGACGCCTCCCCTGCGGGGTATGCCGACGGTAGACCGTAACGACCGCCTCGATAAGGGGGATGATCCGCTCCTCCGCAACTCTCCGCTCAAACAGGAACGCGGGGTGCGGTTCGCGGCCGAGCCCCCCCGCCATCCAGACATCATAGCGGTCCTGTCCGCCATCGGCCCCGGCAAGCACCAGCCCCACGTCCTGGATCAGGTGGCGTGATTCCCGGTACCCGGCATCCACCCCGATCTTGAACTTTTTGGGAAGCCCCTCGAAGTGCGGGTTCCCGGTGAAATGGTGATGGAGTTTGCGCGCCAGCACCTGGGTTGCGGGGAATCCTTCCAGGAACGGGGTGCTGCAGACGATCCCCCGGACTGCCCCGCCGCACGCCCCGCGCGTGGTCAGCCCGACGGCGGCAAGCATGCGCCCCACCTCCGGCAGGGCATCGGCCTGAACCCAGTGAAACTCGATGCTGGAGCGGGTGGTGAGGTGGAGACCGCCTCCGGCGAAACGCTCGGCGATCTCGACGACCTTGTGCGCCTGCTCTGTCGAGAGGACACCACCCGGCACCTTGACCCGGACCATGTAATTGCCCGGTTGCCGCTGTTCATATACCCCTTCGATGCGCAGTTTCTGCGGGTCAAGTGTCATTTTTACCTCTAATTCCGCCTGACTCAGGCGGCTTTGTTCCGTCCGGCTTCCCACCCGACGCAGGCGAGCCATTTAGTTCTGGTCAATCCAATGGTTCGGCAAAGCTACCTCAGTAGACGAAGGGGATCAGTTTCCTAACACGCTTCAGGTAGGCGGCATATTCCGGGAACTTTTCCACCAGCCAGCGCTCTTCACGCCGTGACTTGGTGTCGAAGAAGGCGAAGAGCAGCAGCGCGTAACCGATAGTCAGCCAGCTGTGAAGCCACAATCCCCAGCCAAAAGCCATGAACGTTATGCCGCTGTAGATGGGATGCCGCACGAGCCGGTACGCACCCGTTACTATCAGCGTCCCATTCTCCTTCGGCTGCGGCAGCGGGGTGAGATTCCTCCCAAGGTTGACCGCGCCAGTTGCGGCAAGAAGGATGCCCGCCAAAAACAAGACGCCTCCGCCTATGGAGCCAAGCCACATATACGGAGTGCCCCACTCCGGCAGCCCCTGCCACATGCGAGGCCCAAAAGCCAGCAGTAAAAACAGGCCGGCCTGAACGACCAGATACCACTCGCCACGCGAGCCTTTCCACAATGGTTTATGTGACACGGCAACCTCGTCGAGGGGAATTGAATATGGATGAGGAATTCGCCAACCGCAGACATTACTGAGGGAAAATGAGAGAGATCTATTTTACATTCATTAGCAAGAAATAGATCTGTCCCGAATTATTCCAACTGATCTGGCTTTCGGGCTTCCTCGGCCGCGATGCGGAAGTGCTCCTGTTTTTTCATGGGTTGTACTTCTTGGATTTATTCGTCGGCAACAGGGCCGATTTTTCATACATTCAACGGGGCTGAGGGTGACCGGGTTCACCGGTCCTCCCGATTGTTGGCATCGCTTTCTCTGCTCTGCATATGTTTGTGATGGCTTTCCAAGATAAATAAAGGCTTGAAAAGCTCTGTAAATAGCGCTATATTTAGAGCTGAATAAAGGAGGCAATTATGAACATGGACACCATTTACGCCGATTTTTCTATTAGTATGTCGGAATTCAAGAAAAATCCGTCGCAGGTACTCCGCGTTGCCGGAGAAAAGCCGGTGGCGATCCTTAACCATAACCGACCGGCATTTTATATGGTAACACCTAAAATCTTCGAGATGTTGGTTGAAGCACTTGCTGACCGGGATCTGACAGAGCTTGTCCGGCATCGGCTTGCACAAAAAGATCGGAGTGTCGAGGTAGACATTGACACCGTCTAAAGTCGACAAGGGGAAAACCATATACCGCCTCAAATTCGTTCCGGATGCTCTCAAGGAATGGCAGTCTCTTGACGGCAGTATTAAAGAACCCCTGCGCAAGGCGCTGAAAAAACGTCTGGAGCAACCTCATATGCCAGGTGCGGAGTTGCACGGCAACTTGCATGGCTGCTACAAGATTAAGCTGCGAAAATAAGGATACCGTCTGGTTTATCAGGTTGAGGACGATGTTCTGGTGGTTCTGGTGCTGGCCATTGATCGCAGAGAAGACTTGGCGGCTTATCACGCTGCAATGCTTAGACTGTTAGATAAATAACCCCTTTCTGTTGAAAAATCTCCCCTCTTTGCTGTCCATCGACTTGTCACCATCGATTTCCTCTGGCCCGTCTGAATCCATATATTCCCACATCTCATTCTGATGTAACCATATCGGGTCGGCGTTCCTTTGGATAAAATCATCAAGATCAATGCCGTCAATGGTTGGTGGACGTTTAACTCTCTTTTGCTTCCCGTTAATGAATATTGTCATGTACCCCATCTGACGTTTCTTCTTCTGGGCTTTCTCAGCAGGAGTCAGTTTTTGTTTCTGTTTGGTCAATTTCTTATCCTTCAACGTGGGAGAGCGAAGCGGAGACCGTCTGCCGCGCTTAGTTGAACTATATGCCCATTTTATTCCAGGCAGGCTTAAGGGTAGAAACAATACTATCCTCAAGTCCTGCTGCAAGGTTTACGTGAAAGCCACCATAATGAAGTAATCCATTATCTGGCAGTGCATGTATCTCAACTTCCTTTCCTGAAGAGACGAGCCCTCTAATAAAGCCATTGCCTTTGATGTTTGTTGTCTGTGTTGGCCCTGGGTTTTGATAGCCGTACATCCTTTTCTTCAAAGGCTGTGTTGTCTTGCCAATGTAGAAAACAGTCCCGTCGCATATGAATGCGTACAGTACATTTTTTATGTCAGAGCACGATTCGAGACTGAAAATAATCCTGTCGCCACTCGCAGCCCAGCACCCTACACGCCTAAATCCCATATCAACAAGCCTGTTCACTTCATGCCTCCGTTTCGCAATTCAATGGATCAAGGTGCTTTTGAATTTCAGAAAAAGCACTCAAGCTATTATGGGCAGAAATCAATAGGCGAACCGCTTGTTCCGTTTCATTGTTTTCTATCAGATGTATCGCTGTGGAGATATGATCTCTTGCCGTGTTGGCCCAAATTGCATAGCGCGAAACCATTGCATCTCCATCGTAGCATTGGTTCATCGCAGCGCGTACCAGCCTAGGGAAGAGAAGGTTGGTGCCGCCATCGCCATAGGCTGTACTAACCACTAATTTTTCATCTGTATCGAACCGTGCCACTATTGAATGAAGCATCTCTTCAGGGGCAGTTTTCATGTTTTTCCCTTCTGCTCAACTCGTCATTGACCGGTTCACGCGCGCGTGAACCGGTGATCTACCCAAACGGAACATTCTATCCGTGAGCTTCCAACTAAAATGTGCAGGTCGTGATTACTTCATTCCTTGTTTAAGGTAATCGTAAACAACATCACCATAATCCACAACCCCGTCTATTACCATATACTCAGCCTTAACTATCTCCAGAATAGGAATTTTGCCCAACGGGTCGACGGAAGAAGTGCCGAGTTCCATTGTCGCCTTCCCCTTATAGAGTTCCTTCAGTTTGTTATCCTGCACGTACGAGGTAATCTGCATCACATCCGGTGGTGCGTTTTTCCTGACCGATGGAATATATTTGAGGTTGTATCTGACTCTCGAGGGTCTGCTCGGGACAGGTTCAACTTTCTCTGTCCTTTGGAAGGTCGCCTTCATCAGAGTGGTCCCCAACCGCACCACCGTAAATGTTATTTTTCCTTTCTCATCAGTCATGACAATATCGGCATCCTTTTTCGGAAAGCCCCATATCTCCCTGCCGCTTATTGCCGGGCCCGGCTTGTTGAGGTACAGGAAGAGCGAATATCCGCCAGCCTGTTTTGCGAAAGCGACCGGTACGACAAAACCGACTTCGAGATACGAGTCACCCTTAAAAAGAAATTCCCCGCTGGTATAATCCGGTGTGTTAAAGCGGCCAAAGTAGACGGACACAAGATTGTCAGGGTTTGGCGCCAGGGGCTTAGGGACTAATTTCTGCAGTGTTTCGGGAGTAGTTTTGAATGTGATTGTTACCAGCTTCGAATCAAAGTATGTGCGCGGTGGGGCGCCATATTCAGGCGCTATAAGGGGCATGCCGTAGCCGGTAACTTCTTGAGAATAACATATTGAGGGCGGGATAACAGAGATAAGAAATGCTAAAGCCGGGATGACTGTCATTTCCCTTAACATTGATCATCCTCCATTGGTCTTAGATTATTTGCATAACAGCTCGCCAGTGATGGGCAAAGACCGGCCTCATTTCTTCACCGCGTAGAAGAGCCCCATCAGGTAGTTCTTGTAAACGCAGTCCGCATCGACGAACCCCGCTTCCCCGAGCCACCGGAGCTGGTCGAGGAGGGTCGCCTCCCGGTCGAAGGCGAGGCGCCGGGCGATCCCCCCCTGCACTTCCTCCTCCGAGGCGCCGGCCGCCTTGACCTTGGTCAGCCAGGTATCGCAGTAGAGCTCCTGCAGCGCCGGGGTCCCCCCCCGGATCTGGTCGATGTTGAGGAATATGCCGCCGTTACGCAGCGCCGCATGGACGCGGGCGAACAGCGCCCGCTTCTCCTCATCGGCCAGGTGGTGGATGGAAAGGGCGGAGATCACCAGGTCGTAGCCCCCCTCCTCATGGAGGGTGCGGTAATCGTCCACCATGAAGCAGAACTGTTCCGGATGATCGCGGAAACGCTCCCGCGCCACGTTGAGCATCCGCGCCGCGACATCGACGAGGACAAACCGGCCGCGGGGATATTTCCCGAGCACGAGCCGGGAGAAGAGGCCGGTCCCCGCCCCGAGATCGAGGACGTCGATCTCCGCCCCCTCCGGAAAGGGGAGAAGCTCCCGGGCGATGGCGAACATATCGTCATACCCCGGCACCGCCTTCCTGATCCAGTCGTCGTAATAGTCGATAGTCGCGTTGAACGCCTGATCGATAGCCATCTTCCAATCTATCCTTAATGCTCAGAGAAAGAGCATGAAACCGTTGACGAAATAAAAGATTCCGACCACGCCGACCACCACGCCGAGCAGCCAGACGAGCTTCTTCTTGACCAGTGCGGCGATCGAAGAGAGGAGGATGGCGATCTGGAGGAAGATGACGGCGATGCCGAAGGCCTGGGAGTGCTTCTGGGCATCGTTGCGGACCTCCTCGAACTTCTTGGCCTCTTTCGTGATCTGGGCCTTTTCCTCATCGTACTTGGCGACCTTCCCGGCATAGCCGTCGATCTTTTTTTCAAACGAATCCCGCACCGTCTGGGGTGTTTTTGCACCGAGCGCCATCAGATCCAGCACCAGTTTGTCCTTCTGCATTTCGTTGATGTACCCCTTGATGCTCTTGGCCTGGTAGTAGGCCCACTGGTCCGACGCCAGACTCTGATTCATCACCGAGCGGGTGGAATACCCGCCCCCCTTGAAGGTGGCAAGGGTGGCGCAGACCGCCAGGATGACCGTGCTGAGGGCAAGATAGTTGAGCCAGGGTTCTTTCTTTTCTTCCGCCATATGAACGTCTCCTTGATCAGATGATTGACAGGTTCCTGCAAATTGGTGCACTATTATACACAAATCGCGGCGGAGGTAAAGAGCCGTTTAAACCCGGCGACGTAATGGAACAGCCCGCAAAAGCGGGCTGTCAGTACTGATACAACTGGATATGGAAAAACCTGCGGGAGAGGATTACCACCTGATGACCAGATCGACCTGCCCGGCCGCCACGTCGGAGATCTGCGGCCGACCCTGCAGCCGGCCTATGCGTCCGAGCCGGTCGATGAGCTCCGGTAACTTCCGCCCGTCGATCTGCGTATAGAGGAGTTCGTCTCCCCCGCTGTGGGCGCGGCCGGTAATCCGGCCGCCGAGACGGCTGACCGCCTTTTCGATGGTCCCGGCGGCAGCCGCAGGATCGTCCACGCTCAAGGAGACATCCAGCTCGCCCGCCGACAGTGACTTGTCCGTCACCCGTTTCTCCCGCTGCCCTCCCCCGATCAGGACGGTCTTCTCCTCCCTGGGGCGGAAATGGACAGTTTCCATCTCCGACTCCCTTTCCTCGTCTGGGGATAAAAGCCTCAGTTCCTTCGCTGTCTGCTCCGGCCCTGCCGGCAGTGCCTGCTGGTGGAGAGGGAGTGCATGGGACACCGCCTCCAGCTTCTGCGCCGGCTCGTCTGACGGCAGCCCGGCTGCACCGTCCGGCATCTCGGAGACCCCGGGAGCGGCCGGCATTGGGCCGGAGGACTCCCGCGCTGCGGGTCGCGCCTTTGCAGCCCGGAAGGTTCCCTCCCGTGCAGCAGGGGGCACCGTGCGCGGACCGGCTGGCCTGACAAGATAATAGACGGCTGCGCAGAGGACGATACAAGCAGCCGCCCCGATCGCCAGCTTGATCCGGGTAGGGAAGAAGAGTCGCCGCCGGAGGCTCGGATGGAGCAGAGTCCTGTCCCGCAGTTTCGCCATGATTTTCTCGGTCAGCCAGGAAGGGGGGGCGACACCGGGGAGGCTTTTGAGATGGCCGACGGTCCACTCCAGGTTTGCAAGCTCCTCGCGGCAACTGCCGCAGCTGCCGAGGTGCCTCTTGATCTCCTCCTTCGCATCGGTAGTGAGGGTATTCTCCAGGTAGGCCGAAAGCCTGCGGCTTACATCCGGATGCACCGGCACCGCTCTCCCCTCCTGTTTCAGGCAGTCCCTCACCAGTTCCCGAGCCCGCAATACCCGGCTCTTCACCGTCCCGACCGGGACTTCGAGGATGCTTCCCATCTCGTCATAGGAAAAATCGTGCACATCGCGCAGTACGACCACCTCCCGGAACTCGACGGGAAGGATCTTGATGCAATCCTGCAGCCTGTCGTGCAGGGTAGACTGCTCGGGTCGCTGCCGGCTGACAGGGGAAGTCTGAACCGGGCAGTAATCGCTCCCTGCCTGAGTTCCGCCGGAGGGCTCCCCCTCGCTTCTCTTCATGGTCTGCGCCGGTTCGATCAGGTTCCGGCACTGGTTGACCGTAAAGCCCGCCAGCCAGGAGGAAAAGCGCGTTGAGCCGCGTAAGGAATCGCGCGCGCGGTAGGCGGCGGCAAAGGCTTCCTGCACCACCTCACAGGCATACTGGTAACTCCCCGTGAGCCGGAAGGCGATATCGAGGAGCCGCTGCTGATATTTGCGCACCAGCGTCTCGAACGAGGAAAGCTCCCCGCGCCGCCAGGCGGCTACCAGTTCGGTATCCTCATCGATGCTCTGTTTCCGGTATTTGCTCATAGTAAAAACTGTTCCCCGTGATGCT
>JBGPCQ010000032.1:0-23180 GCA_041481895.1 Geobacteraceae bacterium | reverse complement strand
CGGTAGTCGCTTCCCACGTAGTATCCCTTGTGGCAGGCCAGGCAGGAGCCGTCTGTCGCCGTGCCGATCCGGTGGCCGTTTTCCCCGTGACAGTCGAGACACCCCTGGAGATGGCAGGACGAGCAGTTCTTTTCGAAAAAACGCGGGTCCGCCGTGCCCCAGGTGCGGGCGACAAACGCCCTTTCCCCCTCGCGGGTCCCCATGGCATGAGAGAACAGGGCAGCATAGCCTCGGTGGCAGCCGGTGCACCCGCGCGCCCCGGTCGCCGCCTCGGCCGGTCGGGCGAGGGGCCGCGTCTCATCCAGATGGCAGGAGAGGCAGGGGAGCTTCACGTGGACCCCCTGGATGGAAAGCCTGTGGCAGACGGTACAGCTTTCGCCGCCGTAAGCGGTGACGATGCTAGCGGCCATCAAGCAGACGGCGGTGCAGAGGGTCCTCAAGTGCACGGTAATCCAATCCCTTTCGATAAATCGGGTCTTTTGCCTGGTCGTGGCAGACGAGGCAGAGGTTGACCGCCAGCACCCGGCGCACTTCCCGTGTGTTCAAGGGGCGGGAGTTTTCACGGGTGATGGCGGAATAGGCATTGACCTTACCACCCTGGAGGGTGAGAAAGCCGTCCAGAGGTTTACTGGCGGATTTTTCGCAGAGCAGGGTGCCGCTGATGCCGGCGCCCGCGACCACGTGCTGGCCGAAGCCGAGGAAGGCGGGATTGCCATGGCACTCCCCGCAGCCGACCGCCTTTTTGCCGGTATTGTGGGAATAGAAGGGGGCAAAGCGGAGCTGCCGTTTCCCCTTGAAGCGGGCCACTTCCTCGTCCCTGCTTTTGCTGCCGTTCGCCTCCACTACCGTGATGAACGTCTGGCAGCCGGGGGTGACGGGAGAAATCCTCCCCCGCTGATTCAGAGCCAGGGGGAAGGGGTAGAGAGTCCGGTAATCCTCGGTCTCGCTGAATTCGCCGGGGGTCTTCTTCCCCTTGATAAAATCCATTCCCTGCGCAGTCCGGTCATAGGCGGTATGGCAGCCGTAACACTGGACCACGGTGCGGGAGTGGCAGACATAACATTCCAGCCTCCGGTGCCCGGAGACATTATGCTCGGGCGTTCCGGTTATTACCTTGCTCGTGAAGGTCCTGCCGCTCCGCTTTCCCTGAACCATGATGTTGCCATCGAGGAAGAAGACGTTGGAGTAGACGCGCCCCCTGGCAGTCAGGACCATCTCCATGCCCGGCCGCATCTGCAATTTGTAATGCCCGGATTCACGGACCGCCTCGTCGTTTTCACGGCTGATGGGTTGGTGCCGCGGCGGGGCGGTGGGGCTGCCGTGACAGTCCGCACAGCCGATCTCGGTCTGGAGATACATGTTCCGGTAGGCATAACCGTCCCCCATGATATCCCGTGAGGTATGACAGTCGATACAGTCCATTCCCGCGGCGAAATGGACGTCGGGGGCGATATGGGTCAGGTTGCGGTCGCCGCTGGCCATGACCGGGCCGGGCTGGCCGTTACGGGTCGGCACCAGCGCATTGTTGCCGTCGTAAAGCCCCTGATAGGAAAGGGCGATCCGGCCGCTCCGGTTGTGGCACCTGAAGCAGACATTGTTGTCGGGGAGGGGCGTCAACTTGTGACTGGCTGAGTAGGGGGATTTCAACTTTACGGTCAGATCGTTTCCCTCGTACGCGGCAGTGTCATTGTAGGGGAAGTGGCAGGCCGCACACCCCGAGGGGTGGCCGGCGCTGAACGTATCATTGTTTTCCGCACCGATGTGGCAGCGGGAGCAGAACTTGCGATAGAGTTCCCCGGAAAGGTTGTCGAGTTCCGCGACCGGCCGGAGGTGCAGCGGGTTCCCTCGGGAATCTAAAACCTTCCCTTCCGTTGCCCCGTAGATTTTTCCGTCCTCTCCTTCCCAGGAAAGCTGGATATTCCGTATTATCCCGGCATTGGTCTGCATGATGGTGGATTTGACCCGGCCGAGCTGATAGGCGTGGCACGGGCCGCAGCTCCTGTCCCAGAAAGCGGGAGCGGCCGGGTTGCGTGGGCCGGACATCCCCTGGTGGGCGGCTTCCGGGCTTCGCCCCCGGGGGTTCCCCCCATGGCAGGACAGGCACGAAGGATGAGAGCTTGAGACCTGTTCCAGGTCCCGGTGGCAGACGATACAGTTGGCGGAGTCCCCGCCGCTGCTGCACCCGGTCAGTGCCGGCAACAGGAAGGACAAGAACAGAACCAATGCCGTGAGGCGCTGCTTCATCGTTACTGGTCTCCACGTCCATCTTCAAACGGTATGGCGGCAAAATAAAAGTATCAAAAAAATAAAATTACAGTAGATATATAATATTTTATTTATTATAATAAAGCAATTAATGATTGTCCATAAATTATTTGCTCCGTTCAGGCAGCGTGGGCTTTCCTGCGGGCAACCATGACGCAATAATGAGGAGGAGAACATGCAGGCAAAAACCATATTCATCGGCACCTGTTTCCTGGCGCTATCGGCTCTGCCGGCTCTTGCCCTGCAGGCAGAGCCGCAGGCAAAACCGAACGATGCCAAGATCTGCACGAACTGCCACAAGCCGGAGGCGAACAACCTGAGAGGTCAGTGGGAAAGTGTCGCCATGAAAACTTCGTCGATCCAGGTCAGGATCGATGACCGGTCCGAGGTCGTCAGATTTGACAAGGCAAAATTACAGGTGCTCAACGCGCCCGAGCAGGGGAACCTGGAGAAGATGCTCCGAAGCATCAAAAAGGGGCATGATGTCCGCATCGAATTCGCCGAGAAAGATGGGGTCAGATACGCATCGGCAGTGTCGGTCAAGCCGGCGGTCAAACTTGCGGCGGAAGAGAGGATAGGGCTCACCGACCTGGGAAAACTCGTCGCCCTCGGCCCCGGGAAGGGGCGCTACACGCTCATCGACTCCCGCCCTGCATCGCGCTTCAGGGAAGGAGCGATCCCGACCGCCATCAGTCTTCCCTATCCCGAGTTCGACAAGCTTTTAGACCGGCTTCCTGCCGACAAAAACAGCCTCGTTGTCTTCTACTGCAGCGGCGTGACCTGTAACATGAGCCCCGGCTCCCGGAAGAAGGCGAAGGCGCTCGGCTACACCAACATCAAGGTCTTTGTCGAGGGGATGCCGGGGTGGCTGGACAAGAACTACGGCGTGCTGTCGGCGCAGTCGCTCAAGGATGCCTACAAGGATATCCCTTACGTCCTTCTCGATGCCCGCAAGGCTGATGCGGCTGCGAAGGGGTTCATCAAGGGGGCGGTGACCTTTCCCGCTGCCGGCGAGAAGTCGCTCAAGCTGTTGCCCAAAAAGGAGTTGAAAGCGCCGGTTATTGTGTATGACGAGGGTGGCAAGGGTAACGCGTCCAGGGTAGCGGCTGACATTGTCAAGGCTGGATATACTAATGTCATGGTGCTCAGCGACGGACTGGCTGGCTGGAAACAGGCGCAGTTGCCGCTGGAGGCGGGTAGACTTGCGACCGTCATCAGCTATGTTCCCAGGCCCAAGCCGGGCGAGTTCCCGGTGGAGCAGTTCGTGAAGATGATCGATGCCATCCCGGCCGACGTGGTGATCCTTGATGTCCGCATCAGGGAAGAAGTGCTGGAGGGGACGATCAAGGGGGCATTGAATATCCCGGCTGACCAGTTAGAGCTGCGCTTTGCGGAACTCCCCAGGGACAAGCGGGTGATTGCCTTCTGCACGACCGGCACCCTGGCTGAGATGGTCTACCACATTCTGAAGGCGAAGGGGTTAACGAACATCTACTTCCTGAACGCCAAGGTTGATTTCGACGACGGCAAACCGGATATTACCAAGTAACTAAGGAGGTTACCCATGAAACGGTTCTTTGTGGCGGGATTGGTGGCGGCGGGCATAGTGATGACGGCAGCGGGCGGTTTCGCTGCGTCGATGCAGGATCTCATCTATCAGGGGACAACTGCGAACGACATGGCCATTTTCCACGGGAAAAAGCACCTTGAACGGGGCATCAAATGTGCTGAATGCCACAATAAAGATGTCTTTCCCGAGAAGAAATTCGGCGCGGTCAAGATAACCATGAAGACGATCGCTCAAGGCAAACATTGCGGCGCGTGTCATAACGGCACACGCGCTTTCGGAGTCACGGGAAACTGCAGCCGCTGCCATCCGATCAAGTCCGGTGATATGGTCATTTACGACTGATTCCAGGTCGCACTCAAATAAAATCCCTTCAAGAAAAATTGAAGGGATTTTATTGACATTTTTTCAACCTTGCCGGCAGCCGGCGGCATTGCCACGTCACTCAGGGTCACCAGCATCGAAGGGAAATTTACCCCCGCCCAGAATCTGCTCTATCTCACCCACCTTGGCGCCGTTAACCTTCACCCCATTGATGAAGTAGGTCGGCGTGCCGATGACGCCCAGTTTTGCCGCAACTTCCCGGTGCTTATCCAGAAGGCCCTCATCGTCACAATGCCGGTCAAGCACTTTCTCACCGAAATCGAGCCCGCCGGCGTATACTTCCCGGTATGCAGCCGCCCGGTCAGCGGAACAGAGGATGTAACGCGCTTTTTCTGGCGCTTCGGGGTGGTTCTTCAGGGCAACCAGGAAGACATACCGGGTGACATCCTGCCGCATGTCCCAGTAGCGGACCATCCGACGACTGAACCGGCAGTCCGGGTCGGAAACTTCGATCACCACCTGTCTGCCGGTGCCGATCCGGATCGCCTGGTGGAGGGGAAAACCCTTGAGCCAAGCCGCTTCGGAATCGGCCCGGGCAGGAAGAGCCGGCAGGCAGATCAGGATGCAGATTGCAAGAATGAAACGGGGCATAACTACGTTTTTATTCATTCGAACCTGATTTAGGATTAGTCAAGCCGGCTGTAGGAAAAACCATGCAAAATCAGACGAAGCCTAGGTTATAAACGGAGAGATAGTTGTACGGCCCAACGACTGTCGTGGTGAGGAGGTGAAAGCCGCGGGGGGCGAGAACTGCGTCGAGTTCCGCTGGGGAGAGCCTGATGGCGCGCGGCGGCCCCGGCGGTCCCTCGACCTTGTCAAACTCGACCACGGCCAATTGCCCGCCCGGTTTCAGCACCCGCTCCACCTCCCGCAGCGTCCCGTCGGCCGTTCCGTCCGCGATGAGGTCATGAAGGACGGTGGCCATCAGGCAGACGTCGATGCTTCGGTCGGCCACTGGAATCTTTCTGCTTACGTCGGCAACCAGGGGATGGATGTTCTTGATCCGCCGAAGGGCGACCTCCCGGGAGAGGGTGGCGATCCCCTCCTCCCAGAGATCGACCGCGTAGATCGTTCCTTTCACGCCGACCTTTTCCGCCGCGGCGAGCGCATAGGACCCGGCGCCGCATCCCACGTCGAGGAGCACGGTGCCTCTGCGCAATTCGAGTGCGTCGAAAAATCCGGCCGGGTCGATGAGGTCGAAGCTGCTCTTCCCTGCAGCAACGGGGTTTTCGGTCATGGCAGTTTCCTGACAAAAGAAATAATAAAAGGGTCTAACACAAAATAAGGCCTCACGCAATGCGGAATTTGGCGCATTCTTGACGCGGTCCTTCCCTGAAACTCCCGAAGGACGAAAAAAGCCCGGGGGAGTTCCCCGGACTTCTTTCTTGACTTGATGGCCACCTTGCCTCAGCAGCCGGCGGCTTCCTTCTTCTTTTTCTTGGCCGGTTTGGCGGCCGGCTTCGCCTCATCCTTCTTGGCGTCGGCCCCTTCTTTTTTCATTTCTTTGGCGGCGTCGGCCCCCTTCTTGGCCTGCTTCTTTTTCTCTTTCTTCGCGGGTGTGGCCGCAGTGGCGGCGGCCGGGGCTGTCTTCGTCTCGGCGGGTTTGGCTTCCTCGGCGGCGAAGGCGAGGCCCGAGAGGCTCAAACTGAGAAGTGCGGCGGCGAGCAGTACGGCGAATCGTTTCATGGTTTCCTCCTTGGGGTTATTTGCCCTCCTTAGTGCAAAGAGGGTTGGATTTCAAGATTTTCATAATTCATAATTCGTCACTTCTAAGTGATATAGATCACCATCGGCTTGGTGCCGAGCTCTTCCTTGTAGCGGAAGGTGTTCGGCTTTGCGGTCACCCTGGCGATCAGGCTTTTCGGGTCGGAGATGTCGCCGAAATAGGTGGCGTGCCCCAGGCAGGTGGTGGTGCAGCGGGTCAGTTCTCCCCTCTCTATCCGGTGAACGCAGAAATGGCACTTCCGGGCGTTGCCGATAGGGGAATGCCAGTGGCTCTTCCGCTTGAAGACCTTGCCGTATTCACCGGAATTCTCCACTTCGTAGGTTTCCCTCTTCATCTCTCCGGTATAGTAGTGCCCCACGTCCGCCGACCGCGCCCCGTAGGAGCAGGCGACAATGCAGTAGCGGCAGCCGATGCACTTCTTGTAGTCGATGTAGACGATGCCGTCGTCACGGACGTATGTTGCCGTAACCGGGCAGACCGGGGTGCAGGTCGGTGAAGCGCACTGCATGCAGGGGCGCGGCAGGAAGCGGAGCGAGACGTTCGGAAACTCGCCGATCTCCTCTTCCTTTACCGGGCGGTAGTGAATATCGGGCGGCGTCAGGTTTTCGGACATGCAGCCGGTGGTGCAGGCGTGGCAGCCGATGCATTTTTTCAGGTCGATGGCCATGGCCCAGCGTCGCTGATGGCGCGGCTTCTGCAGCGCACGCTGCAGGTCCTCGTGCATGATATCGAGTATGTCCCTGTCGTCAAACTGTTCCATTGTCACTGGACCTCCTTGACCGGACGGGAATCGAAGACACCGGAGCGGTTGAAAATGATGTAGAGCATTGCCACGAGCGATGTGGAAGCTACCACCACGAGATACTCGTAGATGGAGGGGGTGTAGTGGATCACCTCCGGCATCTCATAGACCCGGAAAACCGGGATCTTGAAAGCGCCGACCACCAGGTCGTTGCGGGCCTTGAGCTGGGTCGCCATGATGAAGATGCCGACGAACATCAGCCAGTTTGCTCCTTTGCCAATTTTAAGCAGCAGGTAGGGGACAATGATGACCACCACGATCCCGAAAACAAAGCTGTTGATGAGGGTGAGCGAGAAGACCTCCGACCCCGGAAGGTGCCCGGTGAGTCCGATGGTAATGCGCCAGAACGTGATCAGGAGCGCCAGGCCGAGGCCTATCTTGAGCAGGGTCACGAACGGGGAGAGATAGTAGGCCGCATCCAGGTTCTTCCTCTTGACGGTATGGGCGGCGATGATGGTCGTCAGGGAGCATCCGGTCAGGAAGGCAATGAAGAGGAAGTAGATCGGCATCAGCGCGCTGTAGTAGTAGACGCGGGAGCTGACCGAGCCCAGAAGGCTCCCCAGGGTACTGTGGGTGATGATGGCAATGAAAAAGGCCCCCCACATGACCCGGTTGGAATGCCTGTGGGTCTGGATGTTGATGTACTCCCAGGTGATGATGATCAGGTAGCATGTGTACCAGACCGCCATCCAGAACATGGGTGAGGTCGGGTTGGGGGAGAGGATCAAATTGTACATCCGGTCGACCCTCCCCATTTCCGTGGCCAGGGAAAAGAAGGCGGCCACGGCGGTGATGATGCCGACGAAGATGATGCGCGAGGCAAACGGCCGGTACTTCTCCTCGAAAAAGACGTGACCGAAGAAATTGACAAAGGTGCAGCCGGTGCTCAGAAGCGCGAAGTAGACATAGGTGGATATCTGCAGACCCCAGGGGACCAGGTTGCTCGTGTTGATGGTCTCGGCGTGCCCCTTGATGAAGATGGCCGCGATGGCGTAAAAGCCGACGATGAGGCCGACTATGGAGAGATAGAGAGGGAGTCCCCCCTTTCCCTTGAGAATGTCCCCTATGGTTAATGACAGTTTCTGTTTATCCGGCAGGATGACCCCGAACAGTTGCATGAATTACCCCTCCTTCACGATCTTCACAAAATTCTGACGCATGCCGGTACCCCCCATGACGGGGTCGATGGTGTAGCCGGTGAGCATCTCCTCATCGCCGATGCCGCGGTTGTCAGCCCGGGACATTCCCCTGGCGTGGACCCCGAAACCGTGAGCCATGTAGATGCACTCCTCGCGGAGCCGCTGGCTGTAGCGGACCTTGATCGTGCCGGGCGACGTGAACCCTGCCGGGTTTTCCAGGCGAACACGCTGGCCATCGGCGAGACCAAGTTTGAGGGCGGTCTTTTTGTTTATTGACAGAGAATTCTCCGGGACCAGGTCGGTCACCATGAAGTTGTTCGTGGTGCGGGAAAAGGTGTGGAGCGGCGACCTTCCGTAGAGAACCCGCAGGAACCCGTCCGGCGGCTGTGGATGCTTCGTGTATCCGGGCACCGGGTCGAATCCCTTGTCAGCCAATTGCTTGGAGTAGAGTTCGATCTTGCCGGACGGAGTGGTAAATTCGGGCTGATGGAGCGGTGTGATATAGGGGTTTGACTTGTCGCTGAAGGTCAGGACCCCCTTCTGCTTCAGTTCGTCGTAGTTGAGGTTGCCGGCCTGGCAGCGGGTGCGGAGGTAGTCGTCGCCATCCTTCCAGGGGAAGTAGGCTGCAAGTCCCATCTTGCCGGCCAGCTCTTTGGTGATCCACCAGGAGGGCTTGCTCTCCCACATCGGCTCGACGGCAGGCTGGCGGATGGCCACCTCGAACGTCTTGGATTTGCCCAGGGAGAGCATGTCATGGCGCTCCAGGTAGGTGCATTCCGGAAGCACCACGTCGGCCCACTGGATAATCTCGGCCGGAAGGATGTCAATCGCGACCAGCAGGTCGAGGTTCTGGATCGCCTTGATGGTCTCGGCGCGGTTCGGCATGGTTTTAATCAGGTTGCAGCCGTAGACCAGCCAAGCTTTCATCGGGTGTGACCCGGTTGCGGCGGCTTCCCGGATGGAGGTTGTGGTCTGTGAGATGGCAAACGGGTAGGCGGCGTCCAGTTTCGGAAGGTCCGCCGTATGCTCCGGATAGTCAGGGAGCCCCGGATATTCCGGGACGCTGCCGCCGGCAGGTAAATAAATCCCCCCGGGACGCCCCCAGGAACCAAGCAGCGCATTCAAGAGCGCAATGGCGCGGCTGCGCTGGGCATCGTCACCGTACCAGGCGGTGAAGCGGCCGCCGGAGACGATGACATTCGGTTTCCGGGCAGCCAGTTCGCGGGCAACGCCGACAATGGTGGCGGCCGGGATTTCGGTCTCCTTTTCGGCCCATTCGGGGGTGAACTCCCGGACTGCGGCCTTCAGTTCCGGGAGTCCCGTGGCGTAGGCCTTCAGATAGTCGGCATCGTAGAGTTCCTCGTTAATGATGATGCGGATCCAGGCCAAAAGGAGCGCCAGGTCGGTGGCCGGCTTGATGGCGAGCCAATGGTCAGCCTTGGCGGCGATATTGGAGAGGCGCGGGTCGACGACACAGAGCCGGGCCCCCTTGTCGAGCCCCCTGATGATATCCTGGACCTGGCTGTTATGGGCATTCTCGCCCAGGTGCGAGCCGATCAGGACGATGTACTTGCTTTCGCTGAAGTCGTAGTATTCGGGCGAGCCGACCTCGGCGCCGAAGGTGAGGGTGAAGCCGACGTCCCGCGGGCCGCGGCACTGGGCAAAGGAGGGCGCCGTGTAGTTATTGCTGCCGTAGGCCTTGAGGAGGTGCTTCCAGAAAGCGCCGCCGGTGCCGTGGGAGAAGAGGGCGACGGCTTCCGGACCATGCTGTTTCTTTATGGCTTCCAGCTTTTGTGCGATCAGGCCGAGCGCCTCGTCCCAGCCGGCTTTCTTCCATTTCGGCGCGCCGCGCGTGCCGGTGTTGATCATCGGATGTTTGAGCCGGTCCGGGTCGTAGAGGGAGCCGAGCGCCGCATTCCCCCTGCCGCACAGTCGGCCGCGCCCCCTTTCGCTGAGCGGGTTGCCGTCCACCTTGACGACCTTGCCGTTGGCGACCTTGGCGATCAGGCCGCAGTTCCAGAAACAGAGCTCGCAGAAAGTGGGGACCTGTTTCAGCTCCTCCGAGGATTCGGCCCAGCACAAAAACCGGTCAGGCATGGCGGCAGCAACGGTCAGACCGGCAGTTGCCGTCCCTGTTGCCTTGAGAAATGTGCGCCGTGAAAATTTCGCTGACACGTAGCTGCCTCCTTAGAGGGTAGGTAAGAATTGTACACAGTCCCATCTCGTCGCCCCATCCGTCATGAAAAATCGGGCCGTGATACCACGGCCCCATAGCAACAATGATGGAGCTTCTTCCTGCTGTTCCTGCCTGTTGAACCGTGCTACCAGTTTTCTTTCTGTTTTTCCGCCAACTTGTCGAAATAGAGACCCGGGCTGGTCAAGTGCTGGATCTCATAGTCCGAGTAGCCGAGTGCCTTGAAATTCAGGATGCCGTTTGCGGCATGGCAGTTTTCGCAGGACAGGGCCTTCTTTTTTGTCACCAGGTGGCTGATCGAGAAGTAAATGGTCTGCCAGCCGGGCACCGGCTTATATTTTTTAATGCCGAGCTCTTTTGCGGCCGAGGCCACTCCGGCAAGGGTATCGCCGTTCGCCATCGGCGGAGCGAAATCCATTGACAGGAGGGTGTCGGTGTACTCGTCGTAGAATCCCTTGCCGAGGTAAATCTTGAACGGATAAATCTTGCTGTTTTTGTCGGTCCTGCTCCCTTTCGGGCCGATGAAATGGGCGGTATTTTCGACCGTCTGGTTGTACCAGGCGTAGACCGGCACATTTTCATTCACCTCATTTTTCAGGGTGGTCGGCTCATAAAATTTGTCCGCACCCATTTCCCATTTGGTGAAATCTTTGGCAAAGGCGCCGCCGGTACGGGGGATGTGGCAGGTTTCACAGGCGATTTTTGCCGTATGCAGGTTATAGTCGGCATCCTTGTGCGGCTTCATTCCGTGGCAGTCACTGCATTCTATCCGCAAGCCGTCGTTGGCCCAGTTGTTCGGGTCGAAGCCGGTCGGCATCCGGTGGTCCTTCGCCTTGTGACAGTCGACACAAACCATTTTCCCGGCGGCATGCACGTCGTTTTCCGGGGTAAAGGCGAACCCCCGCTTGATGAGCACCCCTCCACCGGCGGATTCATGGCAGACCATGCAGTTCTTGACGCTCGGCTTGCCGACTGCCATGGCCGCCTTGACACTTTTGTCCTGCCCCATCACTATCTGGCCCTGCTCGTTCTTGGCGGCTTTGCGCAGTCTGAAATCATAGTCGGAGGAGTGGCAGATCAGGCAGTCAATGACCTTTTCCGCGTCCGGTCCGGTGCTCCCCACATCCTGCAGGTGGTTGCCGGGATGGCAGCTGTTGCACCCGGTTATTTTCGTTTTGCCCGCGCTGTTCTTCGGCGTTTCCTTGAGATTGTTGACGATGTCGTTGCCGTTGCAGAAGGTATATATCCGGTTTTTCATCCCGTATTCCTTCTGCGGGTCGAGGTTGTCGACATTCGTGACTTTCGAGGCGTGCTTCCAATGAACAGTATCAAGAAATTTCCTTGCCGTGCCGGGGTGACATTCTTCGCAGGTTGCCGGACCGTTATAGCCGCTCTTCTCAATGGAATCCCTGCCGGGATGGTCCTTGCCCAGGGCAGATGAAGACAATGCCATAACAGCCAGAAGCGGAACTAAAAAACTTGATTTATTCATGTAGCGGGACCTCATTGATTTATTGTAGAGTCAAAAGCCTCTGCTCCTAGCACCCGGCCGTCTTTTTAAATATAGTGCTGACGTTTTTCCCGTCTTTCGCTTCATATTTACACCGGATCTCATCACCTTCGACAATCCTGTGGTCCTTGAACTTGTCCAACGTCATGTCGTCATTGACGGTAATGGTGATCAACTCTTCCGTCTTGTTGTCCTTGAGGGTTACCGTTGCCGTCTTGGCATCCTTGCCGGCGATATCGATCTTCGTGATGACGCCGACCATCTTGATTTCGTCTGCACTGACTACCGTGCCGAATGAGACCACTCCCACGACAACGAGTACGGCCAGCAACATTACGAATACCATTCTTTTCATTGCGCTTCTCCTTTTGTTGTGAGCAACTTTAAAAAATTTCTAACACCTGTTCGGATCAGTGCAAGCCCGCGGAGCCGGCTGTATCCTTTATGAAGAGTGAGGGGCTGGCGCCCCTCACTCCATGTAAATGTATAATAATATAAAAAACAATATATAGCAAATTAGAAATGGACTTCGAAGGTGGCGTAGATATCCTGGGCGGTTTTCAAAGGGGTCAAAAACTGTGCGTTATTGGGCGTTGCGGTAAGCTCGGAAATCTTTACCGGAGCGCCTACCCAGTTGTTGCTGCCGGTGTAGTCGAAGTCATAATACTGGTAACCGACCTTGAAGAAGACCTTGCTCAGGTAGGAAGAGATCGGCTTGAGCTTCAGTTCCTGGATGATGTAGCCTTCGTACACATTGCCGCGGGTCCCGACCTTGCTGGTCCACATATCGTCGGCAGCGGGGGCAAAAGTTATCCAGTCCTTGGAGCCGTGGTTGTACTCGAAGCCGAGCTTGGTGCCGGTCGATTCAATGTCGTAGCGGCCGCCCACGTAGACGCCCCAGCCGGTCTTGTCCTTCTTTGTCTGCCCCTGGTTATACATCAGGCCGACACCCGGGGTGTTGGGCGCCAGACCGGCAAAGGGGAAGAAGAGGTTATTGTTCGGATGGGTTTGGCTGACGGCTCCGGCGGCAAACCAGTTAATGGAGCCGATACCGATGTTTTTCACGTTCCCGAGGAAGTCGAGGCCGAACCAGTCGATGTCGCCGAGGTCCACCTTCGGTCCGGAGCCTGCAAACGGACCGGTGAGAATGACCGGCGAATTGAAGATGTTTAAGCCACGGTTGTACTGGAACTCGGCCCTCAGGGCGTCGGTTTCATAGGGGACAAGGTTGAAGCCGATCATGTCCGTATTGCGGAGCCCGTTCCCTTCGGTTCTGGTGACGCTGTTAGAGAAGCCTCTGCCGTAGCAGAACTTGGTATAGAATCCGGGGAGGGCGTCGATATCGGGAGCGTAGCCGATGGTTACGCCGTCAAAGGCATAGTCAACGAGAAGGGAGGGCACGCCGGAATTGCCCGGCCTCTCGTTATTCTGTTTCAGGTGTGACGGGACGCCGCCGGTGGAAGGGCGGCGGCCGATGGAGAACCAGAGGGGCTGGTCGGCAATGTTGTTCCAGGTGGCGTAGACACGGTCCACGGCAAGCTTGTTGTCGCCCGGGACATGGCCGATGGTGCCGTCGAAAATGCCGGCACGATCGGAAAAGAAGGGGCCTACTCCCGAGCCGGTGATGGCCGCGTCGTCCTCGGCACCTGCGGCTTTATACATGAGCAGGCGTGCGGTCACGGTTACGTCCTTGGTGGCTTTCGCCTTCAGGTTGAGGCCGAAGCGATTGGTGTAGAGGGTGTCGTTTTTTACCTTGAACCCCAAGGTTGGCCCAGGAGGAGGGGCAGGGGGAGCGCCGTTCATCTGGCCGAGCAGCCAGCCGACAAAAACAGGGTCCTGCATGTTGAAGAAGCTGGGTACAGTGCCTCTCAGGGAGTCGACCCGAAACCTGTAATCGCCGCCGATTTCAAGCCAGCGGCCGAGAGATTTCTTTTCGACGAGTTCGGTTTTCTGTTCGACGAGTTCGGTCTTTTTTTCGACTTGTTCGGTCTTCTTTTTTAGAGCATCCAATTCTTTCTGCAAGGCATCTATCTTTTGATGGATATCCTCATCGGCAGCCAGTGAGTAGGTCGGCAGGGCGAGTGCCAGTAATAGTGCGCCCACAGGGAGGCATTTACAGAGGCGTTTCATGTCTTCTCCTTTCAAGTGTTTAATGTCCAGCACGAGTTGAATCCGGACTATTGGCCCGCCGGCGGGTTGCTCAACCGATCATGGCGCTCTCGTCCTCACCCCCTTTTGTCCGGATGATATTTCTCACGCAGTGCAATGGATTTGCTGTTGATAAAACGTTTAAGGTGTATTATAGTAATATACGGATTAAGCAATAATTAAGCCAAAATAATTTTATCGAATTTACGGATAGTTGTGACAATCTAATAAGAATGTATAATTAAAATTTAGCCATATCGCGTATATCTAAAACGTTATATAACGTATAATGGATTCAAGGAGGGTACGGATGCACAAGAGCGGTTTCGACAAAAAGGCTGCAACCTGGGACGCAGAGATGCGGAGAGTGGAGCTGGCACGGGACGTGAATTCAAGTGACAATCCCGGCAACCGGGAGGGGAGGTGATGACAATGAAAGAGATGCTGCTGCTGGTCGGTTTCGTGGTGCTCTGGGTAGCATTGCAAAAATTCATCCTGCCGAAGCTCGGTATACCTACCTGAATGTCCGGCACATGCGACCCCGGGGCCCGGGGTGACAAAAAGGAAAATAACAAGGAATCGGTGACGGAGAAGAACAAATGATGATCATTTTATTCATTTACAACTCCTTAACAATTCAACTGAGAAGATAGAAGACATTCCGAACAAGGAGCTTTATGAAAACTACCGGCAGGTTCTCACTTATTGTTTTCCTTGGGATTATCCTTACCAATGCAACAGCCATGGCAGTTCCAACCCAGGTCACGGTCATGGTCCGCGCCAAGGACGCCAAGTTCATCGGCAGCAGCATGTCGGGGGCGCTCATAACCATCAAAAATGCCGATACCGGCGAACTCCTCGCAAAAGGGGTCACGACAGGGACCACCGGAGATACGGAAAAAACGATGAATAGACCGCTTCAGAGGGGTGGGGCGCTTTCCGATGAGAAGTCGGCACGCTTCCATGCGACAATCGACATCAGCGAGCCGACCCTTCTGGAAATTCGCGGGTACGGGCCGCTTGCCCAGCGGCAGTCTGCCGGCACGGTTTCCGTGACCCAGTGGGTTGTTCCGGGTAAACATATTAACAACGGGGACGGGATACTGCTTGAAATGCCCGGATTTGTCGTGGATATTCTTGCGCCGCCGGCCCATCTGCAGCTATCGAAGGGAAATCTCCCCCGAAAAATCGAGTTGCGGGCGAACGTAATCATGATGTGCGGCTGCCCGGTGACGCCAGGCGGAGTTTGGGACGCAAACCGATTTGAAGTGGGGGCGCTGGTTAAGAAGAACGGCACGCCGGGCGGCGGGTTTCCCCTTTCGTATGCCGGGGAGCCGAGTCAGTTTATCGGTTCACTGGAAGTGAGGGAGGAAGGGGTTTACGAAGTGAGCGTCTACGCCTATGACCCGTCCAACGGCAACACGGGCGTCGATACGACCACGGTAGTGGTACAGTGATCGGAACCTGGAGAAAACCGACCAGATTACAGGTGCAGAGCTATGGGAAATACCAAGTATTACAGTCATTTATACGTGCCGCTATTTTTTCTGTTCAATGCGTTCATGCCAATGAGTGTCTTTGGCAATGACTCCCCGAACAGTTGCCGCGACTGTCATGGGAACGCGCAGAAAATGGGGGAGTCGGGCTATCCGCACTTCGCCGTTACCCAGAAGGAAGTGGAGCGACAGACAGGGATGCCGGCAACCTGTCCCGATTGCCACCTGGGGAACCCCGCATTGAAGAAGAGGGAGGAGGCCCACCAGGGGATGGGGCGACTTATGCTGGTAAGGAAGAAGGGACTGACAGCGGAAACCGCCGAACGGAAGCTGCCCCTCGAAGTCGGCGGCAACCCCATGCAGCGACTGAAGTACTTGGTGGGAAAGGACGGCAGGAAGGTAGTGGATTCTTCCGTCAACATGCTCCTGTACCAGGACAAGCGGCGCGATACCCTGTCGCAGGATTTCACCGTCATGGAAAAAACCTGTGGCGTATGCCATGCCAGGGAGTTCGCAGAATTCCGGAAGAGCACTATGGCAAGGAACGCCAAACAGAGCCGGTACAAAAGCTGGACGGACAAGAAGCACGGTCCCCATAACTGCGGCGTCTGGTTTGACGGCAACTACACGACGATAGCCGGCAACACCACCATCCCCTTCACGCAAGAAACAAACGCCCTCAACCAGCGCTCCTGCAACACCTGTCATGTCGGTTGCCTCGACTGCCATTATAACCCCCAGGAGAAAGACACCAACGACCCGAGAAAAGGGATGCATACCTTTGCTAAAACTCCCCAACCGGAAAGCTGTTATGGCGGCGGCCGCGGCCCGGCCTGTCATGCCGGGCCGGAAGACCGGCGGCGCGGGGCCGGGTATTTTGGCGGCTCCTTTTCCCACCCCGAAGGTATGGCGCCCGATGTGCATGTCGGCAAGAAGGTAGGCTGCCTTGATTGCCACGATAACACCAGGGATAACAAGGCGCTCGGTCACGGCACCGTAAAACGGCAGGCCACGTGCGATAAGTGCCATGCCGAAGCGGTCAAGAGCCATGCCGGCTCTCTCCACCGGAAACTCTCATGTGAGGCGTGCCACATCCGGAATGTCGCAGGTTATCAGGCAACTTTCTGGGGACCGGGGAAGCTGGCCGGTGTTGATACTCCCTTCTTCAAGTACAAGGAATATTACGGCATCATGAAGGAACCGATACTTATCAGGGACCAGAAAGGGCGTTGGATGCCGGTCAAGCCTTATCCCATGGCCGTCCTGAACCAGAAGAGTGCCGACTTTAAACCGGGGCTTCACTGGCGCTACCCTGCAAATCTCCCCGATATGGAAAGAACCGATGATGCATGGGGGTATGTCGGGCTGTTTGACGGCCTGCCGGAAAACAACAAGGCCCTCCTCTGGATTCAGATGGATAAAGTATCTCACAAGTATGCAGAAAGTCGTTCCTGCGACTCCTGCCATGCATCGAAAAGCGGAGAACAGCGCCAGGAGGTACTATGGGATTTCAGCGATGCCGGTGCGCTCCCTTTTAATGGCAGGCATACGGTGATTGCCAACAGGGAAGGTGTATTCATAACAGAGATCAAGGCTGATGAGAAAATCGAAGTTACTGAAGGATATAAACTTTCCAGCCTGGCCCCCTGGTTTTACCTGAAGAATACATGGCTCATAAAAGGCGACTTCTCTTTGCCGGTAATAAAGGATCGGAAAACCTACGAAATGTTGCGTGGCGATCCGGCAAAGGGAGTCAAGGCCGGTATCGTTCATCACTGATAACGGCTGCATCCCCCTGCAACCGCTGAAGTGAATCATAAAGCCTGTGAACTGGCCATTCACAGGCTTTTCCTTTGCCGCTTCATCTGATTACTATACCGAATGACGGAAATATTCTCGGTACTTTTCCATGCTGTGTGATTGCATCTGCTCGCGGGTGGCCTTCACCCCGATAACTGATATAATTTAAAGGGCATCGGCTGATATATGTACTTGACATATATATCTAAAATATAATATATATGTATTAATATATTTATTGTTTCGTTTTAAGGTTTCTATTGATCGGAGGTCATGGGATGAGAACTTCCATACTGTATGCTGCTCTGGTTCTGTTGATGCCATCAACTGTTTTTGCCGGCAGGGACCTCGGCTTGAAAGAAGCAATAAATCTGGCACTGGAAAATAATAACCTGATAAAGGCTGCGGATTTTGAACAAATTGCGGCCAGGCATGAAACCGCCGCCAGCCGCAGTCGCTATTTACCGCGGATATTTTTCGATGAAACGGCATCAGTTTCCAATGCGCCGACGCGCGTGTTCATGATGAAACTCGACGAGGGGCGCTTCAGCCAGAACGATTTTGCCATTGGCAACCTGAACCACCCTTCAGGGCAGAGCGATTTCCGCACCTCGGTAACCCTCGACATGCCCCTGTTTGACGCAGCCGTCTACCATGGGGTGCAAATTGCGGCAACAGAGGAAAAGAGCCGCAACTGGGCATTTGCGAGACGGCGCGAGGACGTTGCATTCATGGTCTTCTCAGCCTATCTGGAAGTGCAGCGGAGCAGGGGGCTGCTCAAAGCCGCGGACCAGGCCGTGACAAGCGCCCGTGAGCATCTGCGGCTGGCCTCTGTCCGGAATGAAGCAGGCGTCGGCCTTAAATCGGACGAGCTCCGGGCGCGGGCCTTTCTTGCGGAAATGGAGCAGCAGAACATTTCGGCGGGCAATAATCTATCCCTGGCCAAGCTGCGGCTGGCCCAGGCGGCCGGCGGCAAGCCCGGGGAAGCGTTTGATATCCGGGAGGAACTGGGACCGCTCCCTTTGAAAACAGGAAATGAAGATTTACTGAGGCTCGCTCTGGAAAACCGCACGGACCTGAAAGAACTGGCATCAGGGGTGGAAAAGGCGGCGATTACCGTGAAACTGGCACGCAGCGCTTATCTCCCGACACTCTACGGGACAGCTGCCTACCAGATGAATAACCGGGATATTCCCTTCGGCCGTGACAACGACTCCTGGATGGCCGGCGTCAGCCTTCGATGGGAGTTGTTTGACGGCATGCGCCGCTCGCATGAGAAGGGGAAGGCGGAAGCGTTGCGGAGTTCGGCGGCAGAATCTCTGGAAAATTACCGGAAGGAGGTAGCCGTGCAGGTTGAGGAAAGCAAACTCCGGTGCGAAGAGGCGGGCAAAAGGCGCGAGGTTGCGCTGAATGCGGTCCAGTATGCCGAAGAGGCGGTACGTCTGATCAGCCGTCGCTTTGAGAACTCGCTTGAAAGATATGTCGACCTCCTGGATGCCCAGACAGCCCTGAACAGGGCGAGGGCACAGTTCATCAGCAATGAAAGCGATTATGCCCTGGCAACGGCCCGGCTCTTCTCCACAACGGGAACATTTCTCAAGGAGGTTCTGCAATGAGCACGCGTTTGACGGCCGTAACCTGCCTGCTCGCGGCGGTTGCCCTGGCTCTGGCTTCAGGCTGCAGCGAGAAGGGTAAAGAAAGTGGCGTCCGTGAGAATCCGCCGGTAATCACGGGGGTCACTCAGCAAACCATACTGGAAGAAGCCATCCCTGACCGGCTGGAGGCGGTCGGCACGATAAAGGCCAGGAATTCCGCCGTTATTGCCGCCCGCATCCCCGGTTCGATATCGACTGTCCAGGTTAAGGAGGGGGAGCGGGTGACCAAAGGGAAACTGCTCCTCACCATTGAGGCTGCCGAGAGCACTTCCGGCGCCGCCGGGGCCCGGGCGGGGTTTGAAGAAGCGCGGCACGGCGTGGAGGAGGCCCGGGCACGGAAGGACCTGGCCGATGCCACCTTCCAGCGCTATGAGAAACTGTTGCAGGAGCAGGCAGTGACCAGGCAGGAATTCGACGGGCGCCGGATGGAGCGGGACGTTGCCACCCAGGGGGTGGCCCGGGCAGAGGCCCGGCTTTCGCAGGCACGGGAAGGGGCAAAGGCGTCTGCGACCGTGGCCGGCTACACCCGGGTTGTTTCCCCTCTTGCGGGGGTCGTTACGAGTAAATCAATCGATGCCGGAATGACGGTATTTCCCGGGATGCCACTATGTACGGTGGAGGAGGAAGGCCAGTACCGTCTCGAAGCTGCAGCCCCGGAATCGCTCATGGGTAAGGTGAAGCCGGGGGATTCCGTACCGGTGACTGTTGATGGAATTGGCAGCGACCTGGCCGGAAGGGTGGCCGCAGTGGTCCCATCTGTCGACCCGGCGAGCCGCACCTTCATAATCAAAGTGGAGATTAATGCCAAGGGACTCCGGTCGGGCGTCTTCGGCCGGGCATATTTTCCGGCCGGCACCCGGCGGGGTTTGCTTGTCCCGAAGACCGCGGTGTCGGAGCGGGGAGCGCTGACCATGGTCTGGGTGGTGGGAAAAGATAACATAGTCCGGATGCGGCTTGTCAAGATCGGCCAGGCAGCCGCTGACCGTATCGAGGTCCTGGCGGGGCTCTCTTCCGGTGAACGGGTAGTCGTCAGCGGTCTGGAGAAGGTCGTTGACGGGGCGAAGATTGAATGATTACGTTGATTTTTGCCATCTCTGATTGAGGTTATTGTTGAGGAGCAGTTCATGGATAAGCCCGGTTTTGCGGGGAAAATCGCCCAAACCTTCATCAATTCAAAACTGACACCGTTGATTGTTGTGGCTTCGCTCCTCCTCGGATTTTACGCGGTCATGGTGACTCCCCGCGAGGAAGAGCCGCAGATCGTTGTCCCGATGGTGGACATCTATCTCCCGCTTCCCGGATCTTCCCCGAAAGAGGTGGAAGAGCGGGTAGTCAAACCCTTTGAGAAGAAGATGTGGGAAATCAAGGGTGTCGAGTATGTCTATGCCATGAGCCGCCCCGGAATGGGAGTCGTGACCGTACGCTTCCTGGTCGGCCAGAACATGGAGGATTCGCTCGTCAAGCTGTATAACACGGCGATGAGCAATCGCGGCATCCTTCCCCCCGGCGCGCGAGAACCGCTTATATCCCCGAGGTCTATCGACGATGTGCCGATCCTGACTCTCACCTTCTGGTCGGACCGTTATAATCATGCCATGCTGCGTGCCGTGGCGAATGAGGTGTGTGACGAGCTGAAAAAAAGCGACAACGTGGCGGAGACCGAGGTCAAAGGCGGGCTTTCCCGCCAGGTGCGCGTGCTCCTTGACACCGGCAGGATGGCTGCCTACCGGGTTTCGCCATTGCAGATCGTACAGGTTCTGCACAAGGGAAATGCTGCGCTTCGCTCGGGCACCCTTGATTCAGGAAACCGTGAATACCTCGTGGAAACCGGCGACTTCCTCGACAGTGCGGACAAGGTGACACGTCTTGTGATTGGCGTCCATGACGGCAGACCGGTCTACCTTGCCGATGTCGCCTCAATAACAGACGGTGTGGAAGTACCGAAAAATTACGTCTTCTTCGGACTCGGGCCGGCGGCAGCAAAAAAAGGCACTGCCGGTAATGTGCACCAGGACTATCCTGCCGTAACATTGTCGGTCGCCAAGCGCAAGGGAGCCAACGCCACGTGGGTGGCGGAAGATCTCCTGAAAAAGGTGGAGTTCCTCAAGGGACGGGTGATCCCGGCCGATGTGCAGGTGACGGTTACCCGCAACTATGGCGAGACCGCCCGGGAGAAAAACAACGAGCTCCTCTTCCATATGTTCCTGGCGGCCATTTCCGTGACGATCCTGATCGCCGTGTTCATGGGGTGGCGGGCCGGAGCGGTGGCGGCGATCGCCATCCCGGTCACCCTCGCGCTCACCATGCTGATATTCAACCTGATCGGCTATACCCTGAACCGTATCACCCTGTTTGCCCTGATCTTTTCAATCGGCATCCTGGTTGACGACGCCATCGTGGTGGTGGAAAACATCCACCGTTATTTCACGACAACACGGTTGCAGCCTCTCGATGCGGCAATTCGGGCGGTGGACGAGATCGGCAACCCCACCGTGCTTGCCACCTTCGCGGTAATCGCCTCGATCCTCCCGATGGGCTTTGTCGGCGGCCTGATGGGTCCGTACATGCGCCCCATCCCGGTGGGAGCCAGCGTGGCCATGCTGTTCTCGCTTTTGATCGCTTTCATCGTCACCCCCTACTATGCCTACCGCTTCATGAAAGGGGAATCCCACTTCGGTTCCGGAGCCCCTCCTGAAGAGTCACGGCTGACACTGTTTTACCGAAAAATCATGGGAGCGCTCCTGCACAAAATAAGGGTCCGGAACAGCTTCCTTGCCGGAGTGGTCATACTCCTGCTCCTCTCCTGCTCGCTCATCTACTTCAAGGCGGTCACGGTCAAGATGCTTCCCTTCGACAACAAGAACGAGCTTCAGGTGATCATTGATGCGCAGGATGGGACGACCCTTGAAGAGACCGCCCGGATAACGGCCGAGATGGGGGACGCGCTCCGGACCATTCCTGAAGTGACTGATTTCCAGAATTACGTGGGGGTCAGTTCACCCTTCAATTTCAATGGTCTCGTGCGCCACTACTACCTGCGCAAAGGGTCAAACCTGGCGGATATCCAGGTGAATCTTGTTCCCAAGAAGGAGCGCTCCGATCAGTCCCACGATATCGCCAAACGGATCAGGCCCCTCCTCACGGCAATCGCTCAACGTTACGGAGCGCGGGTCAAGGTCGCAGAGATTCCTCCCGGTCCGCCGGTCCTCTCCACCCTCGTTGCGGAGGTCTATGGTCCCGACGATACAGCCCGGCTCTCCGTGGCCCGGCAGGTGAAGGAAATTTTCCGGAAGACCGCCGGCGTGGTTGATGTGGACTGGTATGTTGAGGATGACCAGACGAAATTCAGTTTCGTCGTTGACAAGGAGAAGGCGGCCCTTACCGGCATCGATACCGCTGATGTGGCACAGACCCTCAACGTGGCGCTTTCCGGAATGGATGCGGGGCTTCTCCACCTCCCGAAGGAGAAGGAACCGGTGCCGATCAATCTGCGCCTGCCCGTCGGTCAGCGGAGTTCCATCCCCGCGCTCTCTGCCATCTCTGTGCCGTCTCCCCGGGGCAATGTCCCTCTCTCCGAGTTGGTGAAGATCAGCGAGGCGCCAGAGCAGAAGAGCCTTTACCGGAAAAACCTGAAGAGTGTGGTCTATGTCATCGGGGACGTGGCCGGGGTTGTGGAGGCCCCGGTCTATGCAATCCTCAAGATGCAAAAGGAGATAGACCGGATTCCTCTCCCCGGGGGGTACAAGATCGAGCAGCTAGCGTCGCGGCAGCCTTGGAGCGAGGAAAAGCCGGGCCTCAAGTGGGACGGCGAGTGGCACATCACCTACGAGGTGTTCCGCGATCTGGGGATCGCTTTCGCCGCGGTCATGGTCCTCATCTACATCCTGGTTGTGGCCTGGTTCAAAGACTTCACTACGCCGCTCGTGATCATGGCGCCCATCCCGCTCACCCTGATCGGCATCCTCCCGGGACACGCATTGGTGGGGGCGTTCTTCACCGCCACTAGCATGATCGGCTTCATTGCGCTGGCGGGGATTATTGTCCGGAACTCCATCATTCTCATTGACTTTGCCGAGATGAAACGGCGGGAGGGGCTTCCCCTGGATGAAGCGATCATCGAGGCGGGAGCCGTCCGGTTTCGCCCCATGCTGCTTACCGGCGCGGCGGTGGTGGTGGGAAGCTTCGTCATCGTCTTCGACCCGATCTTCCAGGGCCTGGCGCTGGCGATGATGTGCGGCGAGATCGCCTCCACGACCCTGTCGCGGATTACCATTCCGGTTTTGTATTACATGGTACAGTCGTGGAAGGAAAAACATCACGCTAAAGCCTGAGTACGGAATAAGCCTGAGACGAACAGAAAGATCGGCCTTGCCGAAAAGGAGAGAATATGTATATCGACAGACTGTTAAGACTCATTGCCGGGGCATTCGTTATTCTATCCCTGCTCCTTGCCCATTTTCACAACCCCAACTGGCTCTGGTTCACCGGGTTCGT
>JBGPCQ010000031.1:0-23653 GCA_041481895.1 Geobacteraceae bacterium | reverse complement strand
GGCGGACTTCTCTCTGTGGCACTTTCCCTGGGGTTGCCCCCGCTGGACGTTATCCAGCACCATGCCCTCTGGAGCCCGGACTTTCCTCTCCCCCGGAAGGGGCAGCGGTCACCTGGCCTGCTCCGGCCCATGCTTGGGGAAGCGGCACTGTTCCGCAATCTCTGCGTTGAGCTGCGGGCCTCTCTTGTGCGGCGTGGCGCTGCCACGCCTCCGCGGAGGCCCTTGCTCGCCTTGACCTTGCGAAAAATTGCCGCTTCCTTATTCTGTAACTGTTGATTTACTCGCTTTTGCCTGAAACGGCACAGCAAAAAGCTCCAGATGCCAGGCGCGCGCCGAGTGGGGCGCGAGGCGTACCTGAAAGGTACGTTGAGCGTCACACGACGAAGCGCAACGCCGCAGATGGACTTTTGGCGAAGCCGTTACTGAACTTCCTGGCGGAGAAGCAGCATCCTCTGGCAATGCGGGCAGGTGATCAGTTCTTCTCCGCGGAACAGGGTGTTGTAGAGTTGGGGCGGAAGGTTCATATTGCAGCCGAGACAGGAGCCCCCCCTCGCCTCTGCGACGGCGAGCCCCCTGCGCTGCTCCCGCAGTTGGGTGTAGCGCCTGATGACGGAAGCGGGAAGCCCCTTGATGATTTCCTCCCGGGCCGCAGTGTCCTTGACTATCCCCTCGTCGAGCTTGTCGATCCTGGCCTGCACCTCAGCCTTCTGCGCCTCGATATTCCCTTGCAGCAGAGCGAGGTTCTCTTCCAGACCGATGATCTCACCGTTCAACGCCTCGATACCGCCGATTTTCTGGAGGATCTGCTCCTCCATCTCAGCCTTCTGTTTCCGGGCAGCGGTGATCTCTTTGGAGACCGCCTGGTATTCCTTCTGGGTCTTGATCTCCTTGATGCGACTTTCCGACCGAGTGATGTTCTCCGCTTCCAGGACCAGGCTTTCTTCGAGTGCCCGCTTTTCCTCTTCGAGGGCGGCCATCTCGGCATTCTTAACAGCATTTACCGATTCGGCCTCAGCGACCTTGCTGTCGAGGAGGGCCTGCTCCTGCAGCATCCCCTCCCGCTCCCCCTTGAAACTGTCGATCTTCAGATCGATTTCCTGCAGCTCACCGAGCAACTTCAAACTTTTTCGCAAAACCTGCCTCCCCTGTCTGTTGTTTAGAGCTTGTCATACATAACGGTATGATTGATCGTGCCCGGAATGATCATGGACAACACGCTCTTTTTCTTTGTATCTGCAACTAGCAGGGGAGAGGAAATTCAGATATGACTGAACGGCTCCCTTTCCCCTTCGAATTCCACTACGTTCGCTTCGAACCTTTTTTTCTCCAGTTCCTTCCTGAGGAGCGCCGCGACCCCCCGCACCATGGGAATCTCGGTGGCAAAATGCCCGGCGTCCAGGAGGGCCAAACCGAGCATTTCCGCCTCGCGGGCCTCGTGGTACTTGACGTCGCCGGTTACCAGCAGGTCCGCCCCTTGCCGCCAGGCGTCCCGCAAGAGGGAAGCCCCGCTCCCGCCGCACAGGGCGACCTTACGCACCATACGGCCGGCAGCACCGACATACCGTAACCCCGCCAGGCCGAGCCGTTCCTTGACAACGGCGGCGAATTCGGCCAGGGTGGTCTCCTCCCGCAGCATGCCGATCCGGCCCAACCCGGTCGTACCTCCTTTGTTCAGCAGGGGATAGAGGTCGAAGGCGGGCTCCTCGTAGGGGTGGGCCTTCATCAGAGCGTTCACAGCCGCTGACAGATCGCCCTTGCGGAGCAGGACCTCGATCCGGATTTCCTCCGCAGATTCCCGGGTCCCCACCGTGCCGCTCTGGGGATGCGCCCCTTCCAGAGGCTTGAAGGTGCCGATTCCCGGCGCGCGGAAGGAGCAGTCGCGGTAATTGCCGATGAAGCCGCTGAACCCGAACAGCGCCTCGAGCACCGGATCTTCGCTCCCCCGGGGGACGAACACCGCGAGTTTGACGAGATCTTCCCGGTTGGTGACCTTGAGCGGGGCGTGCGCGGTGACGCCGAGCAGCTCCGCCAGGAGGTCGTTGACCCCGCCGGGGGCTATATCGAGATTGGTGTGCAGGGAAACGACGGCAAGTTCGTGCCTGATGGCCAGAGCGATCAGCTCACCCATGGGCTCGGCGAATGAGATCCGTTTCAGGGGGTTGAAAATGAAGGGGTGATGGGTAAGAAGGAGCTTGCAGCCGTTTGCGACGGCCGCCTCGAGCGCGTCCCGGCCGGGGTCGAGAGAAATCATGATCCTGTCGGCCGGGGCCGCAGGGTCGCCGACCTGCAGTCCCACGTTATCCCACTCCTCGGCAGCCGCGAATGGGGCAAATTTATTAATGATTCCAACTATATCCGATACTTTGGGACAATTCATCTCGGACCAAAGAAAAAGAGTGCAACCTTTCGGTGTGCACTCTTTTTCTTCCCTCTATGGGCAGTATTTCTTCGAAGCAGGCGCTTTAAGGGCATCCCCACATCATCCCGATAAATTTAGGTGGTGGGCCCACCAGGACTCGAACCTGGGACCGACCGGTTATGAGCCGGTAGCTCTAGCCAACTGAGCTATAGGCCCGCAAAGCGAAAGATTAGTCTATTCCTCAACCTGTGGTGTGTCAAGGTTTTTTTAGCTTTACCACAGTTTTTATGGGGTCAGTAGAGATCATACTTCAGGAGCCGGCACTCGATCGGGCCGTTGAACAGGACGAAACGGCGGGAGGCCTTGAGCCCGACGCACTTGGCCAGCTCCGGGCTGCCGGTGAGAAGGTAGGCGGTAAAGCCGGTGCAGCGTTGCTTCATAATGTCTCCGATCTGCTTGTAGAGGGGTTTCAGCGTCTCTTCCTCACTGAGGCGCTGGCCGTAGGGGGGGTTGAAGATGAGCACCCCCGGCCCCGGAGGCGGTGTGAACTCACGGATGTCCCGCATCGCCAGAGTCACCATTTGACCCACCCCGGCCCGCACCGCGTTCTGACGGGCAACATCCAGGGCTTTGGGGAGCCGGTCGCACCCCACTACCGGCACGGAGAGCGCTGGGAGCGCCATGTCACGCGCCTCGTCGAGCAGCCGGCCATACAGGAGGGGATCGAAGCCGGGCCAGCGCTGGAAGCCGAAGCCCGGCCGCAACAGTCCCGGTGCGCGCCGGGCGGCCTTGAGCGCCGCTTCGATGAGTATCGTGCCGGAGCCGCACATCGGGTCGGCGAGGGGGACGGCACCGTCCCAACCGGCGAGTTCCACCAGAGCGGCGGCCAGGGTCTCCCGCAGCGGTGCTTCGGTCCTGTCCAGCCGGTATCCGCGCCGGTCAAGCGGCGACCCGGAGGTGTCGAGGCTCACGGTGCAGCGGTTCTTCACCAGGTGGATATTGATCCGCAGGTCCGGGTCCCGGGTATTCACGTCGGGGCGCCGTCCGTACCGGTCGCGGAGCACATCGACGATGGCGTCCTTGGTCTTGAGCGCAATGAAGCCGGAATGGGTCATGGCGGAATCGCGCAGGTTGCAGTCCACTGCCAGCGTCATGTCCGGGGTGAGCCAGGTTGTCCAGGGAAGGGTGCGCACCCCGTCGTAGAGGGCCTGGGGCGTCTCGCAGGGGAATACGCCCACGGGCATAAGCACGCGGTTGGCAGTCCGCAGCCAAAGATTCGCCCGCCAGCAGGCGGCAGCATCTCCCGTGAAGCGGACTCCGCCGCTCTCCACGGCAGAAACCGCCAGCCCCAGAGCCCGCAGCTCTCCGGCCAGCAGTTCCTCTACCCCTTTGCCGGTTGTCGCGAAATATTCCTGTTCCACTCCCCCCCCTCCACTGGATTACGATTTCATCAACGTTAATGCATCACGATCCGACTGTCAAGCGGAACGACCGGTCCCGGGGGATGGACCATCGGCTTTAATTATGACATCCATTTTCACCAGTGTCCTGTGCGGTTAGTTCGCCGCTTCAATTGCGATGGTTTTTAGTTCCTGGCACGGCGCGGCGACGCCAGCCTAGCAAGGGTTAAGCTGAAAGCCAGGGGCAGATAGACCCGCAATTTGAAGGAATTAAATTAACCGTTCAGGACACTATGTGTGGTATAATAAAGAAGAGAGAGGGATACCGTTCACTTGGAGAAAGAAGGTGTACTCTATGAGAGGCAGAAAAGAAATCCTCGGCAGCGTGAAAGAGGGGACAAAAACAAAGAGCCGGTCAGTTGGCCCGGTTGCAACCATAAGCTCCGTTAAAGGGGTCGGCAGAACAGGTGGCCGGCTTGAAACCGGTCATGTCGACATCGGCCACGGCAGCCGGAAAATCACAACCGGAAAAGGCGGCAGTTCTAAGTAATACTGAACCGCCTGAACATGGATCCTGTCCCTAAGGGATCACGCCATCATGGCGAGCTAAAAAGGCCCTTGCCGCGAAAGTTGCAGGGTCTTTTTACGCGGAAAGCATCGCTTCGATCCCCCGCAGCCCCTCCAGCGCGCCGCAGGAAATGGAGATGTGGGGGGGCGGGATCTGCGCCTCGCGCGGGTTGATCCTGATGACCGTGACACCGTTGCCGGTGCCGACCCGTTCGCTGGTGTAGCGGATGGTGGGGATGGAGGTGCCGGCCCCCATCTCGACCACCACCAGGGAGGCACCCCGGTGATCGGTGACAAACTCGTCGAAGTTCCGCTCCTGGCGGGAGGTCCGGTCGGATATCCAGGACCAGTCGCCGAACATCAGGATGTTGGGGCGTGCCGTCTCTCCGCAGTGGATGCAGGTCGGGATGTGCCGGGCGCGCATGGTGGCGAAATCAACCGGGATGGTCTCGCTGTTCTCCCAGATCGCCTGCGAGCAGGGGCGGATACACTGGAGGTAATGGATGGAGCCGTGCACTTCGAGGATGTTCTCCCCGGCAAACCCCGCTTTCTGGAACTGGCCGTCCACGTTGGAGGTCACCACGAACCAGTCGAGGCCATAGCGGTCGATCCATTCCCGGAGCAGGGCGAACCCGGCATGAGGAGCGGTCTCCAGGTAGAGGTTGGTGCGGTGGCCATAGAACCCCCAGCCGAAGGCCGGGTCCCCCTCGAAATGGGCCGGGTTGGCTGCCTGGACGAAGCTGAGACCGAGCCGCTCGTACATCGGATAGGCGTTCCAGAACCCCCGGTCCCCGCGGAAATCGGGGAGCCCCGAGTCCACCCCCATTCCCGCCCCGGCTGTGATCACCAGCGCCTTGGCGTTCCTGACCGCCTCGGCAGCTTTTTGGTACCTTTCCGTCAGATCCATAACAACCTCCGGAATAAAACTGAGAGAACTATAAAAATATCATTATGTTTTCGTCGTGCCTCTATGACAAGAATGTGCCTTTTACGGTATTCCGACTCTTACCAGAACAGGCCTCAATATCCGGACGATTTCCCTGGGATCGATCCCCACCAGGTAGCCCCGTTTCCCGCCATTGATGTATATCCGCGGCAGCGCCAGGATCGTCTCTTCCAGGTAGACCGGCATGCTCTTCCTCGTACCGAACGGCGAGGTCCCCCCCACCAGGTAGCCGGAATGCTTCAGGGCCGTTTCGGGAGTGCAGGGGGTGATGCTCTTGACCCCCATAATCCGGGCCAGCTCTTTGACGGAAACCTGCCGGTCGCCGTGCATCAGGACGATGCAGGGGTTTTTTCGCTCGTCCTCCATGACCAGGGTCTTCACCACGCACTGCTCGGCCACCTCCAGCTCCCGCGCGGAGACCGCCGTCCCCCCCTTCTCTTCGTAGGCGTAGGGGTGGTCGCTGAATTCGGCGCCGGCGGCGCGTAGCGCCCGGACGGCAGGGGTGACGGGGGTCTTGTCCTTGCTCATGAAACGGGCCTTTCAGGTGAATATTTGTGCTCATTCGTGGCTGAATTGTTTTTTTGATTTTATGGAAGGCACTATACTGCAATGACATGACGAAATCAAGGCAGTGCTAATAATGCACAAAGCCCTTTTTTGTTCACCTGCTTCCAACTTAATTGATACCCGTTTTCACAATAGATGATATAATTAGGTCACAGGACATACTACTGAGCACCAGTGAGAAAGAAGGTGTGATTCATGAAAGCAAGCACGAAAAATAGGTTGGAAGGGACGTACCATGAACTGAAGGGTGCCGCCAAAGTGGCCATCGGGAAAACCGTGAACAGCCCCCGGGTAGCACTCGAAGGACGCGCTGAAAAAGCAGCGGGAATAGTACAGGCGAAGATCGGCAAAGTTGAAAAAGCAATCGGGAGGTAGCCGGCATTACATTGCACGCATGCCATCCAGTGGTTCTGGGCGGATGTTACCCGCCAAAAAAGCCGCTTCTTCCGGAAGCGGCTTTTTTGCGACCTCCTCTTCGAATGCCCCGGTGGGGGCTACGACATGTTGTGAACTGGTACCGGCAACAGTGAATGCCGCTCTATTTGCTGCCGTGGATGTAACGGTAGAACATCGGGAAACCCGCGAAGAAGGCGATGCAAATCAGGTATTCCACCCCTTTGATGTACTGGTAGAAATCGACTAGCGTGTAGACCTCCTTGACCTGTCCTATGGATGCGAATATCTCGTTCATGACGCATATCCTTTCACTGTTGAATGTCCGGCTCCCTATTTTGTCGTGACCTCGGCCGCTGCGGTTCTCCTGTTGCTCGCCAGCCCCTTGAGCATGCCGCACAGGGTTATGATTGCCGGAATCATCTGGACGACCACCACCAGGGCGACGAAGCCGATGAAGACCAGGACCAGTATGCCGCTCGAGTAGACCTTTTGGGTGGTTGCCGCATAAGCGCCGGTGCTGGTTGCGAGGCTCAATGTCATGGCGCTGCAGAGTGCCGTCAAAGTTGATTTTGCGTTCATGGCTGTTCTCCTTTATCTGTTGGTAGGGTGCGTGCTCTGTTCATTTTTCAGGATTTGTTGTCGCCGCTTCAGCCGCAGCTTCCACTTTTTTAACGGCCGGAGCCATAATCCCCTTTATCATGCCAACGAACAGCACGACGGCCGGGAAAAGCTGGAAGACCAGGATCAGGGCGCCGAAGCCCATGAATAATATCATCAGAATACTCACAGGCTCCGCGTTGCCTCCCCCGGATGCCATTACCTGCGATACGGTTACCAGCATTGCTGCGATCGTTGAAATCAGGACTCTCATGGCTTTCTCCTTTCTTCCTGCTAATTCGCGTCCCCTGCTTCAGGCTCTGCCCGTACTTCTTAGCTGTTACCCAAACAGAGCATCAGCCATGCCAAGTTGCTGAATATTTCTGCATTATACTGCAACATGCTGAAATACTTGAATATAATAAAGTCACTACATCGCGGAGCAGCAGAAAGGCACAGAAACAGCCGGGGAAAAGTCCAAAAAAATTATACACTAACCGGAGGAGATGCAGTGTCCGCTGTACTGTAACATGTTGTTATAACTCGAATAATTACTCAGTTTCGCCCATCGCCGGCATGCGTTTAACTATTTATTCCCTGCATATTTTAGTGTACACCGGTTCCACCTGCTGCTCAGGGCGGGCCGGAAGGGAATCGGGAATTATACTAACAGACCGTTAATGGAGGCCCATGGCTCTGCTCGAGCCTCCTCAGAAATTATTATCTCGCCACCCACCGGGTTACGGTTTATATTTAGTCACATGATCATCACCTTCCGGCACAAAGGCTTAAAACCATAAAAGCAAAAAGAGGCTACATCATGTTCAATAAACAGAAGCTCATCCCCTTTTTTATCGCTCTCTTCGTGATTCTTCCCTTCATGTCGTCCCTGGTCGGTTTCTACACCGACTGGCTCTTTTTCGTCGAGACCGGATTCTCATCGGTGTTCACGACGACACTCTATGCCAAGACAGGCGCCGGGCTGTTTTTTGGCCTGTTCCTGTTTGTCTTTGCGCTGATCAATCTGTTCCTTGCGAACCGGGCAAAATTCCCCCTCACAGGCATGTTTATCGTGGGAGGCGGCAACTTCCGCTTAAATAAAGATGATGCGGTTCGGCTTGTAAAGCCCCTGGGCATCCTCGTCACTACCGTCCTCGCATTGCTTGCCGGCAACTGGGGCGCCATGCAGTGGGAGGAGGTACTGCTCTTCACGAACAGGGTGACTGTCGGGACTGTTGATCCGGTCATCGGCAAAGATATCGGCTTTTACCTGTTCAGCCTGCCGTTTCTGGAAATAGTCAACGCCTTTGCCGGCTTCATGGTACCGGTCACCACGGTCATGGCAGCAGCGGTTTATTATGTTCGAGGCGGCATCATGCTGACGGAGCGGGGTGCATCAGTTGACGAAAAGGTTCGTCGGCATCTGGCAGTTCTGATCGGGATCTTCTCGCTCACGGTCGCAGCCGGTTTCTATCTCGACAGTTTCAGACTGCTGTTTTCCGGGAGCGGTGCCTTTCATGGCGCAGGATATGCCGACGTCCACGCCCGGCTGCTGATCTTTCGGGTTCTCACCTTCCTGACCCCCCTGGCAGGGGCCATGTTCGCGGTCGGAATCTGGAAAGGCGCGTGGCGCATGGCCCTTTTGCCGCCGATCATGGTGATTGCGGTGTATGGGCTCGGCATCAAAGTCTATCCGGGGCTGCTCCAGAAATTCAAGGTCGCGCCCAATGAACTGGCGCTTGAGACCCCCTACATCGAGAACAATCTCAAGTTTACCCGCCTAGGCTACGATCTGGACAAGATCGAGACCGTCCCCTTCGATGTTGACCTGAAACTTTCCGCAGCCGATATAACCAACAATGACGCCACCATCAAGAACATCCGGCTCTGGGATCATGCCCCGCTGCTCAAGACCTACAGCCAGTTGCAACAGATCAGGACCTATTACAAGTTTTTCGATGTGGACAACGACCGCTATCTGGTGAACGGTCAGTACACCCAGGTGATGCTCTCGCCGCGCGAACTCTCCTACGCGGATCTCCCCAGCAGGAACTGGATCAACGAGCGGCTGATTTTCACCCACGGCAACGGCATCACCTTCGGTCCGGTAAGCCGGATCAGCAAAGAGGGGCTGCCCGAGTTTTTCGTCAAGGATATCCCCGCTGTCAGCCTGGCCGACATCAAGGTTAGCAGGCCTGAAATCTATTTCGGTGAGCTGTCCAACGAGTATGTGATCGTCAAGACCAAGGTCCCGGAATTCAGCTATCCAACCGCTACCGGCAACATCAATACGACCTATGCCGGCAGAGGGGGGGTACACCTGGATTCGCTGCTCAAAAAAGCGCTGTTTGCCGCCTGGTTCAAAACAGAAAAAATCCTGCTCTCGTCAGACATCACCAAAGAGAGCCGCATCATCTACAACCGCAACATCAACGAACGGGTAAGAGCAATAGCGCCCTTCCTCCGATTTGATGGCGATCCCTACATGGTGGTGGACGAAAAAGGGGGGCTCAAATGGATCATCGATGCCTACACCTATTCGAATCGTCTCCCCTATTCAAAACCGCTCAAGGGGGGCATCAACTACATGAGAAACTCTGTCAAGGCGGTAGTAGATGCCTATGACGGCACACTCAGCTTCTACATCAGCGACCCGCACGATGTCCTGGTAAAGGTCTACAGCCGGATGTTTCCGGATCTCTTCAAGCCGTTTGCCGCCATGCCGGCAGATCTGCGCAAACATGTCCGCTACCCGCATCAGTTCCTGCAGTTGCAGGCGGCCATATTTGCCGCCTACCACATGACCGATCCGAAGGTATTTTACAACAAGGAGAATCTCTGGGAGATTCCTGTCCTCGGCGACAAGCCGATGGAACCCTACTACACGATCATGAAGCTGCCGGGGGAAAAAGTGGAGGAGTACATCCTGCTTTTGCCGTTTACCCCCTCCAAGCGGGACAACCTGGCGGCATGGCTGACGGCACGCTGTGACGAACCGAATTACGGGAAAATCCGGGCCTACACCTTCCCGCGCGACAGGTTGATCTACGGCCCGAAACAGATTGACGCCCGCATCAATCAGGATTCCTTCATATCCCAGCAATTGACGCTCTGGAACCAGCGCGGCTCAGAGGTCATCCGGGGGAGCATGCTCGTAATACCGATTGAAAAGTCGCTGCTCTATGTGCAGCCGCTCTTTCTTGCAGCCGACAAGTCTGCTCTGCCCGAACTGAAGCGGGTGATTGTCGCCTTCGGCGATCAGGTTGTCATGGAGGAGAACCTGGAACTCGCCCTGCAGCGGCTCTTCGGCGGCAAAAGTGCTCCTCCCCGCGCAACCAAAACAGCACCGGTGGATATGAAGGCCTCCACGGCAACATTGGCCAAGGAAGCGATGAGCATCTACGAGAAGGCGACCAAATTGCAACGGCAGGGTGACTGGGCCGGTTATGGCGAAGAGTTGCGGAAACTGGAGCAGGTTCTGAAGCGGATGGCGCAGTAGCCGCTGGTCTAATGCTTTCAGGCTCTGCCGTGACGAGGTAAACATAGATGACGATAGAATGGTATCCCGGGCACATGGGTAAGGCCAAGCTGCAGATTACCGAGTTGATTCAGAACGTCGACGTGGTTATCGAGGTGCTTGACGCCCGTCTCCCCGCCTCCAGTTCCAATAAGGTGCTGGAGAAGCTGCGCCGGAACAAGCCCTGCATCAAGGTGCTAAACAAGAACGACCTTGCCGACCCGGCCGTCACCAAGGCATGGGTCCGTACTTTCGAAAAGCAGCACGGGATTCGCGCCCTCCCGCTGTCGGCGAAACAGTACCGCGAAGTGAACCAGTTGACCAAGCTCTGCCTGGGCCTGGCGCCCAACCGCGGCAAGCCCGGGAGATCGCTCCGTGTCATGGTCGTCGGCATTCCGAACGTCGGCAAGTCAACCCTGATCAACACCCTGGCGGGAAAGTGCATGGCCAAGGTCGGAGACAGGCCCGCCGTCACTACCTGCGCGCAGCAGATCGACCTGCGCAACGGCATTATCCTCTCTGACACGCCGGGACTGCTCTGGCCCGACATGCGCGACCAGGTCGCGGCCTATCGGCTGGCGTGCAGCGGCGCC
Organism: Geobacteraceae bacterium; assembly: GCA_041481895.1. GTDB lineage: Bacteria > Desulfobacterota > Desulfuromonadia > Geobacterales > Geobacteraceae > JAMPXD01. The sequence goes on along the minus strand of JBGPCQ010000031.1, from coordinate 12,711 downwards.
ATCGGAGCCGGCGCCCTCGACTCCACCAATGTGGGGCTCTTTGCAGCCGATTTCATGCTGCAGCGTTACCGGGAACTGCTAATGAGCCATTACCGGCTCACTGATCCGCCTGACAGCCCCACCGCTCTTCTCGAACAGATTGGTCGCCGCCTCGGGTGCCTCGTCGCCGGCGGGGCGATTGACCTGCATCGTGCCGCCGAAGCTTTTCTGCGAGACCTTCGGGCAGGAAAAATAGGTCGGGTAAGTTTCGAAGAGCCGGGAGAGCATCCCCGTGAGGCAGTCGGCAGCGAAGAGACTGACGATGAAGCGGAAGACCTTGAGCCTTTATTGATTCTTGATTCATGATCCCCGGCACTCTGCAAAGGGGTTCGATTCACCCCTTTGTACCAGACGCGTAACCATCATCGCCGCCACGTTGTCGCCCGTGGCGTTCAAAAGTGTTGCCAACGGGTCGATGATGATGCTGATCACGGCCAGAAGCGGCAATGCTTCCAGGCCGAAACCAAATACCGACAGCACCACCAGCTCCCCGATCATCCCGCCGCTCGGGATTGCGCCGATGACGACGCCAACCAGAAGTGCAACTCCGACCGTAAGCGCACATCTTAGCGGCGTAAGCTCGACGTGGAAGAGGCTCATCGCGAAAAGAACCTTGGCGACTCCGCCGATCACGGAACCATCCTTGTGGATGATGGTTCCGATAGGGATCACAATGTCGCTCACCTCGTGCGGCACTCCCATCCGGGGGGCCGCTTCAAGGTTCACCGGCATTGTGGCCATGCTCGAGCAGGTCCCCAATGCGGTAAGTGACGGCGCAAGCATCTGGGACCAGAAGCGGCGCACCCCTGCGCATCCGCCTGCCGCCCAGGCATACGCGGAGAAACCGACCAGAAAGTAGACACCACCGAACAGATAATACGCCGTGAAGAGCCGTGCATAAGCTCCCGCAAGCTGGGCCCCGGTCTCCGCGACCGTTGCTGCGAAGTAGGCAAACAGGCCGACCGGAGCAATCCACATTATGTAATCGAAAACCCGCGTCGACACCTCTGCGCCGCTTCGCAGCAAACGTGCAAGCGGCTCGCCGTCCGCTCCACGTTGCCGCGTGGCAACTCCGACCGCTGCGGCGAAAATCGTCAGCGGGAGCATCGCCCGATGCGAAAGCATCTCCGCGAAGCTCGGCACGGTGAGCGTCTTGACCAGTTGCGCAAGCGGAGAGGGCGCCTCGACCGGCGCCGCCATTTTCAGCACAATTCCCGCGCCGGGGACCGGCTGCACTACCAGCAGAAAGAGAAGCGAACCGACCGCAGCCACGAGGCTGGTAAAGAGGAACACTGCAAGCATGGCCCATGTGATGCGCGAGATGTTCGACCCGCGCGACGAAGAGATGCTCGACGAGACCGCAAAGAACACCAGCGGAACAATGATCATGAAAACAAGGTTGAGGAAAAGGTCGCCGAGCGGTTTGATCATGCCGGCCACCGCGGGCGCGAACTGCCCTAAGACCGCGCCCGCGATAATCGAAATGATCAGGGTGAGGGAGAGCCGATACGTGTTCAGGACGCTCATGATATTAACATCTCCTCGCCGCCGCCTGCAAAGAGTCCGTCATTCGCAGGCCGCCGCATCAATGCCCCTGCACCTCTCCGTGTAAGGCGCCAAGCGGCCTGATGAATGCCAGGAACCTCTCCTGCAGCCGCTCGGCCTGCGCGATGTTCCCCGTGCTGCGCAGGATCTCTATGACGCATTCGGCCGTACACAGCCCGGATTCCTTCTGGTTTTTCCTCAGGTTGTACACGGACTTTTCGGCTGTTTTCAGGCAGACCCGGCGGAGCTTGTGCAGGTACGGGCTGCGCTGGTGGATCTTACGGGCCTCATGCCAGGTACCGTCGATGAGGATAACCTGCCTGATGCCGGTCAGGTCGTCGCCTGTCGCGTCTGCGGCGCCGGGATAGATCAGCGCCACACCACCCGCCTCAATCTCCTCCACCAGCCCGACCGGCGGATGTAGCCGGTCCCAGTGGACCTGCTCGGCCGCGCGCCCCAAAACATCCACCACCACCCGGCCGGTATTGGATCGTTTCTCGAACTCTTTTGAATGGGTTAACAGGGTGAATTTCATATCATGCGCCTTGGTTTCTAGCGGCAAGGGGGATTCCCATTGTGTAACAAAGCGGGTGGCCACTCAGACGACCGGTGTTTCCTTATGCCATTCGTAGTTATTCTGTGAATTGTGAAGGCCTGATCCGGCGGCCCTCTTCTACAGAAAATGGATAATGTTGATGCGACTTCTTTTTTTCCATTCAGAGCAAGAATTTCAGGCGCCAGCAAATCCTAAACGGTTAGGGTGCTTGCAGATAAATCCACGACCCAAAGCCATTGAGTACTCGCAGAATCTTGGATTTGGCTTTTTTACTTTACACTCAAAAAATTGATCGCTGATCATTCGTGTCCGGCAAATTTTCGAGGTACTCAATAAATCAGAAAGTCTCATATTAGTCACCTTTTGTACTTTGTCAAATATTTGATTTTTAATTATTAATCTCTAGAAATTAAAAAAGCCAGGGCCGCATATCTTGAGATATTTCGGCGACCTGGCTGTCTTCTGGAGACCCTTAGGTTTTCCGTCCCACCCTCACGGATGGTTTAGTATTTTCGTCTATCTGTTTAAATATTTTATGAGCAACCAGACAATAATCTAAATGCGTGTAAAAGTCAAGTCAGGCTGACCGGTCTTGACATAACTGTCTGAATTTATTGTTATAATTAGCACCTTCAGTAAGCAGAAAGGGTTGCCCCCTCTTGAGTTTGCAATGCGGCTCAGATCGGGGGCGGTCCTGATGGCGGCGGTTGTGAAAGCTCATTCAAACATGAATCATCATTACCTTGAAATTCAGGCCGATACATAACTTTTAAAAGCAATTTTAGCCACGGATAACTGCGGATACGGATAACAGCAGACATCAAGGCATCATGACCTCACCACTTCTGGCCCGTCATGCACACAAAAAAAAGGCCGCTCCGGAAAACCGGCGCGGCCTGGAAACGAAAATAAACAGGACTACTCGACGAAGCTCTTCAGCTTCTTGCTCCGGCTCGGATGTCGCAACTTCCGGAGCGCCTTCGCCTCGATCTGGCGGATTCTCTCCCTGGTCACCTCGAAGTCCTGCCCCACTTCCTCCAGAGTATGGTCGCTCTTCTCGCCGATGCCGAAGCGCATCCTGAGCACTTTCTCTTCCCGGGGTGTGAGGGTGGCCAGGACCCGTGAGGTCTGCTCGGAGAGGTTCGCCTTGATGACCGCCTCCAGCGGCGACACGATCCCTTTGTCCTCGATGAAATCGCCCAGGTGGGAATCTTCTTCCTCACCGATGGGGGTCTCGAGGGAGATCGGCTCCTTGGCGATCTTCAGGACCTTGCGCACCTTGTCGAGCGGCAGGTTCATCCGCTCGGCGATCTCCTCGGGAGACGGCTCGCGGCCGATCTCCTGAACCAGTTGGCGACTCGTGCGGATCAGCTTGTTGATGGTCTCGATCATGTGGACCGGAATGCGGATGGTCCGCGCCTGGTCGGCGATGGCGCGGGTGATCGCCTGGCGGATCCACCAGGTGGCGTAAGTGGAGAACTTGTAGCCACGCTGGTACTCGAATTTGTCCACCGCCTTCATGAGGCCGATGTTCCCCTCCTGGATCAGGTCGAGGAACTGCAGCCCCCGGTTGGTGTACTTCTTGGCGATGGAGACCACCAGCCTGAGGTTCGCCTCGACCAGCTCCGACTTGGCCAGTTTCGACTTGACCTCGCCGTCCTCGATGGCATGGATCGCCCGGGAGAGCTCGGTCGGCTGGAAGCCCGATTCCTGCTCGATCTTCTTCAGTTTCCGGTCGGCGCTCTTCAACCTCTTTTCGAACTTCTGGACCCCCTCCAGGTCGGTTCCGAGCTGCTTCAAGACCCGCTTCTCCTCCGTCTTGTTCTTGCGCAGCCGCTCGAACAGTGTGGTAAGTTCCTCTGCGGAAGAGCCGGTCTCTTTCTCCAGGTCCGCGACTTCCTCCAGGACCTTGTCCACCTTAAGGGCAAGCTCCTTGAGGCGCTGGGCGATTTTTTCGATATGGCGATCCTTGAGTCGGAGCGATTTCAAGAGTTCGGCCATTTTTGCCTTGATCTCCTGCTGCTCCTCCAGGAGTTTGTCCCGCTCGGCGACGGAGAGGGATTCCGCATCGATCCGGGCATAGTGTGCTTCCAGTTGCCCGTCAAAGTCCCTGATCTCGTCGATGACGGCAAGCAGTCTCGTCCGGTGCACATCCTCCTCGTCCTCTTCCAGTTCCTCCTCTTCCACCTCTTTGCTGATTTCGGCGGCGCTGGTCTGGAACTTCCGCAGCCGGTCACCCAGGGAGATCACCTCCTTGACCGTAATGGGGGTATTGAGAATGACGCTCGCCATGTCCCGCTCACCTGCCTCGATCCGCTTGGCTATCTCCACCTCCCCTTCACGGGTCAAAAGCGATACGGAACCCATTTCTCGGAGGTACATCCGGACCGGATCGCTGGTGCGCCCCAGCACCCCAGGCTCGAACTCGACCTCCTCGTGCTCTCCTTCCATCTCTTCTTCTTCCTCGAGGTCCATCTTGACCTTGGGGATCTTGACCTTCTGGACGGAATCCACGATCTCTATATCCAACTCGCCGAACATGCTCATGACATCGTCGATCTGTTCGGAGGAGACCACGTCGGGGGGGAGGATGTCATTCACCTCATCATAGGTCAGGAAACCTTTTTCCTTCCCCAGGTCGATCAGTTGTTTCACTTCATCCAGATTTTTCTTGGCCATGCCTTCCACCTCGTTGTTGCTGAGTATATATCCAGTTTCCATCCGGAGTTTCCGATCTGGAAACTGTTCGTGTCACATCCGGAGTTTCCGGATGGACACTATCTATGATAATTGAGATTTCTTATTTCGCAAGCCATCCAGTATCTTCAGTATCTCCCAGTAGCGTTCGGAATCGGAATCGAGCTGGGCCAGCTCCCGTTTCAGCGCTTTCGGGTCCTGCTCTTTCATGAGGGCCCGCTCCCGCACCTGCCGACACTGCTCAAACGCCTTGGCCGGGTCGATCTCTTCCAGGTGCCGCTCATCGACGAACAGGGCCGCCAGGCGGCTCCGCTCCTCGGGAGAGCCGACCCGGTCCAGGATCAGCCCCCACTCTATGCCGCCCCCTCCCCGCGACTGGTCGATGATCGCTTCGGCCACCGATAACAACCCTTCCGGAAAGAGGTTGGCCGGGCCATAGTCGGCCACCTTGCCGGCCACTTCGGGATATTTTCCCATCAGGGCCAGGAGCATGTCCGCGGTCGTGGTCCCGCTCTTTTTACTCTCCCGCTGCCGGGAAAATTCCGCGGCAGCCACGGCCGCGCCGCCGATCTTTCGCGCCAGCGCCCGTTCGTTGATCCCGAGGACCCGCGCAATTTCCCGGATATAGAGGTCCCGCTCGACCGGGTTGCCGATCTTCTTCATCTGGGGGGCAAGCTCCTCGACCACCCGCACCTTCCCCTCGACCGTGCCGGTGGCGGTCTCCTGGATGGTGTATCGGTAAAACCATTCGAACATGGGGCGCGCCCTGGCTATCCTGTCAGCGAAGGCCCCGCTCCCCTCCTTCTTCAGAAAGCTGTCCGGGTCTTCCCCCTGCGGCAGCTCGATGACAAAGGCCGGCAGCGCCCCCCCGAGAAAGAGCTCCATGGCGCGACAGGTCGCCTTGCTGCCGGCGCTGTCCGCATCGAACAGTGTGAAGACCTTCCCGGCATAGCGCTGCAGGAGCTTCAGATGCTCGCCGGTCAGGGCCGTGCCGCAGGTGGCTACCACATGATGCACGCCGGCCTGGTGGAGAGCCAGATGGTCGAAGTACCCCTCGACGACGATCACCGCGCCCTGTTCCCGCATCGCCTGTCGGGCCAGATTGACGCCGAACAGGACTTCGCTCTTGCGGTAAATGGGCGATTCCGGCGAATTGATGTACTTGGGGAGCGTGTCGTCCAGGACCCTGCCGCCGAAGCCGATGGGGCGGCCCTGGATATCCGAAATCGTGAACAGGAGGCGGTTTCTGAAGACATCATAGTGCCCCCCTCCTTCCTTGCGCCGGATCAGCCCCAGGGTCTCCGCCGCTTCCAGCGGGACCTTTTGCTGTTCCAGGTACCTGCTCAGGGCGTCCCAGCGGTCGGGCGCGAACCCGAGCCGGTAGGCCTCGGCAGTCGCCGCATCCACGCCGCGGCGCTCCAGGTAGCGTCTCCCCGCCTCTCCCGCGGCGTCTTTCATAAGCACCCGGCGGTAAAAGTCCGCTGCCAGATCGTTGACCCGGTAGAGCGCCTCCCGCTCGTCCAGTCGCCGCTGCTCCTGGGGGGTCGGGGGGCGGTCCTCGATGATCACCCCTACCCTCTTGGCCAGAAATTTGACCGCCTCGGGGAAGGAGAGACCTTCGATTTTCATGATGAAGCTGAACGCGTTGCCGCCAAGGCCGCACCCGAAGCAGTGGAAGATCCCCCGGGCCGGATTGACGTTGAATGACGGCGTTTTTTCCCCATGGAAAGGGCAGAGCCCCTGGTAATTGGCGCCCGATTTCCTGAGGCTTACATAATCGGAGACGACCTCCAGGATCGATGCCCGCTCGCGAACTTCGCTGACCTTGTCGTCCGGTATCATCGACATCGTGGACCTTTGGCAACCCGCCGCCAGCTGGGAAAAACTATCTCAACGATATAAAATTCATCTCCTCCTCCTACAACGCGGGAGGGTCAGGTGGGGGTGAAAGTACCGGAATTTCAGATCGCCGCAGTTTCCCCCTCTTCCTCGCCCCCTCCCGCCAGGGGAGGGGAATTTTTTGATAATTCAGTAATCTGGCACTACCGAACGCCCGCAGCGGCATGCTTAGCCCGGTGCGCCGAACTCTCCCAGCCGGACACTATTTCCTTTCCCGTCTGGATGAAAGGGCGTGCGGTCGGCGAATGTTCCAGGGCCGCTTTCACCTTCCCCGGCATCGGCTTGGTGGTGCCGAAATAGAGGGCCATACAGAGGATGAAGGCCCCTTCCAGGAGGCCGAAAACAGCGCCGCCGATACGGTTTACCCCCCCCAGCAGCATAACCTTGAAGATAACGGTGAGCAGGTGCCCAAACAGGAAGAAAAGGAGGCCGACCAGAAAAAATATGAGAAGAAAGGAAAGAGCTGCCGAAATATGCTGCGGCAGGTGGATGTGCGGCCGTATGGCCTCGGCAAGAGAGGAGGAATATCGGAAAGCCGCCCAGACCCCTGCGACAAGGCCGAGCAGGGTGCACACCTCCCGCACCAGGCCCTTCCAGAAACCTTTCGCCACGAAAATCAGCAGTATGGCCCAGATAAGGATGTCGACGAGGCTCATTCCCTGCATCCGGTCATGTCATTTACAGCCTGCTAAAGTAAAGTAGGGGCAATTACAGGAATTGCCCCTACTATCTGGAAAAAACGTACGTAAGGAAAGAAACCGGATGCCGCCTAGCCGAGCTTCTCCCTGACTACATCGCTTACCATCTTGCCGTCGGCGCGCCCGGCGACATGGGGCATGAGAGCCTTCATAACCCTCCCCATATCCTTGCCCCCCTGGGCGCCGCACTCGGCAATGATCTTTTCGACCAGTGCCGCAACTTCTTCAGGGCCCAACTGCTGCGGGAGAAATTCGAGGAGCACGGCAAGCTCCTTCTCCTCCTTTTCCACCAGGTCTTGCCGGCCGGCCTCTCTGAACATCCGGATCGACTCCCTGCGCTGCTTCCCCAGGGACGCGACAAGCTCCACGATCTCCTGTTCGTTCAACTCCCGCTTGAGATCTATGTCTTTGTTTTTCACGGCGGAGCGAATCAGACGGATGGTGGAAAGCCTCAGGTCATCCCTCGCCCTCATGGCATTCTTCATCTCATCGGATAGTCGTTCCCTCAGCGCCATAGATCCCTCGTGGTACACGACATGTTTTACTCAACCATCTTGCGCTGTTTTTTCAACGCCCTTTTACGGGCCGCAATGGCTTTCTTCTTCCGCTTTATGCTCGGCTTTTCGTAGTGCTCGCGCTTGCGGACTTCAGAAAGAATTCCCGCCTTCTCGCACTGCTTTTTGAACTTCTTCAGCACCAGCTCAAACGGCTCGGTCTCTTTTACCTTTATCCCCGGCATCCATAATCGCCTCCCTCCATATCTAAATTTAATGCTTTAGCAATAGGTCAGCCGGTTATTTTATAAGAACAGACATCATATCATCAGGTAAGGCATTGTCAAGAATAATTTGCGTTTTCAGCAGGTTTCCCCGGGGCGGGACTCTTTCTCCGCGATGCCGGAGATGCCGAAGCGGCGGCGCAGTTCCCCATAGACCTCTTCAGGCGGGATGTCGTGGAAACCGAGGAGCACCAGGGTATGGAACATGAGGTCGGCGGTCTCGCAGACGATCTCCTGCCGCACCCCCCCCTTGCCGGCGATGATCAGCTCGGCGGACTCCTCGCCGATCTTCTTGAGGATTTTGTCGATCCCCTTCGCCATCAGGGAAGCGGTGTAGGAGGATTCCGGTGACGCTGTCTTCCGCTCCTGGATGACCCGGTAGAGGGCCGCGATAATGTCGTCGTGTGCATCGCTCATATGCGTACCGCCACCCCTTTCTCATTAAGAAATTCCTTGGCTTCGGCAATCGTATATTCCCGGTAATGGAAAATCGAGGCGGCCAGGCAGGCGCTGGCGCCCGCCTTGACAAAGCCGTCGTAGAGGTGATCGAGAGTGCCGACTCCGCCCGAGGCGATGACCGGGATGGAGACGGCGTCAACCACGGACCGCGTCAGGGGGATGTCGTAGCCATCTTTGGTGCCGTCCCGGTCCATGCTGGTCAGGAGTATCTCGCCGGAGCCATACTCCTCCATGCGTTGCGCCCACTCCACTGCATCGATGCCGGTAGGCCGCCGGCCGCCATGGGTATAAACCTCCCACCGCTCTTCTCCCGGTACCCTGCGCGCGTCGATGGCCACCACCGTGCACTGGGAACCAAACCGCTCCGCCGCCTCGCGGACGAACTCCGGCCTCTGGACCGCAGCCGTATTGATTGAGACCTTGTCGGCGCCGGCGTTGAGAAGCCGCCGGATATCGTCGACCGACCGCACCCCACCCCCGACCGTGAGCGGCATGAAGACCCGCTCGGCAGTGCGGCGCACCACGTCGATGATGATGTCGCGCTCATCGCTCGAGGCGGTGATGTCGAGGAAGGTGAGTTCGTCCGCCCCCTGCCGGTCGTAGATCTCGGCGATTTCCACCGGGTCGCCGGCATCGCGCAGCTCCAGGAACTGAACCCCCTTGACCACCCGGCCCCCTTTCACATCGAGACAGGGGATAATGCGTTTCGTCAGCATGTGACACCCTTTCGAAAACAACGACAATTTACAAGGATGGACAGGATATGCCGGATAAAGGCAAGCAAAAAAAACAAATTACTTCTTGCTTCAAGGAACAGGTTTCATCCTGTTTATCCTGTATATCCTTGTTAAAAAGCCTTTTATTTTTTTGTCAACGCCACTGCTTCGGCCAGACTGATGGCCCCGGTATAAATCGCCTTGCCGGTGATGACCCCGGCTACGCCGCTCTCCTCAATGGCCAGCAGGTTTTCGATGTCCGTGAGCGACGAGACACCCCCGGAGGCGATGACCGGAATGGTGATCGCCTCGGCCAGCTCGCGGGTCGCGGCGATGTTCGGCCCCTGCATCATGCCGTCCCTGCTTATGTCGGTGTAGATGATGGCCGTAACGCCGAATCCTTCGAATTTCCTGGCCAGTTCAATGGCCGCGACACCGGTCACCTCGGCCCACCCCTGGACCGCCACCATGCCGTTCTTCGCATCGATCCCCACCACGACCCTGCCGGGAAAGAGCCGGCAGGCCTCTTCCACCAGCGCGGGGTTCCGCTGGGCGGCTGTCCCGAGGATCACCCGGCCGATACCGAGGGAGAGATAGGCCTCGATGGTCGGAAGATCCCGGATGCCCCCCCCCAGCTGGGTCGGGATGGTCAGGGCCGTGACGATCGCCTCGATGGCGCCGCGGTTTTTCGGTGCGCCGGCAAAGGCGCCGTCCAGATCGACGATGTGGAGCAGTTCCGCCCCCTGCCGCTGCCATTCCACCGCCTGTTCGGCGGGGTTGTCGCAGAATACCGTGTCCCGTTCCATGAGCCCCTGCTCGAGGCGGACGCACTTTCCTTCCTTCAGGTCGATTGCGGGTATGACGATCACTTCATCTCTCCAAAATTCTTCAGTATCCTCAAGCCCCTCTCCTGGGACTTTTCCGGGTGAAACTGGGTGGCCACAATGTTGTCCTTCCAGATGGCGGAGCAAAAGTCGATCCCGTACGAGGTCGTGGCGGCAATCACTCCCGTCTCCTCGGGAACGACATAGAACGAATGAACGAAATAGAAGTTCGACCCCTCCTCGATCCCGGTAAAGGCCGGGGGGCGGCGATCGATGGCGAGCTGGTTCCACCCCATGTGGGGGATCTTCAGCTTTTCTCCCCCTTCCGCCATCCAGTCCGGGAAGCGGACCACCCGGCCGGGGATGACGTTCAGCCCCTGGTGGGTCCCGAACTCATCGCTTTCGGTAAAGAGGAGCTGCAGGCCGAGACATATCCCGAGGAACGGGCGCCCTTCCCGGATCACCCTGAGGAGCGGCTCGATGAAGCCCCCCTCCTCCAGGTTCCGCATGCAGTCAGGGAAAGCTCCGACGCCGGGTAGGACGATTTTGTCCGCCTCCAGCACCACCTTCGGGTCGGCGGTGACCTCCGCTGCGCAGCCGACCCGCTCAAACCCCTTCTGGACGGAACGGAGGTTGCCCATGCCGTAATCGATGATTGCAATCATGTTTAATTCCTGGCGCTGGGCGCTAGGCACTGGGCTCTAGGAAAAGCATTTACCTCGCGCCTCGTGCCCAGCGCCTCGCGCCTGCAGATTATAGTTTGCCCTTGGTGGAGAGTACCCCTTCGATGCGCGGATCCACCTGAGTCGCCATGTCCAGGGCACGGGCCATCCCTTTGAAGCAGGCCTCCAGGATGTGGTGGACGTTGTCGCCGTAGAGAACATTGATGTGGAGGTTGGCGCCGGCATTGTTGGCGAAGGCCTGGAAGAATTCCCGGGCCAGTTCCACGTCGAACTCGCCGATCTTCACCTTGGGGAGCTTGACGTTGTACACCATGTAGGGCCGGCCGGAGAGGTCGATCGCCACCCCCGCCTGGGTCTCGTCCATCGGGACGGAAGCCTGCCCATAGCGGCGGATACCCTTCTTGTCGCCGAGTGCCTCCCGGAAGGCCTGGCCGAGGACGATGCCGATATCCTCGACGGTATGGTGAAAATCGATGTCGATGTCCCCCTTCGCCTCGATCTGGAGGTCGAAGAGACCGTGACGGGTAAAGAGGTCGAGCATGTGGTCGAGGAATGGGACCGAGGTGTAGATCTTCGCCTCGCCCCGGCCGTCGATCTCCAGCGTGAGCTTGATCTGGGTCTCTTTGGTAATCCTTTCAATCGAGGCTTTACGGGACATGACAACCTCCTTCTTTCTGATCAGCGATTAACCACAGAGGACTTAGAGGAGCACAGAGAAAATCTTGTATTAAAGGTTTTAACCCAAAAAATCGACTTCAGGTTGTAAGTTTTTCCTCTGTGAACTCTGTGTTCTCTGTGGTGAAAGTTTTCGATTTTTCTTATCCGATTTCCAGCAAGGCCGCGAGCGTTGCCTCCATCTCCTCCCGGGTGCCGATGGAAATCCGCAGGCCGTGGCTGAGGAGCGGATCGGTAAAATGGCGCACCAGTATCTTCCGGGCAAACAGGCCTTCGTAGACCCTCCCGCCGTTCTTGTCAAAGGGCGCGGCAAAGACGAAGTTCCCCTCAGATTGTATCACTGCATAGCCGAAGGCCGTTAATTCCCTGGTGAACCACTCCCGCGTCGCACAGATTCTGCGGGTGCATTCACGGAAGTAGTCCTGGTCGGAGAGCGCAGCCACGCAGGCCGCCTGGGCGAGGCGGTCGAGATTGTAGTGGTCGCGGATCTTGTCCAGGGCATTGACCACTTCCGGGCGGGCAATGGCGAACCCGAGCCGCATTCCCGCCAGGGAATAACTCTTGGAAAGGGTCCGGGTAACGACCACGTTCTCCCTGGCGCGGACCAGCTCCAGTGCGTTTGCCCCGGCAAAATCGGCGTACGCCTCGTCCACCACCAGCATGCCGGCACAGCGCCCGGCCAGTTCAACGATGTAGTCGCCGGGGAAGGCGAAGCCGAGCGGCGAATTGGGGGTGGTGAGGAAGAATATCTTCCCCTCGTACCGATCAGGAAAATCGGCGATCCTGAAATCCGGGGTCAGGCCGAAGGTCCGCACCCGTGCCCCCTGGATCTCCGCAAGGGTCGCATAGTAGGAATAGGAGGGATGGACGTAGCCTATCTCCTCACCATCATCGGCAAAGGCCCGGATCAGGTTGTTGAGGAGTTCGTCAGACCCGTTCGCCATGATGACCCAGGAAGGATCGAAGCCGTACAGCGCGCCGACAGTCTCGCGCAGTTTCCCGCTCGACGCACTCGGGTACTTGCGCAGCGCCGCACCGTCGCCATCCAGTTCGGCGAGAATCGCCTCAATGACCTGCGGAGAAGGGGGATAGGGGTTCTCGTTGGTATTCAACTTGATGAAAGCCTGTTCGTCCGGCGGCTG
>JBGPCQ010000030.1:0-24253 GCA_041481895.1 Geobacteraceae bacterium | reverse complement strand
GAGGAGATCATCAAGGCGCGCAAGATGGTGCTGGAACTGCTTCTCCTCAAGCATCCGATCGACTGCCCTGTCTGCGATGCGGCGGGCGACTGCGACCTGCAGAATCTGACCTACGAATATCAGGTCAATACCAATCGCTTTGTCGATGAAAAATTCGCCCACGCAATAGATTATGAGAATCCGCTCATCGAACGGGACATGAACCGCTGCATCCACTGCGGCAAATGCGCCCGGATCTGTGACGAGATCGTCTCCTTCGGCGCGTATTCCTTCCTGAACCGCGGCCTCGAGGCGAAGATCGGCACGGAATTCGACGGTCCGCTCAATTGCGAATTCTGCGGCTCCTGCGTATCGGTCTGCCCGGTCGGGGCTCTCCTCTCCCGTCCCTTCAAGTTCAAGGCCCGCTGGTGGGCCATGAACAAGGTCAAGACGGTCTGTTCGTACTGCGGCACCGGCTGCCAGCTCACTCTCGGCATCAAGGACAACAAGGTCCTCACCACCATCTACGACGAGAATCAGGGCTTTCATAACGGCCAGCTCTGCACCCGCGGCCGGTGGGGGTACCAGTTCGTCAACAGTGACAAGCGCCTTACCACCCCCCTCATCAGGAAGAACGGCGCACTCGTGGCGGCCACCTGGGACGAGGCCCTCGCCCTCGTCACGAAGCGGCTGGGCGACGAGAAGGCCTCCGGCGGCGCATCGGTTGCCGGCCTGGTCACCCCGCGTCTGACCAACGAGGAGCTCTACCTCTTCAGGAAACTCTTTACCGACGGGCTCGGCTCCGACAATATCGATCATTCGGCCGGTTTTGCCCACGCGGCGCTGACCGAAGGTGCCCGGGAGAGCCTCGGCTATGCCGCCTCCCCTGCCGTAATCGCCGACATCCAGAAAGCCGGCCTGCTGCTGGTGGTCAAGAGCGATGCGTACGAAACCCATCCGGTTATCGGCTTCGAGATCAACCTTGCGGTCAAGAGGAAGGATGCCGGTCTCCGCATCGTTTCGGACAAGAGGGGGAAACTTTCCCGCCTTCCCGGAGCTGTCACCTCCATTCACAAGCCGGGGAGCGAAGTTCTCCTGTTCAAGGCGCTGGCAAAGGTGATCATCGATGAGAACCTCCAGGATGCCGGGGCTGCCGGCATCAGCGGACTGGATGAATTTAAAAAGAGCCTGGAAGGGTGTGCGCCCGGTCAGGTTGCCGATGCTTGCGGAGTTCCAGCTGACGACATCACCGCTCTGGCCCGAGAGTATGCTGCGGCGGAAAAAGCCCTGATCCTTCTCCCCCTCGGCCTCGGCTATCCCGGCCACGGCAGGGAGCTCGCCCAGGCCCTGATCAACCTGGCGCTCCTGACCGGGAAGATCGGCAGGGAAGGGTGCGGAGTTCTCCTGATGGGCGAAAAGAACAACAGCCAGGGGGCGGCCGACCTCGGCCTCTATCCCGCCGCCGGCGGCAAAAATGCGGCTGCCATCATCGAAGGTTGCGCCTCCGGAGCGATCAAGACCCTCTACGTGGCCGGCGAAAATCCGGTGGTCTCCTATCCCGACCGGAAACGGATCGAGGCCGCCCTCGACAAGGTCGAGTTCCTCGTCGTGCAGGATCTGTTCCTGACCGAGACGGCCGCGAAGGCCCACGTGGTTCTGCCTGCCTGCTCCTTTGCCGAGAAGGACGGCACCTTCACCAGTGTCGGCAGGGCCGTGCAGCGGGTCAACCGTGCAATCAAGCCGATCGGGCTCTCCCGGAGCGACTTCGAGGTCTTGAACCAGCTCTCTGCCGTACTGGGCGGTTCTCCCGCATTTATTGACGCCGCAGCGGTCTTTGCCGAAATCGCCGCCACGGTCCCGGCATACCAGGGACTCACCCTGGCCGGTCTTGGTGATTCCGGCGCCGTTTACCAGGTAGCAGGGACTCCCCGCTTCATCCCGGTCACGGGCGCAGCGGTCGCCGCCGAACCGGGCAAACTGGCCCTTGTTACCGGCAGCGCCCTGAATCATTGCGGCACCCTGTCGCGCTTCGGGGAAGGGCCGATGTATGTCTGCCCTGAAGGTTACGTGGAGCTCGGCCGGGAAGATGCAAAGGGTCTGGGCATAACGGATGGGGATCAGGTTACGGTCAAGTCCGCAGCGGGCGAGGTCAGGCTCAAGGTGAAAGTCGGTTCGCGTCTGCCCCAGGGGGTGGTCTTTGCGCCCTACCACTTCGGCGACCAGTCGGTCAACAATCTCTCCACCGGTGCGGCGGTCACCTGGGTCAGCATCGGTAAGTAATACGGCATTAACGGCTTAATTCACTCAAGAGGGGAAGAGGAGCGAATGGACTACCAAATATTAGGATTACCGCTGATCTATTATCTCGCCATGGTCGCCAAAGTTCTTGTGGTCTTTGTTTTCGTTCTGCTCACCGTTGCCTATGCGACCTATGCGGAACGGAAGATAATCGGCCATATGCAGGTCAGGCTCGGCCCCATGAGAACAGGCTGGCACGGTCTTCTGCAACCGATTGCCGACGGTCTGAAGCTGTTCTTCAAGGAAGAGATAGTTCCGAGTCAGGCGAGTAAATTCGTTTTCCTTATCGCGCCGTTTATCGCGCTGGTGCCGGCCTTTATCGCCTTCGCCGTCATTCCTTTCGGGGACACCATTGAGATCGCCGGTTACAAGATTCCGCTCCAGGTAGCCGCCTATTATGACACTGCACTGGGCAAGGTTATAGATGTCAACGTCGGGGTGCTCTACATCCTGGCGATGGCAGGGCTCGGTGTCTACGGCATTGTCCTGGCCGGCTGGGCCTCCAACAACAAATACTCCCTGCTGGGCGGGCTTCGCTCAGCTGCACAGA
Organism: Geobacteraceae bacterium; assembly: GCA_041481895.1. Classification (GTDB taxonomy): domain Bacteria; phylum Desulfobacterota; class Desulfuromonadia; order Geobacterales; family Geobacteraceae; genus JAMPXD01. The sequence goes on along the minus strand of JBGPCQ010000030.1, from coordinate 21,426 downwards.
TGATCTCCTATGAGCTTGCCGCCAGTTTTGCCCTGGTCGCCGTTTTCATGCTCTCCGAGTCGCTTTCCCTGCATAAAATCGTGGCAGACCAGGCCGGCCCGTTCGGGTGGTATATCTGGAAGCAGCCGCTCGCCTTCATCCTGTTCTGCATCTGTTCGGTGGCGGAAACGAACCGCACACCCTTCGACCTCCCTGAAGCGGAGAATGAGCTGGTGGCGGGGTTCGGCACCGAATATTCGAGCATGAAATATGCGATGTTTTTCATGGCGGAATACGCCAACATGGTCACCGTCAGCGCAGTCGCCGCCACCTTTTTCCTTGGCGGCTGGCACGGACCGTTTCCCCCGGTGATAAATTTTGTCGCCAAGGTCTATTTCTTCATGTTCTGCTTCATCTGGATACGGGCAACCTACCCGAGATACCGTTATGACCAGCTGATGCGGCTCGGCTGGAAAGTGTTCCTGCCGCTGGCGATTCTTAATATCGTGATAACAGGGATAGTAGCTTCGATTCATCTTTAGTTCACTACACACGCAGAGGATATTCCCATGATACTACCATTGCTGCAAGGGCTGAAAATAACCTTCTCGCACCTGTTCAAAAAGCCGATCACCCTCCAGTATCCCAAGGAGATGCCGACAATACCTCCGGGCTTCAGAGGGTTGCATGCCCTGAACGTCTCCCATAACAAGGCCAAATGCGTAGCCTGTTATCTCTGCCCCACGGTTTGCCCGGCCAAATGCATCACCGTGGAGGCGGGTGAGGACGCCAACCACGATAAATTTGCGGCCGTATACGAAATCGACATGCTCCGCTGTATTTTCTGCGGGTACTGTGTGGAGGCGTGCCCGGTTGACGCTATCAGAATGACCGACACTTTCGAGTTGGCCCAATACAGGCGAGAAGATTTTGTATTCGACAAAGAAACACTCTTAGAAAAGAAATAAAGGAGCAGCAATGGAACTCTTCTTCTTTTTCATCGTAGCTCTGGTTGCCATCGTTTCCTGCATACTGGTCGTAACGTGCAGGAATCCGGTCAACAGCGCCCTCTCACTGGTGATGGCCTTTTTCTGCCTGGCAACCTTTTACGTGATGCTGGATGCTCCCTTCATGGCCGCCATTCAGGTGATCGTCTATGCCGGGGCAATCATGGTCCTGATCGTGTTCGTCATCATGCTCCTTAACCTGCGCACCGAGACGAACAGCAGATACCGGCATGCGGTGGTGATCGGCAGTACCGTCGGGGTCCTCTCCCTGTTCGAGATCATTTATTTTCTCTTCAGAAGCGGGCTTACCGGTACCAGGGGCGGCCTTAACAAGGAGATTATCGAGCGGGTCGGCCATACCGAACTGATCGGCAGGAGCATGTTCACCGATTTCCTCCTGCCGTTCGAGATTACCTCGATACTTCTGCTTGTCGCCATTATCGGTGCTGTGGTGCTCGCCAAGAAAAAAATATAAATTCAGGAGTAAAGCACATGATACCGTTAGAGTATTATCTTCTCGTAAGCGCCATAATGTTTTCGATAGGTATGGTAGGCGTCCTGACCAGGCGCAATGCGATCGTCATCTTCATGTGTGTCGAGATGATGCTCAATGCCGTCAATCTCACGTTCATTGCCTTCTCCCGCCATCTCGGGAACATTGACGGACAGGTGTTCGTGTTCTTCATCATGACGGTTGCGGCGGCTGAAGCCGCGGTGGGATTGGCGCTGATGATCGCTTTCTACAAGAACCGCGAGTCGATTGACGTGGAAGACATCAATCTCATGAAGTGGTAGCTCAACCGTTTAATGCTCAGGAATTACATTACAGAAGGAGTCAGGAATGTTTGACAATGTATGGCTGATACCCCTTTTCCCTTTAATCGGTTTCCTGATTAACGGCTTATTCGGGAAGGCAATCAAGAACGAAAAGGTCATCGGCGGCATCGGCGCGTTAGCCGTGTTCTGCTCGTTCGTGGTGGCGTCCATGACGCTGATCAAACAGATTTCCCTGACCGGCCATGAGCAGGTGCATAACGTCACGATCTTCACCTGGATCAAGTCGGGAACATTCCAGGCCGACATCGCGTTCCTGATCGATCCCCTTTCCTGTGTCATGCTCATGGTGGTGACCGGCGTCGGCTTCCTCATCCATGTCTACTCGATAGGATACATGCACGGCGAAGAGGGTTTCTACCGGTTTTTCTCCTATCTCAACCTGTTCACCTTCTCCATGCTGCTCCTGGTGATGGGGAACAATCTCCTGCTCATGTTCGTCGGCTGGGAGGGTGTCGGACTCTGCTCATACCTCTTGATCGGCTACTATTTTCATAAGAAATCGGCCGGCGACGCGGGGAAGAAAGCGTTCGTCATGAACCGCGTCGGCGACTTCGGTTTCCTCCTCGGCCTCTTCACCCTCTACTGGTGGCTCGGCCAGAAGCACGGCATCTGGACCGTCCAGTTCACCGAGCTGGCCAAACATGCCGAACTCTTCCAGGAGTGCGGACTGCTCACCGCCATAACCCTCTTCTTCTTCCTGGGCGCAACCGGCAAGTCGGCCCAGATACCCCTGTATACCTGGCTGCCGGACGCCATGGAAGGCCCCACGCCCGTTTCCGCCCTCATCCATGCCGCCACCATGGTAACAGCCGGCGTCTACATGATCGGCAGGATGAATTTCCTCTATATCCAGGCCCCGAACACCATGATGGTCGTCGCCCTGGTTGGCGGCGCTACGGCGCTTTTCGCCGCCACCATCGGCACGGCCCAGAACGATATCAAGCGGGTGCTCGCCTATTCCACCGTATCCCAGCTCGGCTACATGTTCCTGGCCATGGGGGTCGGGGCATTTGCAGCGGGCATCTTCCATCTGATGACCCACGCCTTCTTCAAGGCCTGCCTCTTCCTCGGGTCCGGCGCGGTGATCCATTCCATGCACCACGCCCTGCATCATGCCCATTCCCACGATGACGCGCAGGACATGCGCAACATGGGAGGACTCTGGAAGAAGATGCCGATGACCGCCTTGACCTTCCTGCTCGCGACTATTGCCATCTCCGGTATCCCGGGTTTCGCCGGATTCTTCTCCAAGGACGAGATTCTCTGGCAGGCTTTTTCCAACCCCCTCCACGGCAACCTGAACTACCTCCTCTGGGGCTTCGGCGCCGTGGCGGCATTCCTTACCGCCTTCTACATGTTCCGCCTGGTCTTCATGACCTTCTTCGGCGAGTGCCGGATAACCTCCAAGGCCAAGGACCATCTCCACGAATCGCCGATGGTGATCGTCTTCCCGCTTATCGTACTGGCATTTCTCTCCGTGGTGGGGGGATACATCGGCATGCCGAAAGTTATCGGTGAACTGTTTGGCGGAATACCCAATTATTTCGAGCACTTTCTGGCCCCGGTCTTCGAGTTCTCCGAGGAATACGTCAAGGGCCACGCTCATGCCGCGGCACACCACAGCGCGGCGCTGGAGTGGGGACTCATGGGTCTGTCGGTTGTCATTGCGGTGATCGGCATTGGCATCGCCTTCGTGATGTATGTGGCGAACAACACCCTCCCGGCCAGGTTCACGGCGACCTTCCCGGCGCTGCACCGGGCGGTCTTCAACAAGTGGTATATCGACGAACTGTACGACTTCCTCTTCGTCAATCCCTGCAAGGCCCTCGGGAACTTCCTCTGGAAAGGGTTCGACGTGGTCGTGATCGACGGGATCGTCGACGGCACGGCCAAGGTTGTGATGGGGATCAGCGGCGTGCTGAAAAACCTCCAGTCGGGCTACGTGCATAATTATGCCCTGTCCATGGCGCTCGGCGTTGTCGTGATCATAGCTTTTTACATATTCAAGTAAGAATCCGGTGTGATCTCTTCATAGAGTAAAAGGAGCAGATTCAATGAATGAAACAATCCTCAGCCTGATGACCTTTCTCCCACTGGTAGGGGTTCTGCTGCTGTTCTTCATGCCGAAGAACAGTCACGACCTACTGAGGGGGCTAGCCCTCGGCGTGACAATCCTGACCTTCCTGGTTTCGCTTCCCCTGGTCACGGGCTTCCAGACCAACGCCGATTTCCAGTTCGTCAAAAATGTGCCGTGGATCTCCGCCGGACCCTTCCAGATGAACTACCACGTCGGCATTGACGGCATCAGTCTCTGGCTGGTTATCCTGACCACGTTCATCATGCCGCTGGCCGTTCTCTCCACCTGGACCGCAGTTGAAGAAAAAGTCAAGGAGTACATGATCTGCCTCCTTCTCCTCGAAGTCGGCATGCTGGGCGCCTTCATTTCGCTCGACCTGTTTCTTTTCTATATATTCTGGGAGCTCATGCTCATTCCGATGTATTTCATCATCGGCATCTGGGGTGGAAAACAGAAAATCTACGCCGCGATTAAGTTCTTCATCTATACCATGGCCGGTTCCGTACTCATGCTGGTCGCCCTGATCGCCCTCTACTTCCTGGGTGTCAAAGCCGGCATGCATACGTTCAGCATTATAAATCTCTATACGTTAAACATTGACCCGGCGATCCAGACCTGGCTCTTCCTGGCCTTTGCCCTCTCCTTTGCCATCAAGGTCCCCCTCTTCCCGGTCCATACCTGGTTGCCGCTTGCCCATACCGAGGCCCCGACCGCAGGCTCCGTCATCCTGGCCGCCATTCTCCTGAAAATGGGAACCTACGGCTATGTTCGTTTTGCCATGCCGCTCTTTCCCGACGCTGCTGCCCGGTTCACTCCCCTGATTGCGACCCTGGCGGTTATCGGCATCATATACGCGGCCCTGGTCGCCATGGTCCAGGAGGATGTCAAAAAACTGGTCGCCTACTCGTCCGTTGCCCACCTCGGCTTCGTCATGCTCGGCATCTTTGCCCTCAACCAGCAGGGAGTTGCCGGCGGCATGCTCCAGATGCTCAACCACGGTGTTTCTACCGGCGCGCTGTTCCTTATCGTCGGCTTTATCTACGAGCGCCGCCATACCCGGCTCATTTCCGACTTTGGCGGCCTCTCCAAGCAGATGCCGATTTTTGCTACGATTTTCATGATCGTGACCCTGTCGTCGATCGGTCTGCCGGGGACCAACGGATTTGTCGGCGAATTCCTCGTCCTGCTCGGCGCATTCGAGAGCAACCTGCGCTGGTACGCCGTGGTCGCCTCAAGCGGCGTGATCCTGTCCGCCGTCTACATGCTCTGGATGTTCCAGAGGGTCATGTTCGGCGAGCTGGATAACCCGAAGAACCAGAAGCTCAAGGACCTGAATGCGCGGGAAATTGCCATTATGGTACCGCTCGTGGCGCTGATATTCATCATGGGAGTATATCCCACCCCCTTCCTCGACAAGATGGCACCGGCCATCGACAAGGTGATCCAGCAGGGGAAAACAAAGCATGTGGCTGCCGCAACAATGCCGCAGGCCCCGCTTGCTCCCGAGGCAAATGAAGTCCCGGCGCCGCCGATTACAATCAAGTAGATCCGTTTAGAATAGCAACCGGAGGAAATAATTGATGGAAACAATTGCCATACCAGCCATAAACTTCGCCGCAATCATGCCGGAGACAATCCTGTCGCTTGTCGCGATGGTGCTCCTGCTGGTTAATGTCTTTGTGCCGACCGAAAAGAAGGCGTATCTGGGGTACCTGAGCCTGATCGGCATAATCGTGACATTCGTCACGGTAGTGAACGGCTGGAACGCTCCTATCGAACTGCAGAGCGCCTTTAGCGGTTCCGTGCTCCAGGATAAATTCTCCCTTTTCTTCAAGGGGATTTTCCTGGTTTCCGCAGCACTCTCCATCCTTATCACCGACCAGTACATGGAGCGCGAAGGGTGCAATCAGGGCGAACTCTATCCGCTCATTCTCTTTGCCACGGCAGGGATGATGCTGATGGCTTCCGGCACCGATCTCATGACCATTTTCCTCGGCCTTGAGGTGCTGTCAGTCGCCTTGTATGTCCTTGCAGGATTCAACAGGGGGAACGCGAAGTCCAACGAGGCCGGTCTGAAGTACTTCCTCCTCGGCGCATTCTCCACGGGATTCCTTCTCTACGGCATGGCCCTTACCTATGGTGCGACCGGCACTACCAAGATTGCGAAGATTGCCGAATTCGTCAGCCTCAACCCGACGTACACCCATAACCCGATCTTCGTGGTGGGGATGCTGCTCATGGCCGTCGGCTTTTCCTTCAAGATCGCCGCGGCGCCTTTTCACATGTGGACCCCCGATGTCTATGAGGGCGCACCTACTCCCATGACCGCTTTCATGTCGGTTGGTCCTAAAGCGGCAGGCTTTGCCGCGTTCCTCAGGGTGTTCCTGATAGCGCTTCCCGCTTTCAGGCCCGAATGGAGTTCTCTGCTCTGGATTCTTGCCGTGCTGACCATGACGGTAGGGAACGTAACAGCGCTTTACCAGCAGAACATCAAGAGAATGCTTGCCTACTCCTCCATTGCCCATGCCGGCTATGTCCTGGTCGGTTTTGTCGCCGGAAATGCCGTCGGAACAGCCGGCATCATGTTCTACATGCTCTCCTATGCATTCATGAATATCGGCGCGTTCGCCATCATTGTCCTGGTCGGCAGGAAGGGCGAGGAGAATAACAATGTCAGCGATTACACCGGCTTCGGCTTCAAGCACCCGGTACTCGGTCTGGCCATGAGCATCTTCCTCTTCTCGCTGGCCGGCATCCCCCCGGCAGCCGGCTTTATCGGCAAGTTCTACATCTTTTCCGGCGCCATTCAGGAAGGCTATATCTGGCTGGCAATCATCGGGGTCCTCAACAGCGCCGTGTCGGTTTACTACTACCTCCGCATCATGGTCTTCATGTACATGAAGGACCCTGTCGAGGAATTCGACTGGCTCAAGGTAACCCCTTCGATTGCCGTATGTCTTCTGCTGGCTGTTGCAGGCGTTCTCATTCCCGGAATCTTCCCGGCATACATCCTCGAGTTCGCCCAGAAAGCGGTATTCTTCTGATCGATCACAACTACGAAAGCAAAGGCCCCTCAGGATTGTTTCCCGAGGGGCCTTTTTTTAATAAACGAACGGAAAAGTTACACCAGCATGCAGCCTCCTCTAGCTGCCGGGTGACGGGACCCCTTCACCCAGGATCTTTTCATATACTCCCCTGACGGCGCCGGTAAATTTCTCGTAGTCTTTCAGCAGTTCCTCACCGGGATTTTTCAGTTTCGTGTCATAACCGAGGCGGCGGGCCAGTTTATCGAGGTAATCCTGCGGGCCGCCCAGGTCGTTCATGGAATAGTCATGAATGATTCTCAGCCTGTTTTCCAGACGACGGAGAAACTTGTAGCCGTCCAGAAGCGCGGCGCACTCCTCCTCGCTCAAGAGAGCAGAGGCCCGTATCGCCTTGAGTGCCGTGAGGGTATTGGGGTGCCGCAGGTCAGGGTAGTCCCTGCCATATTTCAGCTGCAGATACTGCACGATAAACTCCACGTCAACCATCCCGCCCCGGCCGGTCTTGATATTGTAGCTTCCTTCCCCCTCCCGCGCTAATTCGGTCTCCATGCGCATCCGGAGCCGGTGTATCCCGCTTCTCACCGAGTCGTCGACACTGGCGCTGTAAACCGCGTGGCGGACGATCTCATCGATGTTGTCCCGAAGCACCTCTTCTCCGAGCACTATGCGTGCTTTGGTCAGGGCCTGCCGCTCCCAGATCTGAGCTTCCTCCCGGTGGTAGTTCTTGAACGACTCGAGTGATGTCACCAGGGGGCCGGCGTTGCCGGAGGGACGGAGGCGGGTATCGATCTTGTAGGCATATCCTTCGCGGGTCTGGGTGGTGAGGATGGAAATGATCTTTTGCCCCAGCTTGGCAAAATATTCGTGATTGGTCAGCTGCTTTTCACCGTCGGTCACCCCCTGACGGTCGTAGATATAGATTATATCAAGGTCCGAGTGGTAGTTGAGTTCGAAGCCCCCCATTTTACCCATGCCAAGGACAGCGAGGCTCGCTTCCCGTGGTGCTCCGGACAAGTCAACATAGGTCGGCTTGCCGAAGCGCGCCAGTTCGATTGTTGCCATGTCATGGGCGGCCGTAAGACAGGCATCGGCCAGGCAGGTCAATTGGGTGGCAATCTCGGACTGTCCGATTTTTCCGTAAATGTCGTTCATGCCGATGCGAAGGAATACCTCATGCCGGTAGCGGCGCAGAATATCGAGGCTTTCCTCGAAATTCTCCGCCTGGGCAAGCAGTCCGGAAAGTTCGGTCTGCATATCTTCCTTCCCTGAGAAGTAGGATGCGGAGGCACGGGACACCATGCTGTCGAGAAGTTCCGGATGGGAAATAAATATTTTGGAAAGAAACTCGGACATGGCAAACAGGGAGACCAGCAGCTTCATAATCTGCCTGTTTTCGGCCAGAAGGGCGTAAAACGTGGATCGGGAGCCGACCGTGCAGAGAAATCTGTCCAGATTGGTCAGCGCCATGTCAGGGTCGGGAGAGGCGAATATCTCTTGTAACAGCAGAGGCGCAATTTTCTCCAGGAGGCGCCTGGCCCGCTCTGTCAGGTGAGCACGCGGCGGCCCGTCCCGCAGCAGGATTATGTTATCGTAGGCTGTGTCGACTCTTTCAAAGCGGCGCTCAGCGAGCATATCCTTGATCAGGTCGGGATCGGCTTTGCGGTCGAAGAAAAAGTAAATTTCCGGACGGACCTCTTCCTTAAGCTTTGCATCACGGGACAGGAACAAGTTGCCATAAATGGCTGAGACCTTCTGCCGGTGCGATTCCAGGGTTTCATTGAAGCGCAGCAAACCGTTGGTTCTCAGAAATCCGCAGCGGCGGGCGAGAGCGAGCAGTTCCTCGTCTTTTTTGGGAAGGGAGTGAGTCTGGCGTTCCTGTACCACTTGAATCCGGTGCTCGACAGTGCGCAAAAAACGGTAAGCTTCGCAGAGGGATGTAGAGTCGTCTTCATTGATGATGCGAACATCCTTGAGAGCCCCGAGGGCCTGGAGGGAGTTTTTGCTCCGGAGTGCCGGATTTTTCCCCGCGTAGACCAGCTGGAGCGCCTGAATGAAAAACTCGATCTCGCGGATGCCGCCGCGGCCCAGTTTTATGTTGTATTCTCCCTCCATTTCCCGGGCCAGCGAGGCGTCGATCTTTTTCTTCATGGCCATGATGTCTTCAATCAGGTTGTAATCGAGGTGCTTGCGGTAGATGAACGGCTCGATGAGCTTGAGGAGCTGTTCTCCCAGCTCCAGTGAGCCGGCGACCGGCCGTGCCTTGAGCATGGCGGCGCGCTCCCAGGACTGACCCCACGATTCGTAGTAAATCTCGGCGGAACGGAGCGAAATTGCCATGTCGCCGCTCTTGCCTTCGGGGCGCAGACCCAGGTCGACACGGAAGACGAAGCCGTCGGCGGTTACCTGGGAAATCGCCCGGGTAATCATCTCCGCCAGCCTTACGAAGAAGGTATGGAGAGAGATTTTTCCCGTGAACCCACCCTGGCCGTCGGGAATGCCGGATGTCCCGCCCTTGTCGGCAGAATAGAAGTAGATAATATCGATGTCCGAAGAGAAATTGAGTTCCCTGCCGCCGAATTTGCCCATGCCGATGATGGTGAGGTCTGCTTCCCGCAGCCCGTTCGGGGTTTCCATGAGGGGGACCCCGTGTTCAGCCACAAGAGAGCGGCGCGCCACCTCACAGGCGACCTGGAGGCTCGCCGCGGCAAGGGCGGAGAGTTCGGCGGTCACCTCTTCCAGGGAGGCGAGACCATTGAGGTCACGAGCGGCGATCCGGAGGATTTCCCGGTATTTGAAACGGCGGAGCAGCGGGAAAAGGGAGTGGTAATCGGTTTCGGTGCCGGCCTGGGCGCGCAGGGCCGCCAGCATTTCTCCCTCACTTCGGTTCAGTTCGATCAGCCTGTCGAGGAAGAGTTCCTTGAAATAGCGGGAATCGCGGGCAAGGATACCGGCGAGAAAGGGGGAGGAGCCGCAGATGGTCAGAAGCCGGACAAGCAGTCTCTTGCTGGAACAGACGAACAGCAGATCGTCCCGTGGAACGGTGGCGCTGATTCTCTCCAGGTTGTTAAGCGCCATGTCCGGCACCGGCGAGGAGAGGGCGGCGATGGTCAGGGCGCGCAGGGTGGCAGGTGGGAAGGTGTAGGCCAGGAGACGCAAATTGGTGGCGGAGCGGGCCGGGAACGTAAAGCCGCGCGCCTCGAGAAAGTCAAAGAGCCGGCAGTCGCCGTCTTCATCGGGATCAATGGCCAGTGCGGCTTGAAGCTCTCCTGCCAGATCGGCGTTGCGGTTCATTCCAGCACCATTTTCCGCAGGTTTTCCTCGAAATTGTCCCTGACAACTCCTCTTTCGGTAATTATGGCGGTGATGTAGCGGGCGGGCGTGACGTCAAAGGCGGGGTTGCGAACATTGACCCCCTCCGGAGCGAGTTGATACCCCTGGAGATGGGTCACTTCGCGTGCATGGCGTTCTTCGATAGGGATATCATTGCCATTTTTGAGAGAGAGATCAAAGGTGGAGACAGGCGCCGCCACATAGAAGGGGATATTGTTCTCCCGTGCCAGTACTGCCACGCTGTAGGTGCCGATCTTGTTGGCGGTATCGCCGTTGGCGGCAATCCGGTCCGCACCGACCACGCAGCAACTGATCTCTCCTTTGCTCATGAAAAAACCGGCCATATTATCGGATATCAGCGTAACGGGGATCTTCTCCTTGACCAGCTCCCAGCAGGTCAGGCGGGCGCCCTGGAGCCAGGGGCGGGTTTCGTCGGCGAACACCCGGATATTTTTCCCGGCGTCATGGGCGGCCCGGATTACCCCGAGGGCGGTGCCGTAGCCGGCCGTGGCGAGGCCGCCGGCGTTGCAGTGGGTGAGAATGGTCGCGTTGGCCCCGATCAAGGCCGCGCCGTTTCTGCCGATGGCACGGCAGATTTCCAGGTCCTCCTCTTCAATGCGGATCGCTTCGTTTTTGAGTATTTCGCGCAGGGGGTCCAGGTCTTGGTCCCTGTTCTCCATGGCCACCCGTTTCATCCGTTCGATGGCCCAGAACAGGTTGACTGCAGTGGGGCGTGTTTTGGCCATGACGTCGCAGACATTGTTGAGTTGCTGAAAGAATGATTCAAAGGTGTCGGCAATGATCTCCCTGCTGCCTAAGGCGATTCCCATGGCTGCCGCCACCCCGATGGCAGGCGCGCCCCTGATGATCATGCCGCGGATCGCCTCGGCCACGCTCCGGTAATCGGCATATTCGTTATAGACCTCTTCGCCCGGGAGGCGGGTCTGGTCGATCATGATTACTTTGTTGTCGCGCCATTCTATGGTACGAAATGACATAGAAACCTCTTTTAACCACAGAGGACTCAGAGAAGATCAATCCTGACTATTCGAACCGCAGACGCAAAGAGTGCACTGGAAATCAAAAAGATATTATGCTTTTGGTTTAAAAACCAAAAACAGTTTCCAGGTGTTGCCTATCTTCGCTACCTTTGCGGTGCAACGGTCTTGCTTCCTCTGTGCTCTCTGTGTCCTCTGTGGTGGAATGTGTTGTCAGCCTTTGAGCTTTTTCAGCAGCAAATCGTTCACCACCGCCGGGTTCGCTTTCCCCTTGCTTGCCCGCATCACCTGGCCGACAAAGAAGCCGAAGACCTTCTCCTTGCCGCCGCGATACTCATCCACCTGGCCGGTATTGGCGGCCATGATCTCATCGATAATCCGTTCGATCTCGCCGGTGTCGGAGACCTGGACGAGGCCTTTCTCCTCGATGACCGCCGCCGGCTCCTTGCCGGTCCGGTACATCTCGTCGAAGACGGTCTTGGCGATCTTGCCGGAGATGGTCCCCTTGTCGATGAGCGCCAGGAGGTCCGCCAGGAGCCGCGGCGTTACCGGGCAGCCGGTTATGGGGCGGCCGTCTTCGTTGAGGGCCCGGGTCACCTCTCCCATTACCCAGTTGGCAACGGTCTTGGGCTGGCAGGAGAAGGCCGTACAGGCTTCGAAGTAATCCGCCAGCTCCCGTGTTGCCGTCAGCACTTCGGCATCGTACTCGGTAAGCCCCAGTTCCGTCAGGTAGCGGGTGCGTTTGGCTTCGGGGAGCTCGGGGAGGGCGAGGCGCACATCCTCCACCCAGTCATCGGAAATCACCAGCGGCACCAGGTCCGGATCGGGGAAGTAGCGGTAGTCGTGGGCCTCCTCCTTCCCCCGCATGGAGCGGGTCGTGCCGGTGGCGGGGTCGAACAGGCGGGTCTCCTGGACGATCCTCCCCCCCTCTTTGATCACTTCGACCTGGCGCTCGATCTCGTACTCGATCGCCTGCTTGACAAAGCGGAACGAGTTGACGTTTTTGGTCTCGGTGCGGGTTCCGAATGTGGCGGAACCGACCGGCATGACCGAGACGTTGGCGTCGCAACGGAAGCTCCCTTCCTCCATGTTGCCGTCGGATATGCCGAGATAAACCACGATCTGGTGGAGCTTCTTGAGATAGGCGACCGCTTCGTCGGCCGAGCGGATATCCGGCTCTGAGACGATCTCCAGAAGCGGTGTGCAGGCCCGGTTGAGGTCCACCCCGGAGCCGGTTCCGAGCCCCGGGACATCGGCGTGGACCAGCTTCCCGGCGTCCTCCTCCATATGGATGCGGGTGATGCCAACTTTCTTGCCCTCCCCGTTTACCTCTATGTCCAGGTGTCCGGCCACGCAGATGGGGAGTTCGAACTGGCTGATCTGGTAACCCTTGGGGAGGTCGGGGTAGAAGTAGTTCTTGCGGGCGAAGACGCTCCGCCCGGCGATGCTGCAGTTGGTGGCGAGACCGGCCCGGATGGCGTACTCCACAACCTTCTTGTTGAGGACCGGCAGGGCACCCGGCAGTCCGAGGCAGACCGGGCAGGTCTGGGAGTTGGGCTCGGCGCCGAACTTCGTAGAACAGCCGCAGAAGATTTTCGTGTTGGTCAGTAATTGAACATGGACCTCGAGTCCGATGACGGCTTGATATTTCATGGATTAACTCCGGGGAACAAAATCGTTACACCTCAGCCTTTTGTTTATGCCACTCCGTCGCCCGCTCGAAGGCATACGCCGCGCGGAGAATGGCTTCTTCGCCGAACGGGCGGCCTATGAGCTGGAGGCCGATGGGGAGGCCGCTGCCGCTCATCCCCGCCGGGACGGATATCCCGCAGGTTCCCGCCAGATTGACCGGGATGGTGAAAATGTCCGAGAGGTACATCTGGAGCGGGTCGTTCGCCTTCTCGCCGATCCGGAAGGCCGGGGTGGGCGCCACCGGGGTGAGGATGACGTCCACCTCCGCGAAAGCTCTGGTGAAGTCCTGCATGATGAGGGTGCGCACCTTCTGGGCTTTCAGGTAGTAGGCATCGTAATAGCCGGAGGAGAGGGCGTAGGTGCCGAGCATGATGCGCCGCTTCACCTCCGGACCGAACCCTTCGTCACGGGTCTTCGCGAACATTTCGCCGAGACTCTTCGCCTCCGCCGTGCGGTGGCCGAACCGGACCCCGTCGTAGCGGGCCAGGTTCGAGCTCGCCTCGGCGGTGGCGATCAGGTAGTAGCTGGCCACCGCGTAGTCGGTGTGGGGGAGGGTGATCTCCCGGAACCGGGCGCCGAGGTCCGTATAGACGGCAATCGCTTCATCCAGGGCTTTTTTCACGTCGGGATCGAGACCCGGTATGAAATATTCCTTCGGCAGGCCGATCGTCACACCTTTTACATCGTTCACAAGTCCTTTGGCATAGTCGGGGACCGGCAGGTTGACACTGGTGGAATCCCCCGGGTCGTACCCGGCCACGGCGCCCAGCATGACGGCGCAGTCGGTCACGTCGCGGGTGACCGGACCCACCTGGTCGAGCGACGAGGCATAGGCGATCACGCCGTAGCGGGAGACCCGGCCGTAGGTCGGCTTCAGTCCGACGCAGCCGCAGTGGGAGGAGGGCTGGCGAATGGAGCCGCCGGTGTCGGTGCCGAGCGTGGCAATGGCTTCCTGAGCTGCGATGGCGGCTGCCGAGCCGCCGGAGGAACCGCCGGGGATGCGCTCCAGGTCCCAGGGGTTTTTCGTGGGGCCGAAGGCGCTCGACTCGCAGGAAGAACCCATGGCGAATTCATCCTGGTTCAGTTTACCGACCAGCACGGCGCCCTGCGCCTTCAGTTTCAGCCACGAGGTGGCGTCGTAGGGGGGGATGAAGTTCCGGAGGATGCGCGAGGCGCAGGTGGTGCGGACCCCCCTGGTGAGGAAGATGTCCTTGAGGGCGATCGGGATGCCGGTCAGAACCTTCATCTCCCCCGCGGCGATCCGCCGGTCCGCTTCTTCCGCGGACTTCAGCGCCTCTTCCGGGGTGACGGTGATGAAGGCGTTGACCTTCCCGTCCACTGCCTCGATGCGGGCAAGGACCGATTTTGTCGCCTCGACGGAGGAAACCTCTTTCCTTTTCAACTTGTCATGCAGCTCATGTATGGTCAGTTCGTACAGTTCCATCGCTGTTCTCCACCTGGCATATGTTACTTGATCAAAGGAACGAGGAGTTTTTCGCAAGATCAAGGCTGTCGAGGAATTGCGCGGAGACGTAGCACCCGCGGGCATAAACAGCGCTACGTCGCACAAGCAAGACCGAAGACTTACGCAGAGATTGCGGAAAAGAACCGTTCCCTTATTCTATGACTTTCGGTACCCGGAAGAAGCTCCCCACCCGATCCGGCGCATTGGCCAGGGCGTTTTCGACGCCGATGGACGGGGCTGTTTCATCATCCCGGAAGGCATTCTCCATAGGGACCGCATGGGCGGTCGGAACGATGCCCGAAGTGTCCAGCTCGTTAAGCTTGTCCACATAGGCAAGGATGGCGTCCATCTGGCCGGTGAAGGTTTCCTTCTCCTCGTCGGAGAGCTCCAGCCGGGCCAGCCGGGCCACATGCTCCACTTCGGCGCGGGTTATTTTCATGATGTTCTCCAACAACGGTAATACAGCAACAGAAAATAATATTTTTAGCATGAATGGGAATAAAAGACAAGGTGAAGGGGAGATTCTATTCAATAGCTGAAACGAGGATTTTTTCGCAAGATCAAGGCTGTCAAGGGATTGCGCGGAGATGTAGCACCCGCGGGCGTAAACAGCGCTACGTCGCACAAGCAAGACCGAAGACTTACGCAGAGATTGCGGAAAAAGACCGTTTCAGTCAGACCCTTTCCAGCCCCGCGAAACGTACCATAAGCTTCTTCGGCCCGACCGAGTTGAACCAGACGATGACTTTCTGTTCGTCGCCTCCCCCTTCGATCTTGCGGATCGTCCCGACCCCGAACTTGCCGTGGCGCACCCGCATGCCGAGAGCAACCCCGTCCGTTTCGTCCGGCACCACCCGCACCTCGTTGGCAAACTCCGGCGCAGGTTCGCTCTCCGCTGCGAAGACCGCCGCGAGATTATGGGAAGATGGCGTTGACGGTACAGATTTTCCGAGCCCCCAGTCCCCGGTCCCCGGTCCCCGGTTCCAGGTCCCGAGTCCCGGTTCTTCTTCAAGGTCGAGGTATTCCCGGGGGATGTCCGCGATGAAGCGTGAAGGGGAGTTATACTGGTCCTGACCGAAGATCCGCCGCCGGCGGGCGTTGGCGAGGAAGAGCCGCTCCCGGGCCCGGGTCATCCCCACATAGCAGAGGCGGCGCTCCTCCTCCATCTGGTCGGGATCGTCCAGGGCACGCACATGGGGGAAGAGCCGCTCTTCCATGCCGATCATGAACACCACCGGGAATTCCAGCCCCTTGGCCGCATGGAGGGTCATCAGGGTCACCGAATCCTCCCCTTTTTCCCCCCGCTCCAGGTCGGAGATAAGGGCTACCTGTTCGAGGAAGGCAGAAAGGGTCCGCTCCTCGTTAGTTACCTCGAATTCTTCCAGGGCGGCGAGGAGTTCCTGGAGGTTGGCGAGACGGTCGGTCGCCTCGTCGCTCCGCTCTTCCTTGAGCCGGGTGGCGTAGCCGGTTTCCTGGATGACGCGGGAGGCGAGCTCGGAGAGGGATACCGTTTCGACAAGTTTTTTAAAGCCTTCCAGGAGTTCCACGAAGCCGGCAATCTTTGCTTTCGGCCCTGCAGCCAGGAGGCTCCCGCCGGCAGCCTCCCGGAGCGCATCAAACAACGGCGACCCGCGGCGAGACGCAAGCTCCGCGATCCTGTCTACCGTGGCATGGCCGATCCCCCGGGGCGGGGTATTGATGATCCGGCGCAGGGCAATCTCGTCGGCCGGATTGTCCAGGACCTTGAGGTAGGCCAGGATGTCCTTGATTTCGAGGCGCTCATAGAAACGCATACCCCCCACCATGTGGTACGGGATGCCATCCGCCACCATGGCGTCTTCCACCCCCCGCGACTGGGCGTTGGTCCGGTAGAAGACCGCCACGTCCGCCAGCTTCCCCCCCGGGCGCAGAAGCCGCCCGATCTCGGCGCAGACGAAGCGGGCCTCCTCCCGCTCGTTTTCCAGCCGCCGATAGACAATCTGCTCCCCCCCCGGGTTCTCAGTCCAGAGGGTCTTGGCTTTCCGCCCCTTGTTTTTCGCCACCACCAGGCCTGCGGCCGTGAGGATGGTCTGGGTGGAGCGGTAGTTCTGTTCCAGTTTCACCACCTGTACACCGGGGAAATCTTTCTCGAAATCGAGAATGTTCCGGATGTCCGCGCCGCGCCAGCGGTAGATGGACTGGTCGTCGTCCCCCACTACGCAGAGGTTCTGCCGCTTTCCGGCCAGCAGCTTGACGAGCCGGTACTGGATAGGGTTGGTGTCCTGGTACTCGTCCACCATGATCCAGCGGAACCTCTCACGGTAGCGCTCCAGGACTACGCGCTCCGTCTCGAAGAGGCGCACGGTGAGCATCATCAGGTCGCCGAAATCGAGGGCGTTGCACTTTTGCAGGCGCTCCTGGTAGGCGGCATACACTCTGGCTACTTTTTCCTGCAGGAAATCGCCGGTCGCCAGGTCTTCGGGGCGCTGGCCGGCATTCTTGCACTCATCGATGGCGGCGGCGAACAGCTTGGCCGGGTAGCGCTTCTCGTCCAGGTTGAGCCCGGCGACGATCTCCTTCAGAAGTTTCTCGGCGTCCTTGTCGTCATAGATGGCGAAATTTCCATCGTAGCCCAGGTGGTGGATTTCCCGGCGCAGGATGCGGGCGCAGGCGGAATGGAAGGTGGAGATGAGAGGGAGTTCGCCCCCTCCCAGGAGGTGCTCCACCCGCTGGCGCATCTCGCCGGCCGCCTTGTTGGTGAAGGTCACCGCGAGGATCTGCCAAGGGGGGACCCCCCGTTCCCTGATCAGGTAGACGATACGGTGGACGATCACCCGGGTCTTGCCGGACCCGGCGCCTGCCAGGATCAGGAGCGGCCCCTCGCCGTGAAGGACCGCCTCTTTCTGGGGCGGGTTGAGATTGTGGAGGAGGTTCATTCCGTTCCCTTTGCCGTTATGTGCAGGATATCAGGTGCAATGCCGTCGAGGAATTCTGCGGGGGTGACGATCTTGAAGGGATAGGCGTCACTTTGCTTGATTTTGCCGAAGTCTTTATTGTCGCCGGTCACCAGGTAATCGGCCTTGCCGCTGATCGCGGAAACAAGCACCGGCACGTCCTTATCCGCGATGCATCCCCGGTAGTTCTCGACGTCCGCCTGAGAAGGAAGCGGCACGATTTTAAGGTTCAATTTGGCGAAATAGCGTTTGTATGCCGGTATGGCGGTGGGGAGCTTGCGGGCGAGATTCCGCTCGATTTCGATGATGTTGTATTCCCCCGTCAAACCGGCAAGCCAGGGCAAGCGCAGGGAGAGCAGGTCGAAAATAATGCGCGGGGCGCCCTTCTCCGAAATGAGCCCGGAGAGGATCACATTCGAGTCGAGGAAGACCCTAACGGCTCTTTTTGCCATAGAGATCTCCGAACAGGGCCGCCCGCTCCTCGTCAAGGCCGCTCAGGACTTCGTCGGACGAAAGGCCGGTGGCTTTGAGGATTTTTTTTATCTGGCTGCGCGCCTCGCCAAGTTGAAGTCTCTTCGGAGAGATGATAATCGCATCACCCACCGGGACGATGGACACCACCTGACCCTCCTCCATGTGGCTCATTTCCCGGATTTTCTTGGGGATGGTCAACTGGCCGCGTTCGCGTATTTCCGTCTCAAAGCTCTCCTGTGCCTTCATGATCCGCCTCCCGAATAATTTCTGAATTCAGAATATCAGAAATTTGCGGGATTGTATATCGACAAAATGAGTGCGGATTGTGGGGCGCTGCATGGGGAACGCGGGGCAGAGAGTCAACAGCCACACTGACGGGGAGATTTTTCTGGTTTCTGAAGGAGCATTTAGTAAAAAGCGTTGTCTCGACACCTATAGTTCTCTGAAGGAATACATTAGCCAGGGCAAATCACTGGCGGAGTTCCTGCGGCAGCTGATTCGAGAAGGATTGAATCCCGCGCTCATTCCACAGTCACACTTTTCGCCAGGTTCCGCGGCTGGTCCACGTCGGTCCCTTTCAGGACAGCCACGTGGTAGGCGAGGAGCTGCAGCGGCACGGTGAGGAGGATGGGCGCCAGGTCGTCCCCCTCCAGCGGGATTTCCAGGGCGACCTCGGCCTTTTTCCCGATCTCCCGGTCCCCTTCGGAGCAGACCGCGATGACCCGGCCGCTGCGGGCGATGACCTCCTCCATGTTGGAGACCACTTTTTCATAGTTGGCGTTCTTCGGTACGAGGATCACCACCGGCATGTTCTCGTCGATGAGGGCGATGGGGCCGTGCTTCATTTCCCCCGCAGGGTACCCTTCGGCATGGATGTAGGAGATCTCCTTCAGTTTCAGGGCGCCCTCCAGGGCGATGGGGTAGTTGATCCCCCGTCCGAGGTAGAGGAAGTCGCGGGCATTCATGTAGTTCCTGGCGACCTTTTCCACCTGTCCGTTCAACTCGAGGGTCTTTTCCAGGAGGGCCGGAATTTTCACGAGGGAGGCGATCATCGCCTGCCCCTTTTCCCGGTCGATGCGGCCGATGGCCCGACCGAGCTTGATGGTAAACAGGTAGAGGGCCGCCAGCTGGGTGACGAAAGCCTTGGTGGAGGCGACACCGATCTCGGGTCCGGCATGGGTGTAGATAACCCCGTTCGCCTCCCGGGCGATGGAGGAGTCGACCACATTGCAGATGGCGACATTCCTCGCCCCCCGGGCCTTTCCTTCCCGCATGGCCGCCAGGGTGTCGGCCGTCTCTCCCGACTGGGAGATGAGGATCATCAGGGTCCGGTCGCTTACGACCGGGTTCCGGTAGCGGAATTCCGAGGCGATGTCCACATCCACGGGGATGCGGCAATGCTCCTCGATGAGGAATTTCCCCACCAGGGCCGCATGCCAGGAGGTGCCGCAGGCGATGATGGCGATACGCTCAACATGGGATAATTCGGCGTCGGTAAGCTTCAGGTCTTCCAGGTAGATGTCGCCGGACTCCTCGATGAGCCTGCCGGCAATGGTGTCCCGCACGGCCCGCGGCTGTTCGAAGATCTCCTTGAGCATGAAGTGCCGGTACCCCCCCTTTTCCGCCATCATGGGGGACCAGTCGATATGCCGGGGCTTTTTCTCAAGCGGCTCGCCGGCAACCGTAGAGAAGGTTATGTCATTGTCGCGGCAGACCACCATTTCCCCGTCCTCGAGGAATACCATCTCACGGGTGTGGGCGAGAATGGCGGGGATATCGGAGGCGACGAAAAACTCCCCGTCGCCGAGCCCGACAACCATGGGGGAGCCGAACTTGGCGGCGATGAGGGTGCCGGGCTCCTTCTCGCAGAGGATGCAGACTGCGTAAGCCCCACGCAATTCCGCCAGGGCCTGGCGAACCGCCTGCTCGAAGCCGCCGGCTTTCTCCAGCTTCTCTTCGATCAGGTGAGAGATCACCTCGGTGTCGGTTTCGCTCTTGAAAATATGGCCCAGCGTCTTCAGCGTTTCCTTGAGTGAGAGGTAGTTTTCGATAATGCCGTTGTGCACCACGATCACCCGGCCGGCCTGGTGGGGGTGGGCATTTGTTTCGGAGGGCTTGCCGTGGGTGGCCCAGCGGGTATGGCCGATGCCGATGGTCCCGGCCAGCGGCTGGTCCGCGACGAGACGCTCCAGGTTGAACAGCTTTCCCTCGCTCCGCCTGATGGCAGCGTGCCCCCCACTGATGGTGCAGATCCCGGCGGAGTCATATCCCCGGTATTCGAGTTTTTTCAGGCCGTCAAGAATGATCGGCGTCGCTTCGTGCCTTCCCGTATAGCCGACAATACCGCACATAAATAAAACCTTTCGGGCACTGGGCTCCAGGCACTGGGCAATAGGTTGACAACTGATTCACGAATGGTTTCCTATTGCCCCGCGCCGCGCGCCGCGCGCCTCTATCCTTTCTTTTTAAGTTTCCACCCTTCCTTGTTGACCTGGGGGGTCCGGGCGATGGCCAGCGAATCGGGGGGGACGTCCTGGGTAACCGTGGTCCCCGCGGCGATGAGGGAGTTGCGGCCGATGGTGACCGGCGCGACAAACTGCACATCGCTCCCCACGAATACGTCATCCCCGATAACCGTCCGGTGTTTCTTCACCCCGTCATAGTTGCAGGTGATGGTGCCGCATCCCACGTTGACGTTTTTCCCGATAACCGCATCGCCCAGGTAGGTGAGGTGCGACGCCTTGGACCCTGCGCCGATGACGACTTTCTTGGTCTCCACGAAATTGCCGATCTTGACCTCCTCCATGAGCACCGTTCCCGGCCGGAGATGGGCCATGGGGCCGATGGAGACGTGGTCGTGCAGAACAGCGTCCGTCAGGACGGAGCTGGCCTTGACGGTCACATCATTGCCGATGCTGCATTTCCGGATCACCACGGAGGGTTCCAGGGTGCAGCGGTCGCCGATCCGGGTCGCACCGGATATATGGACATTGGGGTGGATGACGGTGTCCCGCCCCACCGTGACCCCCTTCTCTATGTAGGTGACGGACGGGTCGATAAGGGTTACCCCGGCCAGCATCAGGGCTTCGTTTATCGTCCTGCGCAGCACTGACGCGGCAGCAGCGAGCTGAACACGATCATTCACCCCCATAATCTCTTCCGCGGCGGCAGCGGGATATGATACGCAGAGCTCACCCTGTCCCACGGCGGCTGTAATGATGTCGGTGAGGTAATATTCACCCTTGGCGTTGTCGTTTTTCAGGTTGAGCACCGCATCGAACAGAAATTCCGTTTCAACGCAGTAAATACCGGAATTGATTTCGGTGATCCCTTTTTCCTCATCGGTTGCGTCCTTTTCCTCGACGATCCGGAGGATCCGCCCCCCTTCGCGCTTGACGACCCGTCCGTACCCGTACGGGTTGTCAAGGTGGGTGGTCAGGACCGTAACGGCCGCCTCCCGTGCCTCGTGGTGCTTCAGCAATCCTTTCAGCGTCGCGGGACGAATGAGCGGCACGTCGCCGCAGAGGATGAGGACCCTGCCGCCGACCCCTTTGAGAAAAGGGGCAGCGCAGGCAACGGCATGGCCGGTG
>JBGPCQ010000029.1:0-24465 GCA_041481895.1 Geobacteraceae bacterium | reverse complement strand
GGTAAAACATGCAACGGTAGGGTTACTCGTTATATGTTCAATCTCTATGGTTAAACCTTTACTTTTTAACACACATATATGACCTTGATGCTTATTTCCGCAACTGCAAATCTTATCGGGTTCCATAAAACCTCCATTTATATTCTTGTTCGAGTAGGAAATGGCTCCCCATCGCGGACAAATCTGGCACCAATGGGAAGAACGTATTTCAATGTATTATAGTATGGCTGCTGACCGGGTTTTCTCCAGTCAAACTGTATGGTTCGACCTCTTTCACGCTGCCTGCTGCATGTGAAGAGTTTCCCACCCGATGCAGGCAAGCTTGATATAGATGGGGATTGGCTTGTGCCCGCCGTGATAATACACAATCGTTCGGCGTGTAATTCCGAGCGCTTTGGCAGCAGCGCTCAGAGAAAGACCGTTACGTTCCATCCAGGCATTGAAATCGGTCACCGGGAAGGCAAGGCCAGTCTGCTCTTTTCCCAGTCTGTAGAGGGAATCCGCGTCAATGCCGATTTCTCCATCTGCCCACTCTATCCCATGTCCCCATTCTTCGACAAAAGCAGTTACAAAGAACTTCGGTTCCTTCAGCTTTTCATACCCGGGCGAGTCGAGATATTCGGATATATTGACCCTGGTATGTTTGCCGGAGCGCCACAATATTGATACATGTGGCGGTGCTTCAGCAGTAACGGATTTGATGATTTGTAGATTCATGATGTTATCTCCGGTTCAGTTTTTGCCACTCTGTCCATATCCGCTCCCTATTCTCCTTTGCCCATGTACGTGCTTCGGCAAGAATGAGAGCTGGCGGATTCCCGATGATGACCTCAAGAGTTTCGATGTTTATGGTTGCCCGTCCATCAGGCCACGCAGATGAAAATGCGGAACGCCGTGCTCTCGGCCAAAGACTTCGATTTTCCAATTGCGGTTATGATGCAGGCGGGTCATATGGTAAGAGTATAGTGAATATTATTCCCCATGTCAATTATGAAGTTGATCTTGAAGGATTTATTTTCGAACATCTTACAAATTATGGGCTTTCGGTCAACTTTGCTTGGTCAGCTTTCAGTGCCGCCAGTACCTTCTCTGCGTTCATATCCGGAACGAGGCTGTAATCAACTAAAGTTGGCTCTAGGCCTATTACCAAGACCTGTTTCTTCTTTTCCATGAGTTTCTCCTATGAGATTGAATAACAGAGGGGAAAGGGAAAAGCGGACAGGCTATTTCTCCTGACCAAGTTTGATGAATTCCATTCTTTTCTCTTATAAAAGTTGCCTGCCCCCGATTCCCGTTGGAGCCATCCCCCCGCAAACAGCCGCTAGCCGAACCTTACACCCCCATATACCGGCTGTCAATCCGTTCTTTTAGCGGACTCTAATAGACCATTCCCCTGCCGGAAATTTCCCCTTGAAATTATCCGGCGTCCGGTCTAACGTAAACGAAAACAGGATTTGAGAGAGGACCCGCCATGAAGATCGTCAGCCTGCTCGGCAGCCCCCGCACAAGCGGCATCAGCACGACCATCGCGAACCGGCTCACCACGACCGCTGCGGGCCTCGGCGCGGAAACCCAAACCTTCGAACTGAACCGGCTCGCCTACCGGGGGTGCCAGGGGTGCTACGCCTGCAAGACCCGCCTGGACCACTGCGTTCTCGACAACGGCCTGGCCGAAGTCCTCCAGGCTGCAGCAGAGGCGGATGCGCTGGTCTTGGCCACGCCGGTCTACTACGGCGACGTGACCGGCCAGCTCAAGTGCTTCATCGACCGGACTTTCTCCTGGCTCCGCCCCGACTATGTCGGCAACCCCCAGCCGTCCCGCCTCACCCCAGGCAAGAAGCTCGTCTTCGTGATGAGCCAGGGGAACCCGGACGAAACCCTCTTTGCAGACATCTACCCCCGCTACGCGAAGTTTTTCACCTGGCTCGGCTTCACCGAAAGCCGGCTGGTCCGCGCCTGCGGCGTCGGCCCGGCCACCGTCGACGCGGCGCCCGAGGCGGTGCTGAAAAAGGCCGAGGAGACGGCGCGGGAACTCATGGGCTGACAAAAAATAGGTTCAAAGGCTTTTGTTCAGCCACAGATAAATGCGGATAACGGCGGACAACGGCAGACATCAAGACATCATTACCTTTATTTTGGTTATAGTTCCGTAATAAAACAAAGAACGTCAAAACCGTTCTTCTCTCGATTTTCTTAGTGTCTTAGTGGTGAAAACCTTTTTTGGGTTACTAGTTCTGAAGAACTTCAACGAAAGGGAGCACTCATGAAAGTCGTGGCATTTAGCGGCAGCGCCCGCAAGGACGGCAACACCGCCCTCCTCGTCGGGCATGTTTTCGAGGAGCTGGCAAAGGAAGGGATCGACACCGAACTGGTGCAGCTGGCCGGAGAGCGATTGAGAGGCTGCATCGCCTGTTACCAATGCTTCAAGACAAAAGACGGCACCTGCGCCGTGAAGGACGACTGCATCAACGACTGCATCGCCAGGATGACAGGGGCCGACGGAATCATCCTCGCCTCGCCGACTTATTTCGCCGACATCACCAGCGAGATCAAGGCGCTCATCGACCGGTCCGGGATGGTGGGTCGCGCCAACGGCCACCTCTACCGCCGCAAGGTCGGGGCCGGCGTCATCGCGGTCCGGCGCGCCGGGGCGATCCACGCCTTCGATTCGCTCAATCACTTCTTCCTCATCAGCCAGATGATTGTCCCTGGCTCGGTCTACTGGAACATCGGCATCGGCCGGGAGATCGGCGAAGTGGAGAAAGACGAGGAAGGGGTGCAGACCATGAAGACGTTGGGGGAGAACATGGCGTGGCTGATGAAGAAGGTGGCATCTTGAACTAAGACTTCAGCCAACCCCGAAACCTTTGTAACCGCGAAGACGCGAAGAACGCGAAGAAAACCTGAAACTAAAAGGGTTTAACCCCTGAAAAGATCCTTGCGTTTCCCTTGCGCCTGCGCGCTGAAGCGCTATGGCGCACAAGCGCGTCCTTTGCGTCTTGAGCGACCGAAGGGAGCGGGCGGTTAGAGGATATTGGAGACCGCAATGGAACAGACGATCGCTAAAGAGATAATCCGCTTCGCGGCCGAAAGCCCGGCCAACCGCTTTCCGGACAGCACCGAGCGGTACTTCGACGAGCCGCTGGTAGGCTTCGCCGCGGCCGGCGACCCGCTCTTCACCGACTACAAGCGGATCATCGGCGACTTCCACCTGACCCCGCACGAGCTGGTAACCGCAGCCCCCGAAGGGGAACCGTGGCAGCCGGTCACGGTTATCTGCTGGG
Organism: Geobacteraceae bacterium; assembly: GCA_041481895.1. Taxonomy (GTDB): domain Bacteria; phylum Desulfobacterota; class Desulfuromonadia; order Geobacterales; family Geobacteraceae; genus JAMPXD01. The sequence continues at coordinate 21,181 of JBGPCQ010000029.1, read as the reverse complement.
TCCTCCCGGTCACGAGGTCAACCCGGGAGAGCAACCGGAAGGAAAACCGCGTCCCCTCCCGGCAGTGGGCCGAAACCCGCAGCTACGGCGAGCAGTTCAACGGCTCCCTTCGGTGGCATATGGTCGCCTGGCTGACCGGCCTCGGACACCGGGCCGTCGCACCCCAGTTCTCCCCCGCCTGGCAGGAGTTCGCCGACACCCCGGTCGGGATCGCCTCCTCCTGGTCGGAGCGCCATGCCGCCTATGCCGCCGGGCTCGGCACCTTCAGCCTGAACGACGCCCTGATCACCCCGCAGGGGATCGCCCACCGCCTCGGCACCGTGATCACCGACCTGGTCCTGGCGCCGGGCGAGCGCCCCTACCCCGATCATCGTCACAACTGCCTCTGGTACCGCGAGGGGACCTGCGGCGCCTGTGTAGCCCGCTGCCCGGTCGGCGCCATCACCCGGGAGTGGGGGCACGACAAGAGAAGGTGCCGGGCATATGTGTACGAGGAACTCCCTCGTGAGCTGGGGGAACTCTACGATGTTCCCCAGACCGGCTGTGGCCTCTGCCAGACCAAGGTGCCCTGCGAGGGGTGCATCCCGCCGGGAAAGTCGAATCAGGCAGTACAAACTTAAACTTCTCTGTAATCGCAAGGGACGCAAGGACCGCCAGGAAATGCAAAACAAAAGGATTTAACCTCTGAAAAGATCCTTGCGTTTTCCTTGCGTCCTTTGCGTCTTGAGCGACCGCAGGGAGCGGGCGGTTCAATGGTTTAAGGAATTTTATGCACTGGATCAGGACCGTAATAATGGAAAGTAACGGGTTATGACCACCTGGCGTTTCATCGATACCGGCCCCCTGGACGGCCCTGCCAACATGGCCGTTGACGAGGCCCTGCTCGCCTGTTTCGATCCCTCAAGTGCCGCGCCGGTGCTCCGCCTCTACGGCTGGAATCCGCCAGCCTTTTCGCTCGGTCGTTTCCAGGATGCCGGGCAGGTCCTCGACCTTGAGAAGTGCCGGCAAGCCGGTATCCCGGTGGTACGGCGCATAACCGGCGGCGGGGTTATCTATCATGCGGAGGAACTGACCTACGCCATCGTCTGCACCCCCCACCAGATACCCTCCGCGCAATCCGTGAAGGATTCCTTCCGGGTACTGACCGCCTTCCTCCTCGCCTTCTACGGAAAGCTCGGGCTCGCGGCCCGCTATGCAGTCGACTGCTCTCCCCCCGGTACACGGCTCGGAGGGCGGACCCCGCTCTGCTTCGCCGGCCGGGAGACCTACGATATCCTCATCGAGGGGAGGAAAATTGGCGGCAATGCCCAACGGCGGCTGAAGAATGTCATCTTCCAGCATGGCTCGATCCCGCTCAGAAACTCTCTAGCGACTGCTGCCGGTTTTGTGCGGGAGCACCCGGCCGGCCTGGAGGAAGGGACGACGAGCCTGGCCGAACAGGGGGTGGCGATGGAAACCGCACGGCTCAAGGAACTGCTGCTGGAGGGTTTTCGGGAGAGCTTCGGCGCTGTGCTGGACCTGTCCGGATTGTCCGGCAGGGAGGATGACTCTGCCGCACAACTGCGACAGGCAGCGTCTGTCGGCGGAGCCGGCAACGGGACAAGGATACCGGCATGAAGATCACCCGCAAGCCGGAATGGCTGCAGAAGAAAATCAACCCGTCCGCCCATGCCGATATGGAGCGAATGCTCGGCGACCTGAAGCTCCACACGGTCTGCCGGGAAGCCTCCTGCCCCAACATTTCCGAATGCTTCCGGCAGCGGCAGGCGACCTTCCTCATCCTCGGAAGGATCTGTACCCGTCTCTGCTCCTTCTGCAACGTCGCCAAGGAGGAGCCCCTCCCCCTCGACCCGGCTGAACCGGCCCGGGTGGCCGAGGCGGTGGTCCGCCTCAACCTCGCCCACGTGGTGATAACCAGTCCGACCCGCGACGACTTAGCCGACGGCGGGGCAGGGCTCTACTCCGCAACCGTGGCGGCGGTCCGGGTGGCCTCGCCGGAGACGCGGATCGAGCTCCTCATCCCCGATTTCGGGGGGGACCGGAACGCACTCGGGACAGTTGCAGATGCCGCGCCGGACATACTGGGCCATAACCTGGAGACCGTCCCCCGCCTCTACCATATCAGGTCGGGGGCTGATTACCGTCGCTCGCTGGCGGTATTGGCGGCTCTGCATGCACTCGCCCCCCTGCTGAAAACCAAATCAGGGGTAATGGTCGGCCTAGGAGAGACCGACGAGGAGTTGTTCGCACTCTTCGCGGACCTGCGGCAGGCCGGCTGCGCGTTCCTCTCCATCGGGCAGTATCTCGCGCCGAGCCGGAAACATTTCCCCGTGCAGGTCTTCGTGGAACCTGCGAAATTCGACCTCTACCGGCAAAAAGCCCTGGCGCTCGGCTTTGCCCACGTGGAGAGCGGCCCGTATGTGCGGAGCTCGTACCATGCCGCTGACTATGAGGGATGAATACGGGAGAGCATGCATAAAAAAAGCCCGCACCTTAATCGAAGGTGCGGGCTTTTACTTTACAGGGAGAGGGCTATTTCGTTGCCGGCGTAAGGGATTCGGTCCTGATTTCCCCCGGAGGGGAGGGGACCGGTTCGGGAGGCGGAGCCACCTTGACCGGATCGATCTTTGCCGGTGCCGCCGGCTGGTATGTCACCGCCGGGGTCATGCCCGGCTCCTGCCGTGCCGGCACCGCCGCGCCCACCTCGTCCTTCTCCCAGAACCACCGGAACTTCCGCTTGAGCAGGGAAGCCATGTCATCGAATACATCGATGTAGAGCCGGGAAACCTTGACGTCCTTGACTGACGACGATGTGCTCTTATCGAAGGCCCGGGCAATACCGGGAATGGTCTTGAACTTGACGTCCACCTTGTCGGTCGTGTTGCCCGCTGCCTCGTCAAAATCGGGATACTGGAGATTGATGAGGGGGTTATAGGAGAGGAGCCGCTTCTGAAAATTGGGGTATTCCCACAGGATGGCCCCGTCGGCATCCAGTATCTGGGCAGTCATGACAAGATAGTTATAGTCGCTTTCCAGGAAGGAGAGCAAGTTGCTGGAATAGATCTTTTCAGGACTTGTGAGGCCGCTCACCACGACGACCATCAGGGCATCCAGATGGCTCTTCTGGATGAGGTCCTTCAACTCCTGCTGCTTGAAGAAATACTTGTTGTAAATCACTCCTGCGTCCGTCCGCCGTTCACGGCGGAAGAGCAGGGAGGAGAAGAGATCGTCGGCCTGGGCCTCGGGCATCCGCACCGACAGGTAGACTCCGGTATCCTTGAGGATCGATACCAGCTCCTGCTCGTTCTTCCGGTTCTGGTTCCTGACCAGGGCAAGGAGGGGCTCCTTGTCCGGGTGCCTGATGTCCGAATCGCTGTCCACCAAGATGGGAGCGACGCCGAGGATGCGTATTTTCTTCTCGTAGGTCTCCTGGGGGATATTGTAATAATTGTGGGCACAGCCGAAAGTAGTGCACGAAATGACTGCCAGGAAAATAATTTTAAGGGTGATTTTCATTGCTTGTCCTCCTCTGAAATATAGTCGGATGGTTGTCGAACCAGCATGGACTTCTTATAGCAAAGTCGACGACAAATGGCCACAGAAATCAATGCGCCACCGGTCCTGATGGTCGTATGCAAAGCCTGAAGTCACACGAACCCTTGTAAACTCCAGTTACGTATTCGCCACCCTGGTGTCCCTGACGAAGAGGAACAGGACAATAGCACAGGCAAGGCTGCAGACAGGGATAAGAAAGGCGCCGTGGTACGCCTCCGGCGGGTAGCCCGACGGCCCCTTGGGGAAACGCTCGATATAGAGCCCCATTCCCTGCTGAATCATGGCGGCGCCCATGAGGACGAAGAAGTTGAGCGACGTGAGCGCGGTGGCCACTATCCGTACCGGGAACATCTCCCTGACCATCGGGTAGATGGTAACCCCGGAGGATACGGCGATACCGATCAGGAAAAAGGCCGCTTCGACAAGGATACGCGGGAGCCGTTCCGCGGGGCCGAGCATGATTGTCATGAGAAGGAGCAGAAGGGTCTGGCCGGCCAGCAAAGTCTTTTTGTGGGAGCCGAACAGCCGGATGGTTATTCGCCCCTGGAGGGCGGAGCCGATGATGAAGCCGAGCGAGGTGAACAGGAGCACCCGGCCGGCGGCCGCACGCTCCATCCCCACCGCCTCCATCAGGTAGGGTCCTCCCCAGAGCCCCTGCAGCACCATGTAGTTGCCGTACCAGGAGAAGGAAAGAAACGCGAGGAGCCAGAAGGAGCGGTCGGCGAGAATAGTCCGCCACGCGGCACATATGCCGTCGCTCTCTCCCGGCACAGTATCTTCGCTCTGGGGATGATCAGGTGCGGCGGGATGATCGCGCACCAGCAGGAAAACCAGGAGCGCAACTGCCAGCTGGGCAGCCGCCACCGCCAGGAAGGAGACGCGCCAGCCGAACTGGGCTACCGCAAGGGCAAGGGGTGCAGTGGCAGCCAGGTTCCCCAGGTTGCCGACCGCCACCATGAAGCCCGCGACCGTGGCGAATTCCTGCCGGGTAAACCACGCGGTAAAAATTTTCAGCGATCCCATGAGGACGCAGGCGGTGCCGGCGCCGATCAAGAGCCTCCCGGCCAGGGCGGCCCCATAGCCGGGAGCCAGGGCAAACAGGAAGCCGCCGGCAGCGCTGGCCAGGCCGAAAATGCTGATGACCATCCTGCTGCCGAAGCGGTCGAGGAGCGGCCCGAGAGGGATCTGCACGAAGCCGTAGATATAGAAGAAGACGCCGGAAAGGGTTCCGAGCTGCGCCGCCGTGAGGACAAGATCGGCAGCGAGGTCCTTTGCCATCACCGCCATGGAGACGCGGAAAAAATAGGCCAGGATATACATGAGAGCCAGGATGGCAAAGATTTTCCAGCGTGCGGACATGAGGACGACCGAAAAAACCGGTTGGAACGTTGATGGTTGAAATGTTTATAATAGACCGGACATTTTCTACATCTTCAGCATCTTCAATGTTGTTACGGATTCTAACCATCCGGCACAGCAAAAAGCTCCAGATGCAAGGCGCACGAGAACCGGGATAGACTCAATAAGCCTCCGGGAAAGCGCATTTTTCGCAAGATCAAGGCTGTCGAGGGATTGCGCGGAGGCGTGGCACCGCCACGTCGCACAAGCAAGACCGAAGACTTACGCAGAGCTTGCGGAAAAGGCGCTTTTCCTAGCGCAGCATGATGAAGCCCATTTGTCTGCCCGTCTCCCCTTTATCCCTCCGGTACGAAAAGAACGTCGCCTTGTTGCAGGATACACAGAGGTCCGTGGTTTCGATGTTCTCCCGGAGAATGCCTGCATCCAGGAGTTGCAGTACATTTGCCAGGGAAAGGTCGAGCTGCCATTTGCCGTCGCCGGTCTCGACGGCAAACTCTCCCCAGCATCCCCCGTCACTGCTGAATCCATCCCTGACCGGACCGTCAACCTCGTAACAGCAGCGGCCAATGCTCGGGCCGACCGCAGCCAGGATGGCAGCGGGGTCTGAATCGAACTGGGTGATGAGGGCTGCCACCCCCTGCTTGACGATCTCTCCGGCGGTCCCTTTCCACCCGGCATGGAACGCGGCGACAACTTTTTTAACCGGGTCAAGCAGCAGAATCGGGGCGCAATCGGCCACGCAGACCCCGATCATCACTCCCGGCTGATTGGTGATGATCCCGTCGCATTCAACCTTCTGGAAATGGGCATAGTCGGGATTCGGGGTGTCGATCACGAGAAGATCGGTACCATGTGTCTGGGTGACGGTTACGACCCTTTCCACCTTGGAGCCGAAGGCGCGCGCCAGGATACTCCGGTTTCCCATCACGCTGTTGTGCGAGTCGAGAGTGTTGGTCCCGAGGTTCAGGGAGTTGTAGGGTGCCCGCGACACACCTTCGTTGCGCGTGGTAAACCCTTGGGCGGATATTCCGGCCCGGGCGAGCAGCACCGGTTCCAGGTAGTGGACCTTGCCGGCTTTGGTCATTTCCATTGCGTGAACTCCTGATTAAAATCTGCCACAGAGCCACAGAGGCACGGAGAAAAAACAAAAAAATTTATACAGGGATAATCAGGATGAAACCTATTCAAAATTTCTAAGTATGTATAGGATCTTATCTGGAAATCTTGTTTAGCCCTGTTGATTTTTTCACCTCTGTGCTCCTCCGTGTCTCTGTGCCTCTGTGGCGGGAGTTAATTTGACTGTAAAGAGTTTTCCAGATACTCGATGATCCGCGCCATGTCCGCCGGCAGTTCCGTATCGAACTCCAGGTATTTTCCCGTAGCCGGGTGAATGAAGCCGAGGGTCTTGGCATGGAGGGCCTGGCGGTCCAGTTCCTTTATGAGCCCCTTGAGATGCGGGTCCGTGACGGACGCCAACCGGCCGCTCCCGCCGTAGACCTTATCCCCCACCAGCGGATGACCCGCCTCGGAAAGATGGACCCTGATCTGGTGGGTGCGGCCGGTCTCCAGCTTGAGCCGCATGAGGGCAATGCCGCTGAAGCGCCCGATAACCTGCCAGTGGGTCACCGCATGCTTTCCCCGGCGGGCCTTCCCCGACATCCGCTTCCTGTCTACCGGGTGACGGCCGATGACCGATTCTATTTTCCCCTTCTCACCTTTGGGCGCGCCGTACACGAGGGCCAGGTAGACCCGCTTGATGGTGTGCTCCTTGAACTGGTTGGCAAGGGAATTGTGGGCGCGGTCGTTCTTGGCTACGACAAGAATTCCCGATGTGTCCTTGTCTATCCTGTGAACGATGCCGGGGCGCATGGTTCCGCCGATACCCGAAAGGTCCTCGCAGTGTCCGAGCAGGGCATTGACGAGGGTGCCTCCGCTGGTGCCCGCCCCCGGATGCACGACCATCCCGGCCGGCTTGTTGACTACCACGAGGTCCCCGTCCTCGTAGAGTATCTCGAGGGGGATATCCTCTGCCGCGGCCTCTGCCGCTATGGGAGCGGGGATGATGACTGCAATCCGCTCGCCCCCCTTCAGTTTCAGGGAGGGCTTCTGCGGCACGCCGTCAACGGTAACGTGCCCCCCCTCGATGAGTTTCTGCACCGCCGACCGGGTCATGGCGCCGGCCATGCGGGCAACGAAACTGTCGAGGCGCTCCGGCCCGCCGTCGCCGGGAAATGTCAGTTCGATCTTTTCCATTTTTCGCCATTAAACCCGAAAAGCTTTAACCACAGAGGTCGCAGAGGAACGCAGAGGGAACCAAAGATTGAATCAATAATAACAACCCTGGAACGGTCTTTGCCCGGAAATGACCAATTTCTTTGGTAGTTAGATATCAGGGGTTTACTCTGTGACCGCTGTGACCTCTGTGTCCTCTGTGGTTAAAGCTCGTTTCTGTCAAAAACGACGAAGGCGCGATTTGTCAACCGCGCCCCGCCCGCACCACCGTTCCCGTAAACGGTCACCAGATGGCTGACTCGATCTTCCCCGCCCTCTTGATGAACACATCGACCACGGCGATGTCGTAGATATTGGAAGAGGCCAGATGGGGAGCCACTCGGGAAACAAAATGCTGCCGCCCCTCTTCCAGTTCATCCTTCAGGATATCGAAGACCGTGTCGTTCTTTATTCCTTCTTCCAGTTTTTCCCTGTTGTAGATGGCCACATCGGAAAGAATGGCCCGAGCAAGTCTTTTGGCCTGATCGGGATTTTCGATAACGTTCATGTATCTCCCCCGGGCAACTGAGAAAATAGATCAATTGCAAAATGCGGGTGTAGTATACAAAATTTTTCGCCGGATACCTATCTAATTTTTAAGGCAAAGTAGATGCTGTTCTCACCGCGCTTCACGAGGAAGGCCACGGAGCCTTTCCTTTCCGCCTCCTGCATGGCTTTGCCGTATTCGTTCAGATTGGTGACCCGCTTCTGATTGACGGAGACGATGATGTCGCCCGCCTGGAGTCCCGCCTCGGCGGCCATCCCGTCCGGTTCGAGCTCAGTGACGAGCAGACCGGTAAGCCCCCTGATGCGCATATTTTTGGGGATTTCCTCGACCGTCAGTCCGAACCATCCCGCCTGGACTCCGGTCGACCTGGGCTGGAGCGCGGCGGCGCTGTCAGTGCCGGACAGGGTCACCGGGAGGGTCAACGGTTTTCCAGCGCGGAAAACCTCCACGTCAACCTTCTGGCCGGCGGAAATATCGGCCACGACAAGCTGAAGCTGGCGGGGGTCCTTGATCTCTTTCCCCGCGAGGCGGGTTATGATATCTCCCTGTTTGATGCCCGCTTTCTCCGCGGGCCCCCCGGCCAGTATATCGCTCACCAGGGCGCCGCGACTGTTTTTGAGGCCGAAGGAGCGGGCGATCTCTTCGGTAACCGGCTGGATGGAAACCCCGAGCCACCCCCGCGATACGTTCCCTTTCTTGATAAGCTGGGCCACCACCTGTTTTGCCATGTTGACGGGAATGGCAAACCCGATTCCCTGTCCGGCGGCAACGATGGCGGTATTGATCCCGATTACCTCCCCGTAGACGTTGAGGAGGGGGCCGCCCGAGTTGCCCGGATTGATGGAGGCGTCGGTCTGGATAAAGTCTTCGTAGGTTTCGATACCCATATTGGAGCGGCCGGTCGCGGAGACGACTCCTACGGTAACGGTCCGGTCGAGCCCGAACGGGTTGCCGATGGCGATAGCCCACTGGCCGACCTGGAGCTTGTCTGAATCCCCGAGCACTGCGGTCGGGAGGCTTTCATTACTGTTGATCTTGATAACGGCAAGGTCGGTCTTGGCATCCTCGCCGACGACTTTGCCATTGTAGACCTTTTCGTTGGAAAGCTTCACCTGAATGCTTTCGGCATCCTTCACCACATGGTCGTTGGTAAGGATATAGCCTTCCTTGTTGATGATGACCCCAGACCCCAGGCTGTTTTCCCGGCGGTACCGGGGCTGGGCCTGGCCGCCGAAGAATGGCGAGAATTCGAAGTAAGGCTGGACAAGTTTCTTCTTGCTCACCGTCGATATATTGACGACCGAGGGGGTCACCGATTTGACCACGTTGGTAAACGCCTGCTGGGTGGCGAGAATGTCCCTGGGCAGTTCCTTGACCGGCGCTTCGGCCGTCCCCTTGCGGTTCGACTCGTAGAAGTAGGGCTCTTCCTTATTTTTGCATGCCGTGAGGGCGGCAAAGAGCAGCAGTGCACAGACGAGGAAACGGGATAATTTCATTTTAAAAACCTCTTCGAGTCAGCTAACAATATGAATTTCCTCAGATGTTATTTAAAATGTGCGTCGTTGTCAACCCGGATTTACTTCGGCAGGACCGGGACCGGGCAAATTAGAAACCGCCGGTGTCGCATCCGGAGTTTCCGGATGGACACGAACTGACCGCACGGTACACTCCTGATTAAAATCAACCCTTGACCTGCCGCGTGCTTTTGCATATAACACCCAAAGGAGGAGGATTCCGTGAACGATATTAAAACAGAGATCAGGGAACTTCGCCTGGGAGACAAGATCAGGAAACTTCGGCAGGAACGGCGGCTTACCCTCCAGGAACTGGCCGATCTCACCGGTCTGTCGAAGCCCTTGCTGTCGCAGATCGAGAATGACCAGGTCACCCCCCCCCTTGCCACGCTCCTGAAGATAGCCAAGGGGCTCCGGGTTGGTATCCACTTCTTTTTCGAGGACGAGGGGGACCGGCGCACGTACGTGCTGACCAAGGGGGAACAGGGGATGGCAAGCCAGCGCCGCCCCAAGAGTGACGCCCCCGAGGGGTATCGCTACCGGTCGCTTGCACCCGGCATCAGGCATAAGCAGATCGAGCCTTTTCTCGTCGAATTCGACCTGAAAGAATGGCACGACAACTGTTTCTACAACCACGAGGGGGAGGAATTCCTCTACATCCTGGAAGGAGAACTGGAGTTCCACTACGGCGATGAGGTCATGTTGCTTGTCCCCGGGGACAGTATCTTCTATGACTCTGCCATTCCCCACGGCTACGTGTCGATCGGGGAAAAGAGAGCGAAAGCAGTGGCGGTACTCTATTCCAAGGAGTGATTAATTCAGCGAAACGACTCCGCCTTAAGCTGGCTTCTGCCGCTGCTGCTGGCGCATAAGCTCCCTGAGAATGTTCATCGTCCCGTCGTCCACCCCGAGAAAGCGGAGCCCCATGGCCCCTTCCGGCTCCACCGTGCTCCAGATGACTTCGGCCTCCACGGTGACCGCCCCGGCTGACAAGGGGGTAAAGAACTGCAGCCTGACGGTCCGTCCTGCCGCCGGAGGGTCGCTGCAATGGATGCTCACCCCGGTTTCCGATATCTCGAAGGTGCCGCAGCAAAGTGCTTCGTCCGTCCCCACCAGCCAGCATCCCAGCCTCACCGGTCTCCTCCTGCATTTTCTTTTGTCCAATCCGCTCTCTCCCCTCGCTGCCCTTGGCTGTAATAAGGCTGCTAGCCATCTCCTGTTCCGAGGCGGCATCAAAGTTAGTTTCCGAATTGGAAACCAATAGTGTCACATCCGGTATTTCCGGATGGACGCTAGTTAAGGGTAGCATGGCCGGCACTGTTTGCAAGGGGCATGACCGCAGGAGGCCGCCAGAAACTCATCCCAGTCCTGTGGGAATCCTTTCCGGTCCCCGGATAACCTTGGTGGAGACTGTCCTGGCAAACCCCCGCAGCATGCCGTTGAAAATGAAATTGTGGAAGGGGGTGACGGCATACCAGTAGAGAATGCCCAGGAGTCCGCGGGGAAGAAAATGGGCCACCTGCTGCACCATGGTCTGTCCGGGCGCTATTTCCTCAAGCCGGAAATCGAGTGTCGCCTCCCCGGGAAGCTTCATCTCGGCGACCAGCAGCAGGCGGTGCGGCTTGGTCACCTCGACCACCCTCCAGAAATCGAGGGCCTCTCCCGGGGCAATTTCGAGCGGACAGCGCCGTCCCCGATGCAGCCCCACCCCGCCGGCCAGCTGATCGAGAAACCCCCGCAGTTTCCAGAGCCAGTCGGCATAGTACCACCCCGATTCGCCGCCGATGCAGACAACGGCCTTCCAGACTTCCTCGGGGGAAGCCGCCAGGAGAATCTGCCGCGAGTCGTCGTAAAAGGTCCCCCCTGCCCAGCTCGGGTCGCCGGAGGTGCTCCATTCGGCCGGAGGAATCGTGCCGGCATCGGTCCAGGAGCTTTCGATCTGGCGCTGCCTGACCCGCTCCAGGGCAAGGCGGATGGCCAGCCGGCAGTCGAACAGCTCCTGCGGGATAAGTTCGCGGATGCGGGTATCCCGGCAGACCACACTGTTTCGGAGCCCTTCTGCCAGGGGGCGCGCAAGGACTGCCGGCACCGGTGTCAGCAGGTGAATCCACAAAGAACTCAGCCGCGGGGTCAGAACGGGGACAGAAATGATCAGCCGCTTCGGCAGGCCGGCCTCCTCGGCAAAAATCTCCATCAGCTGGCGATAGGTGACCACCTGGTCCTGGCCGATGTCGAACGTCTCTCCGACCGTTTCCGGGCAGTCGAGGCAGCCGATCAGGTAGTGGAGGACATTCCGGATGCCGATGGGCTGACAGGGGACATCTACCCAGCGGGGTGTGATCAGGACCGGCAGCCGCTCCATCAGGTAGCGGAGGATCTCAAATGAGGCGCTGCCCGAACCGATGATCATGGCGGCCCGGAGAACCGTGACCGGAACCTTGCCGCTCCGGAGGATATGGGCCACTTCCGTCCTCGAGCTGAGATGTTCGCTCAGCGCTTCACTCTCCTCGCCCAGACCGCTGAGATAAATGATCCGGTCGAGGCCGGCGGCTTCGGCCGCGGCAACCATGTTGCCGGCGGCTTCCCGGTCATCCCTGGCGAAGTCGGCGCTGCCGTGGTTCATGGAATGGACGAGATAATAAGCGGCGCGGCACCCCCGGCAGGCGGCTGTCAGCGAGTCCCGGTCGAGAAGATCGGCCTTGAGGATCTCAAGGTTCGGGTGGTCGGCCCATGGCCGGCTGCCGATCTTGGCCGGGACACGGGCGAGCGCCCTGACCCTGTAGCCCGCCTGGAGCAGACGCGGGACCAGGCGGGCGCCGATGTAGCCGGTGGCTCCCGTGATCAGAATCGGCTTGTTTAGGTCGTGCGGCATCATGGCGGTTCCTGGCGGTTCCGACTGCAGATTGGGAAGAGATTTGCCGTATGAATACAGTTTAACTGCTTTTCCGATAAAAGTCCCGAAATCAACAGGCAGATGGATAAATTTTACCTGGTTATCCACTTAGCTCCAGTTGATAACCTATCGTGAGTCAAAGTCTTTCACCACGGAGACACGGAGGAATTCAAAAACAGTAAGTTTTCTCCGTGCTCTCCGTGTCTGTGAGAGAAGCGAACGGGTGGTGAAACGAATTTTATGGTTTGGCACTGGCCACACTCTATTAAGGGCATAACCAGAAAATTTTATTTATTTCTCCCGGCGTGGTGCTGATAAATGAAATTTCTTCTTCGAAAGATGCCGGCCATTATGGTATATTTCCATGCATGCAGGTGCACCAGGCTGGCCGGATGTCCGGAACCCCGGACTGTCATCTGATCTCAGGAGTCAAAGGAGGAACGTATGAAGAAAAAGGTTGGCGTTGTCCTTTCGGGCTGCGGCGTCTATGACGGGAGCGAAATCCAGGAAGCGGTCCTTACCCTGCTGGCCATCGACCGGTACGGTGCCGAAGCGGTCTGCATGGCACCGGACATGGAGTTTGCCGAGGTAGACCACCTGAGCGGCGCTGCGACGGGAGGAAAGCGCAACGTCCTGGTGGAGTCGGCCAGGATTGCCCGCGGCAAGATCAGGAACATCGCGGAGGTGAAGACCGGAGAACTGGACGCCCTCATCTTCCCCGGAGGATACGGGGCCGCCAAGAACCTCTGCAATTTCGCCGAGAAAGGCGCCGACGCAGCTATCCAGCCCGATGTGGCAAAACTTCTCAGGGAGATGGCGGCGGCGCAGAAGCCGATCTGTGCCATCTGTATCGCCCCGGCCCTCGTGGCGGCAACCCTCGGCAAGGAGTATGCGCCGAAGCTCACCATCGGCACCGACGCGGGAACTGCTGCGGCCATAGCCGCAACGGGAAGCGAGCACGTGGAATGCCCGGTAACCGAGTTTATCGTGGACAAGGAGCGCAAGATTGTTTCCACCCCGGCCTACATGCTCGCCCAGCGGATTTCCGAGGCAGCCGAAGGGATTGACAAGGCGGTAAAGGCAACGCTCGATTTGATCTGACACTAAGAGCTTGCCCGTAAATAAGCATTACAGGCTCGCAACGTTATTTACGGACAAGCTCTAAATCATAGACCGCTTCACGGACCGGGCGGCCATACTTCATTTCACGATCCGCAACTTCGGCGCCGCCATCCTTCTCCCTACTATGGAGCCGTGGCGGGAGCGGATCGTCTCCATATCCCCGTCGAGGAAACCGACGACGGCAGGGTCTTCCGTTCTTTCCAGGTAACTTCCCACAAATTTCTCCATGGCTCCGTTGAATTTTTCCCGGGAGCTGCCATGGGCATAGTTTTTACCGGGAAATCGGCGGATGTCGCCGTTGAATTCCGGTGATATGTGGTAGAGTTCGTGAAAAATAGTGATCAGCTTTTCGCGGAGGGAGAGATTGAAGAAGCGGGGGACCAGGAAATAGACGATGTAGAGCATTTCCACTCCCCGGCGAGTCACGGGGGGTATATCGCAGCGGATTGTCCCCCTCCTCCGGTTCACCATGGTTGTCCGGCTGCCGTTTTCGAAACGGAGGGGGTGGATCTTCGCGTACGTGCCGTGGATACCGCCGCCGCGGGTGGTGGAGACGCAGACCATGACCCTCTCGGGGTCAATATGGCCGAACTCCTCCATCCGCCGGGCGATATCGGCGATCAGCCGTTCCAACTCAAGGGTCAGGTTCAATGTAGGCATGATTTTGTCTTTGTGGAAAAACCAGCGGGAACGTGGATTTTTCGCAAGGTCAAGGCGATCAAGGGATGACGCGGAGGCGTAGTACCCAAAGGGCATAAACAGCGCTACGCCGCACAAGGAATCACGAAGATCAACGCAGAGATTGCGGAAAAGTCGCGTTTCCTACTTCTGAAGTTTGTGGCAGAAGAGGCACCTCATCGGCCCATCCTTCGGCTTCACCGGATGCTTCGGGGAAAAGGGCACCCCCCCCGGCTCGAAATGGCAGGCGGGGCATCCCTTGTCCGCCTCCATCTTGCTGCCGGTCTGTTTCACGATATCGTAAAACGGTTTATGCTTCTCGTCCAGGGGGACCTTCTTTGTTTTTTCCGTGCCGGAAATGGCATAAAAGACCGCCAGGACGACGACTATAAGCGCAATGAATATCCAGTCGTTCTTACCCATTTTCATCTGCTGACTCCTCGGTAACGCGGGTTGAGGTTAAGATTATTGTTGAGCATATCGATTTCTCAGGTTTTTGTAAAGTCGGGTTGACCAACCCGACCAAGGAAATTGATTAAGAAATGATTAAGTGCTAAGATATCGTTTATCCGATATTAAAAGGAGAAAATCGATGGCGCAGCAGAAAAAACTGAAATCTCTCGGCATGGGCAGAACAACATACCGCTATGACCAACCGGATGCCACCCTGCTGGAGGCGTTTACCAGCCCCTTTGCTTCCCCTGATACAAATCCGGCGGGTGTAGTGGGGACAGTTCACATAGAGTGTCCGGAGTTCACCTGCCTCTGTCCGATAACCGGACAGCCGGACTTCGCCAAAATCGTGCTGGACTACCAGCCGGACATGCTCTGCATCGAAAGCAAGAGCCTCAAGCTCTATCTTGGCTCATTCAGAATGTTCGGAGAATTCCATGAAGCCGGCGTAAATCGAATCTGCAACGACCTGGTCAAGCTCCTCTCGCCGCAGTGGCTGACTGTCCGGGGTGAGTTCACTCCACGCGGCGGTATCCCCTTTTGGCCGACGGCTTTGTACCGACGGGAAAACTAAAGGGCACTGTACGTGGTGAAGCCTCCCCTGCTCAAGCGATTACTCCACCTTGATGAAGATGAAATAGATGAGTACCGCGCCGATGCCAAGGCAGCCGAAAGCAAAGGGAAGCATGGACGCGGCGGTCATTTCGGCCCCCATGGGCAGGGTATAACGGACGAGGGCCATCAGGGAAAGGAGGGTGAACAGGAAGAGGAGGACGAGCTTGGAGCGTTTGATGACGGCAAAGAAAAAGACGATAATGAGAATCCCGAGTACAAAGGGGTTTTCAAAAATGGTTGTTATGCTCAATTCCTTGACGAACCTGACAATTTGATCCGTTTCAAAGGGTGAGAGGACTTCCTGAGTCCTGCTGAGCATCTTCTCTTTTTCCATGAGCCCTCCTCTGGTGCATTGAAAAGTTCAGTTTAGCAGAAAATGACCGGGAATTGAAGCAAGATAATGGAAAACAGGCTGTGCGGCCACGGGTGCAAATGCCTTGACATCATAAGGGACATAAAAGTAGTATGATGATTTTACTAGTATAGTAATTTTTATTACGTGCGACAAGTAAATGTATCGGGAGATTGAATAATTTGGCCTGGAAAGCCATCGGCATATTCGATTCGGGGGTTGGCGGTCTTACCGTTCTCAAGGCGATTGCAAAGACCCTCCCCCAGGAAGACACTATCTATCTGGGCGATACGGCACGGGTCCCTTACGGCACCAAGTCGCCGGAAACCGTCACCCGCTATTCCCGGCAGATCACTTCCTTTCTCGTGAGTCGGGATATCAAGCTCCTCGTGGTCGCCTGCAACACTGCCTCTGCCTTTTCCCTCGATGACCTCAAGGAAAGGTTCCCGATACCGATCGTCGGGGTCATAGAGCCGGGCTCCCGGCGTGCCGCCACGGTGACGAAAACAGGAAAAGTGGGGGTGATAGGGACGGAGGGGACCATCAGGAGCAGCGCCTATGCCAAGGCGATAAAACGGATGAACCCGGAGATCGAGGTGATCACCCGTGCCTGTCCATTGTTCGTCCCCCTTGCGGAAGAGGGATGGGTGGACAACGAGGTGGCGCGCCTTACTGCGGTAACCTATCTCCGGGGGCTCCGGGAAGAAGGGATTGACACTCTCGTGCTCGGCTGCACCCACTATCCCCTCCTGAAAGGGATTATCTCGGAGGTAATGGGAGAGGGAGTCACCCTCGTGGATTCTGCCGAGGAAACCGCCCGTACCGTTGCTGAAATCCTCCGCAACAGCAGCTGCCTCCGCCCTTCCTCGGAAATAGGGAACCATCATTATTTCGTGACCGACGTACCGGCCGGGTTCATAAGGGTCGGCAACCGCTTTCTCGGAGGGCGCCTGGGCGATGTCTACCAGGTGAACCTGGAAGAAGACGCCAGGAATGAGGAGTAGCAAGGTGAAACGGACAAACCGGTCGCGCAGGAAAATGACGTTCCTGCTCATCGCATTCGTGATATCCGCCGTGGTGCTCGGCGCTCTAATCTACAGAAAATACGAGCAGAGCAGGCTTAAACCCGCTCCACCCCAACTCCAGGAAGCGGGAATGCTGCTCGTGACGCTCTTCTTCGCCTCCCCTGATGGTGCGGGACTGGTTCGCGAAGCTCGGGAGATAGGCGCCTGCTCCGACCCGACGGCGTGCGCCGAGGATGTCCTTGAGGAGCTTATCAACGGGCCGGTAGGAGAAATGTCCCCTACCCTCCCGCCAACAGCGACTCTCCGTTCGGTCCGGGTGGACGGCGAAACTGCTACGCTCGACTTCGGACATGAGTTCACGGCTGGCCTTCCTGCCGGGAGCAATGCCGAAATGATGGCGGTCTATTCGGTGATCAACTCCCTCGCCTTTAACTTCCCCCGCATTAAAAAGGTAAAATTTTTGCTGGAGGGTAATAACATCAAGACTCTCGGGCAACTTGACCTGACCGCTCCGCTGGCGCCCGATTTTACCCTGGAAAAAAAATAAACTGAGGTCGATGTGAGAAAACCATTTTTGCACGCGCTGCGGGAACGGGTGCTCGTTCTAGACGGCGCCATGGGAACCATGCTCCAGGAGCGCGGGTTGAAACCGGGCCAGTCTCCGGAGGAAATGAACCTCGCCATGCCCGGAGTGGTTGCCGGGATACATCGCGAGTATCTCGATGCCGGGGCCGACGTCATCGTCACCAACAGTTTCGGCGGCAACCGGGCAAAGCTTTCCCATTACGGCCTTGAGGGGCAGATCCGGGAGGTCAACGCCTCCGCCGTGGCCATCGCCCGTGACGTTGCCGGCGACAGGGCCTACGTGGGGGCATCCATCGGCCCCACGGGGAGCTTTGTGGAGCCGGTCGGCGATCTCGGCTTCGACGAAATGGCGGCGATTTTTCGCGAGCAGGCCGGCCATCTCATCGAAGCGGGCGCGGACTTTATCACCTTCGAAACCTTCCTCGACATCAAGGAGATCCGGGCCGGCATCATAGCTGTCCGTGAGATAGCGCCGGACATTCCCATCGTCGCCCAGCTCACCTTCGACGACAAGGGGAGGAGCGTGCTCGGCACCCCGCCGGAGGCCGCCGCCATCACCCTGGAAGCGGCCGGCGCGGATATCGTCGGCTCCAACTGCGGCCTCGGCATCGACGGGATTTACGAAATCCTCGCCGCCATGCGGCGCGTTACCAGGCTCCCGCTCATTTCACAGGCAAACGCGGGGCTCGCCCAACTGAAGGACGGGAAGACGATTTTCCCCGGCACCCCCGCGGAGATGACCGCCTACCACGACCGTCTTCTGAAGCTGGGGGTGCGGATCATCGGCGGCTGCTGCGGCACCACGCCGGTCCATATCCGGGCAATGCGGGAGGCCCTCGAAGGCCGGGACCAGTCATTCCGGGAAACCGGCCCCCCCCGGGGGATCACCTTTGTATCGAGCCGCGGGTCCCATCTCGCTATCGGGGGAGGCAACCCGGTGGCCATTATCGGCGAGCGGATCAATCCCACCGGGAAAAAGGCCTTTGCCGCGGAACTGGCCGGGGGGAAAGTCTCCTATATCCGCCGCGAGGCCATGGAACAGACGGCTGCCGGTGCGAATCTCCTCGATATCAACGTGGGGGCGCCCGGCATAGACGAACCGGCGGCCATGGAGCGCGCCGTGTTCTGCGTGACCGGCGCGGTCACTACGCCGCTCGTCCTCGATTCGTCCAACCCCGAGGCCCTGGAGCGCGGACTCAAGGCGGCCGACGGCAAGGTGCTCGTGAATTCCGTGTCCGGCGAGGAAAAGAGCCTCGGGCGTATCCTCCCCCTCATCAAGAAGTACGGGGCCGCCGTGATCGGCCTCACCCTCGACGAGAAGGGTATCCCGGAAACCGGCGAAGGACGGGCCGCCGTAGCCGGCAAAATCCTGGCGGCCGTGGAAAAGGCCGGCATCCCGCCTGACGACTTAATGATCGATTCGCTGACACTCACCGTAAGCGCGGAGCAGAAACGGGCACTGGAGACTCTCACGGCGATCCGCCTCGTAAAGGAGCGCTTCAAGCTGAATACGGTGCTCGGCGTGAGCAATATCTCCTTCGGCCTCCCCCGGCGGCCGCTCATTTCTTCGACCTTTTTTGCCATGGCCATGGAGGCGGGGCTCGATGCGGCGATCATCAATCCCCGGGAAGAGGCCATGATGGGCGCATTCCGCTCCGCAATGGTGCTCCTGAACAGGGACCCGCATTCCGCAGCGTACATCGAATCCTATAAGGGGAGCGCGGCGGCTCCCGCCGGAGAGCCGGTTCAGGAAAAGCCGCTCGACATCAGGGGACGCCTTGCCGGCGCAATTATCAACGGTGACCGCGAAAATATCGTCCCGCTTGTGGAGGAGGCTCTGCAGGAAGGGCTCTCCCCCCTCGACATCAGCAACGAAGGGCTCGTGCCGGGGCTTGAAGAGGTCGGCCGTCGTTTCGAAAAGAACATCTTTTTCCTCCCCCAGGTGATGAGCTCCGCAGATACCATGCAGGCGGCCTTCGCCCGCCTCAAGACGGAGATGAAAGGCGCTGCCTTCGCCAGCCTCGGCAAGATTCTTATGGCCACGGTGGAGGGGGACATCCATGACATCGGCAAAAATATCGTCTGCACCCTCCTGGAAAACCATGGATTCGAGGTCATCGACCTGGGGAAAAACGTTCCGGCCGAGCGGATAGTGGCGGCAGCCAGGGAGCACCAGGTGGACGCCGTAGGTCTTTCGGCCCTGATGACCACAACCATTACCGAAATGGAGAACGTTATCAGGAAACTGAAGGCCGCAGGGATAAAGACCTTTACCATGGTCGGCGGCGCCGTGGTGACCCAGGATTACGCCGATGAAATCGGCGCCGACCTGTATGCCGGAGACGCCCTGGAAGCAGTCGCACGGATCAAGAAACTGATGAAAAAATAAGTTTGGGGTTTCGAGTTAACGACTTCAACTCAAAACTCAAAACTCGAAACTCAAAACCGCTTTTTTACTGGTTGCAACTATCTGATGCGTGTGATAATTTGCAATTATTACGTCATTTGGCGGACAGGGACAGGCAATGCGTGTAGGGTTCAATCATAATGTCATGTACAGGGGGGAAGTTTTTCATATCCAGACTGAGGACAGCGGGTTGAATAATCCCCATATCATTACGCTCCTCTACCGCGGCGGCACCATTATCTCTTCGAAGAAAACCAGCTATGCCGACATAATAAAGATGGAGAACCTTGAGCAGGTGGTTGAAGAGCTGATGAAGGAGCAGCATAAGGAGATGCTCCGCGGCCTCAAAGCCGGACTGTTCGACGAACGGGCCTTCGGTTCCCGGGCCGCCCCTTCTGCCGAGGGAGCAGCAGAGTTAACAAAGCCGGCAGCTGCTCCTCCGGCATCTCCTCCTGCCACCCGGCAGCCTCCCCGCGAGAAGCCGCGACAGATTCAGAGCCTTGACGAAATCATTCTCGACTATCTCGTCAGGGGCGAAGATACATGATACACCACTACGAACTGCCTGAAAGGAACTTTTCCCGGTGAACGACAAGATTATCGAATTGCAGGAGATGGCGAAGAAGCTGCGCATCGCCATTATCAAGACACTCCATAAGTCGCAGTCAGGACATACCGGCGGTTCCCTGTCGGCCATCGATCTGATAACCACCCTCTATTTCCACAAGATGCGCCATAATCCCGCCGATCCGGCCTGGGACGGACGGGACCGCTTTATCCTCAGCAAGGGGCACGCAGCCCCGTCCCTCTATGTGGCCCTGGCTGAAGCCGGCTATTTCCCGACCGAAGACCTGATGATGCTCCGCCGCCTGGGAAGCCATCTCCAGGGACACCCGGACAGCAAATCCACACCGGGGGTGGAAGTCCCCACCGGTTCCCTCGGCCAGGGGCTTTCCATGGCCGTGGGAATGGGGCTCGGCCTGCGGGTCGACGGCAAGGGAAACAGGGTCTATGCTCTGCTTGGGGACGGCGAACTGCAGGAAGGGCAGGTGTGGGAAGCGGCGATGGCGGGAGCCCATTACCGGCTCGATAACCTGTGCGCCATGGTCGACGCCAATGCCCTTCAGATCGACGGCGAGGTGGCGAAGGTAATGAATGTCGCCCCGATAGCCGACAAGTTCCGGGCATTCGGCTGGCATGCGCTGGAGATCGACGGTCATGACATCTCCGCGATTATCGATGCACTGGATGCGGCGGAAACGGTCAAGGGACAACCGACCGTCATTGTAGCAAGAACAGTCAAGGGGAAGGGGGTTTCCTTCTTCGAGAACAAGGCGAGCTATCACGGGGTGCCGCCAAGCGATGAGGAGTTGCCGAGGGCGTTGGAATGCCTGGGAGAGCAATGCAACCTGTAGGGGGTAGGAACGCGGCTTTTCCGCCAGGGCGTTGTTGCCCTCCGGATCGCTTTGTGCGGCGTAGCGCTGCTACGCCTCCGCGCGGTTCCTCGGGCGCCTAGCCCTGACGAAAAATCCACGTTCCTGTGGCTGCTCAATTAGTCAGAAACATAAGAAAGGAATTTGAATATGATAGCAACACGTGATGCCTACGGCGAGACGCTTGCGGAGCTGGGCGCGGAAAACATTGACATCGTGGCGCTTGACGCGGACCTGTCCGGTTCCACCAAGACCGGGGTGTTCGCCAAAAAGTTTCCCGAGCGCTTCTTCAACATGGGGATTGCGGAGGCCAACATGGTCGGTACAGCCGCCGGACTCGCAGCCGTGGGGAAGATCCCGTTCGTCTCCACCTTTGCCATTTTTGCCGTCGGCCGGGCCTGGGAGCAGGTC
>JBGPCQ010000028.1:0-24513 GCA_041481895.1 Geobacteraceae bacterium | reverse complement strand
GATATCTTGATGCCCATGCGGGCTGCTTCGGCCCGGATGAGTACCGTATCTACGAGGTTGTCGAGAGCAAGCTTCTTCACGCCGAACTGTTTTTCCGTTTCGGGCGTGATGCCTTTGCCAATTAACTGCTCATACATGGACCGGAGCCGATAGTAGCTCTTCTGGTACTCTTCAAAGGATATTTTTTTTCCGTTTACCTTGGCTGCGTAGTCTTTACCACCGGGTCCACTGTCGCCCCTTCCCCAGACGAGGAAGATGGTGCCGACAAATGAGAGGACGATCACGACGAACACTATTTTGATGACGATTGACTGCTTATACTTTCTCAGGATTCCAAGCATTACCGATACGACTCCTTTTCTGGGAAATTTCTTGGGAAGCATTAAGACAACGGTTGTGCATAGTAATATAATTGATAGGTAAAATCAATAAATAGATTGGATTATTTGCAACCTGCCCGCTATTTTTAGTGAGCATTCCGCCTGGCCGGACCGGGGGGGTGCCGGCAATGTGCGGATGCCCGCCTGTCCCGTCATTCATGGCGAGGTGTTGTAGTTCATCCGGGTAGATGATCATTATTAGCCCTTGAAACTGGTGAGCTTTTTTGTTACATTATCTCTTTTAAGTAGTTATATCTGTATTTGCGCATCCAGAAAGGAGCAGTCATGCTTAAAATATTCGACTACCTGTTCGGCATGTTTTCCAACGACCTCGCCATCGACCTCGGCACCGCCAATACCCTTGTCTATCTGAAGGGGAAAGGTATCGTGGTCAGTGAGCCTTCCGTGGTTGCGGTCCAGAAAATGAACAATGGCCAGCAGAAAGTCCTTGCCGTTGGGATGGAGGCCAAGAAAATGCTCGGCCGCACTCCCGGAAGCATTACCGCCATCAGGCCGATGAAGGACGGCGTCATCGCCGATTTTGATATTACCGAGGAGATGCTCCGCTATTTTATCCACAAAGTACACAACCGCAAGACCCTCGTCCGGCCGAGGATCGTCATCTGTGTGCCGTCCGGGATAACCCAGGTCGAGAAGCGGGCGGTCAAGGAGTCCGCAGAATCGGCGGGAGCCCGGGAGGTATACCTCATAGAAGAACCGATGGCGGCGGCAATCGGGGCCGGTCTCCCCATTACGGAGGCTTCGGGAAACATGATCGTCGATATCGGCGGCGGAACCACCGAGGTGGCGGTCATATCACTGGCGGGTATCGTCTATACCAAATCGGCACGGGTCGGCGGCGACAAGATGGACGAAGCGATCGTGTCGTACATCAAGCGGAAGTACAACCTGCTCATCGGCGACCGGATGGCCGAGATCATCAAGATTGAAATAGGCGAGGCCTTTCCGGGTGGCGAGGTTCGCTCGATGGAGGTTAAGGGCCGGGACCTGGTGTCCGGCATTCCCAAGACCACACTGATAAATTCCGATGAAATACGGGAAGCGCTTACCGAACCTGTCAAGGCCATCGTCGAGGCTGTCCGTATCTGTCTCGAGCGCACTCCACCCGAACTCTCGGCTGATATCGTCGATAAGGGAATTGTCCTTGCGGGAGGGGGCGCCCTTTTGCGCAACCTCGACATTCTTCTGCGCGAAGAGACAGGTTTGCCGGTGGTCATTGCCGAAGACCCGCTCTCCTGCGTTGTGCTCGGTTCCGGAAAGGTACTGGATGAACTGGACCTTCTGCGGAGCGTTGCCGTTTCGTCGTAATGAAGGCTTTCTGCACATGGTCGAAACAGAGTTCAGCCCCGGTTCAGTAACGAATCGGGGTGATGCGGAGCCCTCGTTATCTTTCCTCGTCTCCTTTCACGATACGGGCATATCTGTATCCTTTAAACGGTAAATGTCGCATACAATGAGCTTTCCGGGAATAGACATAATCATCCCCGTCTGGAACAGGCCTGTCGAGACCCGTGAATGTCTCGTCAGCCTGGTAAAGCATTCGCCCGAAGCCCGGTTCATTCTGCTGAACAACGGGAGCGAACGGGAAACGGAATCCCTTCTCGAGGAATTCGCCGAGGCCCTCGATGAGCGGGCACTCCTCATCAGCACCAGGATAAACCTCGGGTTCGTCCGGGCTGTCAACAGGGGACTGGCCAGGGCCGAGGCGGATTTTGCCGCGGTCGTCAGGAGCAGTTCCCAGGTGACCGAAGGGTGGCTTGAGCCTCTCCTGATACTCGCCAAAACAAGGCACGAGGCGGGGGTGATAGTCCCCCGTAATGTTAAGAGAACTGCGGGAAAGGACGCACCGCAGGGAATATCTTCACCTGCTGCGGCAATGGAGAGCTCGTGCGGTGATTTTGCCGCCATGCTTATCAGGCGGAAATTGTATGAACGGATCGGCGGCTTTGACGAGGAAATGGACGGAGGGCTCTGGTGCCTCAAGAATTATTCCCGGCAGGCACTGAAGGCGGGGTTCCTGACTTTTTTCGTTGAGGGGGCTCAGGTTCGTCACGGAGAAGAACCGCCACTCGGCTCACTGACGAGACGGGAAGAAACCCTGGCCCGGAGCATTGCCGCCTATAACGAGCGATGGGGGATGGAGCGATCGTTCTGCGTCTATTTCCCCAAGGATGCTGATATTCCCGCCGTCAGGAGGAATATTGATGTCATGTTTACGGGTGCCCGGCAGGGGCATTCATTTACCGTCCTGGTCTCTCCGGGAACTTTCCTGCAACTGGTCAAGAAAGGGTGTGATCGCCTCCATGGGAGCATCCGGCTAGTAAAGCTTCCCCGGTTTTTTGCCGCGGAGCGGGTACGGAGGGAAGCTGCAGCACTCCGTGTCGCGACGCCGGGACTCGTAACAGTCTCCGGCAGCGAAGAGATACCTTTTCCCGGCGATGACGGAAGCATCCCTTTTACCGAGCTGGAGCGGCTGATCAACGCTACCGTGGCCGAGAAATACGGGGATTGATACATAAAGCAGACTTTTCCGGAGGTTTTCCGTGCAGAATGAAATTAAGTCCATCTTCACTTCCCATTGCAGGGCGATCGAGGAAGTTGAGCGGCATCTCTCCGACAGGATCGAGGCCGTAGTCGACCTGGTGGTGGAAGCCCTGGGAAAAGGACGCAAACTTCTCATTATGGGCAATGGCGGGTCGGCGGCCGATGCGCAGCACTTCGCCGCTGAGATCGTCGGCCGCTTCAAGCTCGAGCGCCGGGCTCTGCCGGCAATTGCCCTAACGACCGATACCTCCATTCTTACAGCCGTGGGCAATGATTACGGCTTCGACCTGGTATTCAGGCGCCAGGTGGAGGCACTTGCCCGACCAGGGGACGTCGTGATCGGAATTTCCACGAGCGGTTCATCCAATAATGTCTACGGCGCCCTCCTGCTTGCCCGGGAAATCGGGTGCAGGACTGTCGGCTTGCTCGGAAGAGACGGGGGGAGTTTAGCCGGCATCACGGATATCCCCCTGGTTGTCCCTGTCCAGGATACCCCCCGTATCCAGGAGGTTCATGTCACCATTATTCATATCGTCTGCGAACTCGTCGAGAAGCGACTCTTCGGGGAAGAGAGTTGAATAGTGAACGCTTGACGACACGTAACCGCGCCGTCTTTCTCGACCGCGACGGCACCATCAACGTGGAGAAAGAATATCTTCACCGGATGGAAGAGTTCGAGCTGATTCCCGGCGCACCCTCTGCAATCAGGCTTCTTAACGAGGCAGGTTTCCTTGTGATCGTTGTCACCAACCAGTCGGGAATCGGCCGCGGCTACTATGACGAGGCTGACGTCCACAGGCTTCACCGTTTCATGGACGAAGAACTGAAACGTCATGGAGCTGCCGTGGATGCCTACTATCTCTGTCCCCACCACCCGCTTCACGGAATTGGCGAATACCGCCGTGAGTGCGGGTGCAGAAAGCCCCTGCCGGGAATGCTTCTCGAGGCTGCAGACGATTTTTCGATCGACCTGGCGGCTTCATTCATTATTGGCGACAAGATGGCCGACATTGAGGCAGGTCATGCCGCCGGATGCCGTCCGCTCCTGGTCATGACCGGCTACGGGGAAACGGCTTCGGTTTCTCTGCCAGTCGGCGTATCTTCCTACGACGACATTCTGGCGGCGGCCCGGGCTATCATTTCCGAAGACCATTGAGATGCCCGGGAGGGGGAACAATACTGTTTGACTCTGTTCTCAGCCGTATGGTACAAATATAAAAAATATGCCTGCTTTAGACGGCATTCCGTACCGTTACAGGCAAACCGGGTGTGGTAGATTTTGAATTCGAGGAACACATGAACAAAGGAATAAAAAAAGGAATATTACTTGCCGGGGGCGCCGGAAGCAGGCTCTACCCCTTGACCCTGGTCGCCAGCAAGCAACTCCAGCCGGTCTACGACAAGCCTATGATTTATTATCCCCTGGCCACGCTCATGATGGCGGGAATCAATGATATTCTCATCATCTCGACCCCCCATGATACCCCTCGATTCGAAGCGCTCCTGGGGGACGGCTCCCGCTGGGGTATCCGTATTTCCTACAAGGTTCAGCCCGAACCGAAAGGGATTGCCCAGGCGTTTCTGGTGGGTGAGGAATTCATTGACGGCGATCCGGTCTGCCTCATCCTGGGCGACAATATTTTCTACGGCAAAATGGGACTCGACAGCGCAGCCGCCAAATTTGTACGGGGCGCGCTGATTTTCGGCTACTATGTGCAGGACCCGGAGCGGTACGGGGTGGTGGAGTTCGACGAACAGGGGCGGGCGGTCGGAATCGAGGAAAAGCCTGCCAGGCCCAAGACCCACTATGCCGTACCAGGACTCTACCTTTACGACAGCAGGGTGGTGGAGATCACCAGAAAACTGAAACCTTCGCCCCGCGGAGAGCTGGAAATCACCGATGTCAATCTCGCCTACCTCGAGTTGGGGGAACTCAGGGTGGAAAAGCTGGGGCGGGGGATCGCCTGGCTTGATACCGGCACTCACCAGAGCCTTCTGGAGGCGAGCCATTTCATCGGGACGCTGGAAGCACGGCAGGGACTCAAGATTGCCTGCCTCGAGGAAGTCGCCCTCCGCATGGGATACATCGATTGCGGAAAAATGTCCGATGCGATCGAAAATACGCCCAACTCAAGTTATCGTGACTATCTTGTCCGCGTTCAGAACGAAATGGGTATCTGCAGGGGAGGGGAGAAGTAAATGACTATCCAGGATCAGTTCACAAAGGGAAAGATCCACGATGTCGTCGTAAAGCCGCTTGGCAAATACCTCGACGAACGTGGCTGGTTGGCCGAACTGTTCCGTTCCGATGAAATGGACTCCCTGTTCATGCCGGTCATGGCCTACATCTCCATGACCCGCCCGGGAATCGCCCGCGGCCCCCATGAACACCGGGAGCAGGCCGACTGTTTTGCTTTCATAGGACCTTCCAATTTCAAGGTCTACCTTTGGGACACGCGGGCCGATTCCCCGACCCGAGGTGTTCAGCAGGTCATTTTCGGGGGAGGCGACAGCCCGGTCCTGGTGATCGTCCCTGCCGGTGTGGTGCACGCATACAAGAACATCGGGGGAGAGGACGGAATCGTTTTCAATGCCCCGAACAGGCTCTATGCCGGAGAACAGAAGCGCTCTCCGGTGGATGAGATACGCCACGAGGACGGGGCAGCTTCACCCTTCATCCTCGATTGAAAATTTAACCGGTAAGTTCCGAAACGGTTCGTGAAGGGGGGGCTTGGGTCTCCCCTTCCCATTTATGGATTCGTGCATGCGGGAGTTCATCAGGAAATACAGGATATATATCGGCGGTGGGGTTATCCTCCTGGCCGCCTTTATATTCTTTTCCCTGAACCTGAAAAACAAGGGACATGCAAACGTCTTCGAGCGGGGGGTGATGAACCTGATGGCCCCGCTTTACGGTGTGGTTGCGAGAGTGAACGGGTTTGCTTCGGATGTCTGGAATGATTATCTGAACCTTATTGACGTACGCAAAGAGAACAAACAGTTGCGGGAGAGTGTCAAGCTGTTGAATTCGAGGCTTGTCGCTGTTGGTGAAGAATCCAGTGCCAACGAACGCCTGCAAAAGCTCCTGCAGCTCAAGAGTTCCCTGCACGCTCCGGCGCTTGCCACTTCCGTGATTGGGGAAGACGGGTCGCCCTGGTTCAAGACAGTCGTGGTTGACCGGGGGAGTGTCGATAGCTTGCGGGAAGGGATGCCGGTGATAGCAAACGACGGTGTGGTCGGTCAGCTCGTCAAGGTGGCTGCCGGCAGTTCGCGGGTCCTCCTGCTTACCGACCATGCCAGCGGCATTGCTGCTATTGTACAGCGGTCAAGGGCACGAGGGGTGGTTAAGGGGACCGGCGGGGGCCGTTGTTCGCTTGAATTCGCTCTTCAGGAGGAAGATGTCAAGGTTGGCGATACTATTGTAACCTCAGGCATCGGCGGTATATTCCCCAAAGGGCTTCCCATCGGTGAAGTTACCATGGTAAAAAAGGGAGAATACGGTATTTTCCAGACCGTCGAGATTCGGCCCAGGGTCAATATCTCGAAACTGGAGGAAGTACTCGTGATTCTACACGTTAATCATGATTAAGTTTCTTAAAATCATCATGATTGTCTATGTTGCGCTGTTGGTCCAGGTAACGGTTCTCCCCGCCTATTTTGCCGACCCGTTCCAGGCTAATCTTCTCATTATCGTAATTGTCTATCTCGGGCTCAGGGAGGGAGGGTGGCAAGGAGGCGGCTTCGCCTTCCTCACAGGGCTTATGGAGGATTGCTTCAGCGGCATCTATCTCGGTCTCTCCGCCTTTTCCTTTCTTGCCATCTATCTTGCCATGAGAAAGGTGTCAGATCGCCTCTATACCGACAATCTCTATCTTCTCGTTCTCGTAGTTTTTCTTGCCACACTGGTTAACGGACTCATTCATCTTCTGCTCCTCCTTCTCTTTTCCGCTGCCGCAGATATCTATACAACCCTTCTGCCCGCACTCCTTCCCCAGTCGCTTCTCAATGCTTTTGTCGCATCACTCGTATTCGGTCTCCCCCTGTCAACCGCCGAGAGGGAGACCAGATGAGCGGGCAGCGGTATGTGAGGGCCAATGAAGGGCTCATGAACCGGGTTTTCCGGCTTACCATAGTGGTCTGCGCAGTTTTCTTCATCCTCCTGACCCGGCTCTGGTATCTCCAGATTATCCAGTCCGAAAGGCTCAGGGAACTTTCGGAGAGCAACCGCCTGAGGCTCGTACCGGTTGCTGCTTCTCGGGGGACCATTCTGGACAGGAACGGCGCGGTGCTCGTCAACAATACCCCCTCATTCAGCGTGGCGGTGGTTCCCCAGGATGTCAAGGACAAGGAAGGGCTTCTCGAGACCCTGGCCCGTCATCTTCATCTCGAACGCACGGAATTGGTGGAGCGCTGGGAAAAGGGGAAAGGGCGGGCGAAGTATTACCCTATCGTTCTTGCTTCGGGTATTACCCGCGACCAGCTCGAATATCTCGAAGAGAACCGCCTCTGGCTTCCCGGAGTCGATATCGAGATGAAGCCGATTCGCGAGTATCCGAGCGGACTTCTGGCCGCCCATCTCCTGGGGCACCTCGGGGAGATTTCCGAACAGGAGCTGTCCGAAGAACGAAACAGGGAATACAACCTCGGAGACTATATCGGGAAAAGCGGTATCGAGAGATACTGGGAGCGCGATCTTCATGGCGTCAACGGCGGCAGGCAAATCGAGGTGGACGCACGCGGACGGTTTTTGCGGACCCTGAGCGAAAGCCGGCCGGTGACCGGGAACAGTGTTATTCTCACCATTGACAAAAACGTCCAGAAAATCGCCGAACAGTCATTCGGGGATAACGCGGGCGCAGCCGTGGTAATGGACGTGGGGAGCGGTGAAATCCTCGCATTTGTCAGTAATCCGTCATTCGATCCTGCCCTCTTTACCGGGCGCATGCCTCCCGATAAATGGAATGCCTATCTCAACGACAAACGCCATCCCCTGGAGAACAAGGCGCTCAAGGGGCAGTATCCTCCCGGATCAACTTTCAAGATCATCACCGCCCTGGCGGCCCTCGACGAAGGGATTATCGATGCCAACACCAGCGTAGTCTGCAAAGGGTCGTATACCGTCGGGAATACCGTCTTCAAGTGCTGGGACAAGCATGGGCATGGCACGGTAAACCTGAAAAAGGCCCTCAGGGAATCATGTGACGTCTATTTCTATCACCTTGCCGAGCGGCTGGGAGTGGACCGCATAGCCCGGACCGCCAAGGAGTTCGGCCTCGGAGAGGTATTGGGAGTCGGGCTGGAAAACGAGAAGAGCGGGCTTATCCCTACCGCAGAATGGAAAGAAAAAAAATACAAGAAGAAGTGGTACCATGGAGAGACCTTTTCCGTTGCCATTGGTCAGGGGTTTGTTCTCATGACGCCGATCCAGCTCGCATCCATGATTTCGACTCTTGCTAATGAAGGAACGGTGTACCGCCCTCACCTCGTCAAGCGAATCGTCGACCCGGAGGGAAGGGTCCTCAAGGAGTTCGCACCGGAAGTGATTAAGAAGGTGAACAGCAGGCCGGAACATTATCGGCTGGTGAAAGAAGGGCTTCTGGCAGTCGTGAATGAGTCCGGAGGGACAGGGGGGATGGCGAGGCTTTACGAAGTAAAGGTGGCAGGGAAGACCGGAACTTCACAAGTTGTCAAACTCCGTGATCGCAGGGGAGCCATCCCGTATGAGTACCGGGACCATGCGCTGTTCGTGGCATTTGCTCCCTATGATAAACCGGAAGTGGCAGTGGCGGTTGTCATAGAGCATGGCGAACATGGCGGGGGTGCGGCGGCCCCCATTGCCGGACGGATCCTGCGCGCCTATTTCGAAGAGAAGGGGGTCATCAGGCGCCCGGCAAAAAGCGGAGATTCATCCGAAGATGAAGAAGATGACCGGCATGCTCCCGATGCGGAACCGCAGCAGAAGCGTGAGCCGGTACCGGGGGGGTGAGGTTTTACATATGATAGACAGACGGCTTCTGACCAATTTTGACTGGACCCTCTTCGGGTTGACGCTTCTTATTGCCGTTATCGGCGTCATCAACATCTACAGCGCGACAGCTTCGTTCAAACTTGCCGGGTCGCCTTTTTTCCTCAAGCAGGCATACTGGATCGCTGCGGGGTTATTCCTCATGATCGTGGTATGCAGCATCGACTACCACCTGCTGGAGGATATCTCCTACTGGGTGTACGGCCTGCTGCTGCTCCTCCTCATGGTGGTCATGGTGGCGGGAAGGACTTCCATGGGAGCTACCCGCTGGCTCCATCTCGGCTTCATCAATATCCAACCCTCGGAGCCGATGAAGATAGTCATAATTATGGTCTTTGCCCGTTTTTTCAACGACCGCCACTACATAACGGGGCTCAGGCTCAGGGATCTCGGCTACCCCCTGCTGCTCCTGGGGGGACCGGCGTTCCTGATCATGAAACAGCCGGACCTGGGGACTGCCATAATGGTGATCCTCATAGCATGTTCACTGATGGTTTATGTAGGGGTAAGATGGGGCACGCTGCTCTCTGTCGTCCTGGCCGCATTACCGACGGCATACATGGCATGGCATTTTTTCCTGCGCGAGTACCAGAAAGACCGCATTCTCAACTTTTTAAATCCCGAGCGTGATCCCCTCAGGAGCGGATACCACATTATCCAGAGTAAAATAGCCGTCGGTTCCGGAGGTTTTTTAGGCAAGGGATATCTCCAGGGCACCCAGTCACACCTCCGTTTTCTCCCCGAGCAGCACACCGATTTCGCTTTTTCGGTTTTCTCGGAAGAGTGGGGATTCGTCGGCTGCCTCGTCCTGGTGGTGCTCTACCTCTTTCTTGTCCTCTGGGGTCTGCATATCGCCGGCCGGTGCAACGACCGGTTCGGAAGTCTCCTGGCCATGGGGGTGACGGCTATGCTCTTCTGGCACATTGTCATCAACATGGGAATGGTTATCGGGCTTTTCCCTGTTGTCGGGGTTCCCCTGCCGTTCTTTTCATACGGCGGAACTTCAATGGTTACTTCCATGGTGGGGGTGGGAATTCTCCTTAACATCAGCATGCGGCGGTTCATGTTCTGATTGGGATCAATTTAAATCGGGCCGTTTTCAGCATTAATAAGGAACTAATCGTGTCGTACATCGACAGTTTCAACCTCCCTTTCAACAGTGCGGTGATCCGGGACGGATTCACTCCCTTAAAGCCCGGTGATGTAACGCCGACAGGGCCCGGTTACTGGGTCGTCCTACAGGGGAGCGCCCTGGTGGTCAGGCAAGTTAATGAAGGCTTTTCACTCCCCGAAGGGGAGCGGCCCGCCTGGCTTGACCCCGGCAATGCCGCCCCACTCTGTATCGGCTTGTGGCAGGGGAGGCCGGTTTGGGCCGTGACTATCGGCAAGGGAGTTGTCCCCCCTTCTCCGTTCATGATGGAGCCCTTCAATTCCGTAGAAGAGCGTCTCGATGACCGATTCCTGACCCTGGGAGGGCTCGCCCATCAGATCGTCCAATGGGAGAGACTGAGCGCCATCTGCTCACGCTGCGGCAGCGGAATGACGCGGATATCCGGCTCCTGGGGGAAGATTTGTCTGTCGTGCCGCCATGAGCACTATCCCCATATCCATCCCTGTATGATCGTTCTCGTAAAGCGCGGCGACGAGTTTCTCATGGTCCGGAAAGCGGCTTGGCCCCAAGGTCGCTACAGCCTGATCGCCGGATTTGTTGATCTGGGTGAGTCGCTGGAGGAGTGCGTGCACCGGGAAGTCGGGGAAGAGGCAAGAGTCAGGGTGGGAAACCTCCGCTATGTGGGGAGCCAGAATTGGCCCTTCCCGAGCCAGTTGATGGCCGGCTTCGTGGCCGACTATGCCGGGGGTGAAATCAGGGTCGATGGAACGGAGATAGAGGATGCCCGCTGGTTCTGCGCCGGGAGAATGCCGGATTTACTTCCTGCCAGGAGAAGCATAGCACGCTACATAATCGATACATTCGCTTTGGGCTAGGGTCGCCCTGTCCCGACGAATGACAGGAGAAAATCATGCAGATAGTTGCCATCATCTACCGCCTCGCGGTAGCCTTGTGGGTCGGCGGCGTCACCATCTTCACGTTTGTCCTGACGCCGATTCTTTTCAAGGCGTACGACCGGGACATGGCCGGGCAGATCGTCGGGTTCCTATTCCCCGCCTATTTTCGTTGGGGGCTCGGCTGCGGCCTGGTCGGGTTCCTCACGCTCCTGGTTCTCCGGGGGAGGAATTTCATTCCCTCACTGGTAATCATTATCGTTATGCTCGCACTGACCTCGTTCGGCGCTTTTTACATCGAGCCGAAGGCTGCCGCCTTGAAGAAGGAAATTCCCTCCTTCGTGACGACCCCCAAGGACCACCCTTTGCGCAAGGAGTTTTCCCGCCTCCACGGCATCTCTGCTGCCTGCAACCTGACGGTCATTGTCGGCGGTGTTGTTCTGGTAATCCTGTTGTGAAAGGCCGAATGCAGTCCGTAACAGGCACAATAACCTCGCTGAACGATTAAGCTGTATAAGTACAACTACCTGTTATTGACTGCGATTTATGGCGGCATTGATTGTGGAAAGACATAAATAGATATGCTTATACGTATAAACTTCGTGCCTGAAAATATTAACCAGGGCAAAGTCTCTTTCCACCTCATTGCGGATGTTATTCGCCGGAATCTCTGATATAACTGCCTGCGAAGGAGGTAGTATGGATGTTCCCCGTTATCCGGACAGCAGGGCTTTCGAGTTAACTGACAAACAACTTATCGACGCTTGCCTTGAAGTTCTCCTGCCCCGCATTTCCGAACTCACGTTCGCATGCCTTTACCTTTTCCGTACGGCCCACTCATACCGGATTACATTCGCCGGGAATTCCCTTGTTGTTCTGGCGAAAGGGAATAACGACACCCCCTATTTTCTTCCTCCGCTGTCGGGGGAGATCGAAACGGCAACTGAACTGCTGCTTGCCGACGGTCTCACCCTGTACGGCGCTGATGAAGATTTTATTGCCGCGCATCTTCGGGGGAGGAATATCGAAGTGTCCGAAGATCGCGATAATTTCGATTATCTGTATCTGAGAAGCGACCTGGCGGAACTGCCCGGAAATCGCTTTCACAAGAAAAAGAACCGGATCAACTATTTTGCCGGCAGACATGAGTATGACATCGTGCCTTATTCGGAAAAACAGCTGGAAGGGTGCCTCGCTCTCCTGGAGGAATGGCGGAGAGTACGTTCCGGCATCGAGAGCCGCTCCATTGTCCTTGAAACCGCAGCCGCCCGGGAAGGGCTCATGCTGGCTGCCGCGCTGGGACTGGAGGGGCTCGTGGTGCTCGTGGCAGGTGAAGTGAAGGGATTCGTGCTTGGCGAAAGATTGAACCGGGAGACCTCCGTCTGTCATTTCGAAAAAGCCGACCCGTTTCTGGACGGGCTCTACCAGTTGATCGACCGGGAGTTCAACCGTCTTCTCTTCACCGACTGCAGCTATGTCAACCGGGAACAGGATCTGGGCGAGCCGAATCTGCGGGAATCCAAGCTGTCGTATCATCCCGTGGAACTGGTAAAGAAGCTCCGGATCAGGAAAGCGGAATGACCCTTCCCGTCAAGGGGGAGGGAGGAATGGCACTCGACTGTGGGGAGCGTGCGGTGGGTCTCGGAGGAAGATACGATGATGAAAAAACAGATCTTTAAGATAATTTTTACAAATCAGGGAAAGGTCTACGAGATTTACGCCCGGCGGGTGACCTCCAGCGAGATATACGGGTTCGTGGAGGTAGAGGATATCCTGTTCGGCGAAAAGACGACCCTTGTTGTCGATCCGACCGAGGAACAGCTCAAGCTGGAATTCAACGGGGTCAACAAAACCCATATTCCCTTTCATTCCGTTATCAGGATTGACGAGGTGGAGAGAGAGGGAACGGGGAAAATTCTCCACCTGGCTTCTCCTGGCGACGTTCCCGCACCAGTCCCCCAGCCTCTGTTCAAACCTGATAAAGGTCCGGGAAAGGCTTAGGTTTTATGCAGAGCGGCGCGGCAGGACAATTTTCATAAACCCTGCCAGTTCCCGCTCCGCCTTCCCGTAATCTTCCAGTGAGAGGGTCAGATCCTCCTCCCAGTCCCTCGTTTTATAATAGACCTTGTCATAGTACTGGCGGATGAGTTCGGTCATGAACGGCTCCATCTCCCAGCGGGAAAGATAGCCGGCGATCTCCGCATGTTTTTCACCCCCCAGCCGCTTTTTTATCTTTAACAGGGCCGCTGTCATTCCCTCCCCATACTCCGGGCGGCCGTATTCGTCAATAAGCCGCCGGACCCGGGTTTCCAGGGAAGCCTCGCACCAGACCTTACAGCTTTCCCGCATGACCTCGTAAAAGTTTCCCGGCAGCGATACTTTGCCGATCCGGTTGCTTTCCCCTTCGACAATAACCGGTTTTCCCTGGGGGAAATTGCGGAAAGTATCCCAGAGCAGGGTTTCGAAGCGCTTCTGGGAGAGGTCCTGGGTGAGTCCCAGTTCTCCGAACGCGGACCCCCGATGGCAGGCAAGGCCTTCAAGGTCGACCACGGAAAAATCAATTCCTTTGAGACCGAGCAGGAATGAAGTCTTGCCGATGCCGGTCATGCCGTGGAGCACCACGAGGGGACCGGGGGGACAAAACCGCTCGAAATAGCCCGTGACATGGCTGCGGAACCCCTTGTAGCCTCCATGGAGCTGTACCGCTTTGAAACCGGTCAGCTCCAGAATGGCAACCATGGTCTTGCTGCGGAGACCTCCGCGCCAGCAATAGACGAGGGCCGGCCGGCCGGCGGCAGCTTCAGCAATGGCGGCGACCATGGCCGGGAAGCGGTGGGCGGTCAGCTCCAGCCCCCGCACCCTCGCTTCGTGGGGGCCGGTCTGCTTGTAGAGGGTGCCGATTTCCACCCGCTCCTCGTTGGTGAGGAGCGGAACATTGATTGCCCCGGGGATATGGTCTTCCCCGTACTCGAGCGGAGTACGGACATCGACCGCCAGATGGGTGGCGAGGAGGGATTCGTGGAAGGGTACAGTTTCAGGCAATGGCGGTTCTCCTTGCAAAGTGACCCCATTATAGAGGAGAGGAGGGGGGGATTGCAAGAGCGCGGTTAATATGCATCCCCGACACACTGATTTTTAGAATCAGTCACATGAAGTCCCTTTGAATTCACCAGCACAGATCATGGTAGGCGCTTTTCCCTATGTGTAAACTTTACCAACAAATAGCGTCGGTAATTTTTACACTTTCTTGCGTAGTCAGGAATCACTGCCACTAATTGCTCTGTAAATCAAGTACATACAATACGGCATGTTAATTGCTAATAATTTAATAGCCTAATCCTATTACTCGATCAAGGAGGCGTCATGAAAACGACAATTCAACTGCTCATAATAGCCGTTATTCTTACAGTTCTTGGCAGTGCGGCTGAAGCCGTGCCCGTAACCTTCTCCGAAACGTTTCTCGGGGGCCAAAAAGACGGCATCTATATGGACGTCCGACAAGGATGGGTTGCCAGCATTGGCTTCAACGTTGCCGGACCCGGGGATTCGGCAGTTCTCAAGGACACGGAACGCAACATCATTAGCAGCTGGAGTCCCACCACAGATGCCGGCGGATTTGTTGGCCAATATAACATCCTCGATGCGCACCTGAATTTTACAATTTCTTCCAATGATGCGGCACGTGAAAAGGTGATTATCAAAGCCGGGATATCTGACGGCAACTCTGTGTTGTCTGAAAAAATTTTTACACTTGGATCGGCACCCTTATTCCGTGATTCATACCTGTTTGTCGGCTCAAGCCCCCTATCCTGGGATCGGCAACGAATAACTCGAGAATATGCTAATTTCTCCATTGATCTTCTCGCCTTGGGGTTGGGAGATTACTTGGCTGATGGTAAGTTCATGAATCTTGTGATAGCCCCTGATTTTGGCAGCTACAACGACTTCCGGATTGACTATGCTAACCTGCAGCTCACTGCTGACCCGGTCGGTGCTCCAGTGCCTGAGCCGGGAACATGGATTCTGCTCGGGAGTGGGCTGCTGGGATTAGTCTTCAGCAAGAAATTGTTTCGGCGGGGATAATCTTTCCGATAGGCAACCACCATACACACAAGAAAGGATACAAACCCGGGGACATTCATAATAAATTATCAAGAGGGAGTCAGTAATGGTCTGACCTTTAAACGGGAATAACCCTATGCCGTCTGCATCGGATAGGGGCCCGGGGACAGGTATGCGGCCACATGGGTCGGGAATGCCAGCCTTGTTTTCCCCTTCGGCATATCGACAGAAAATAGGGGACAGGCTGCTTTTATGAATTTCAGCCTGTCCCCTTTGCTGTATCCAGGGAGTTGGTCAACATATAAACAATGTTCCTCTGGACTTCCCCCTCTTGACGTCGTAGTCGGTTGAGATCTGACCCTTCATGGTATGCGGAAAAAAGCCGGTCACCTTTGACCGGCCTTTTTTCATCTGCCGATGTGGGGCACCAAGCCCGGGCGGCAGCCTGAAGAACCGGGTAGCTACGAACTCCCTTGTCAATAGTTGTTGCGGTGCTAATGCCATTGTCGTAAATACCCGACGTGATGAGCATCTCCGTCATCCGTTCGCGACTGAAACCGTGATGAAATACCCCGGTTTGATCCACGTGAATGCTTCCATCTTCAGTTTCCAGGTCAGCCGCCCGGTCCAGCCGCCCGGATGCAACAGCGACGTAAGCAGCGGAACGATCTCCAGGATATGGGCCGAATAACCGCTCAAGTCTGCTTATGAAGGATTGCACAACAAAGACAGATCCGGACAAGGAGGGTATATGCCGGTTCGAACGAGCATTGATCCAGAGCTTGTGAAAAGTGTCGTGAAGTCAGTCCCAATGTTCGTCTGTTTCACCGACCGGGAACTGTCCGCGCTGCTCGATAAAGCCAACGTCTATCGATACAGCAAAGGGGAAATCATCTTTCTGGCGGACGAACGGAATCAACAGATGTATATCATCCTTAAAGGCCGACTCAAGGTGGTGGATATCACCCGGGATGGACAGGAGCGGGTTATGGCGTTCAGGCAGCGCGGCGACTATTTCGGGGACATGGGTCTCCTCGACGGCAAAACCGATTTCGCCACGGTCATCGCCATGGAGCCGTGCAAGCTGCTGTTGATTACCAAGAGCCTGTTTGACGAATTCTTCCTGGAAAACAACAAGGCTTTGCGGGGGATCAACGCGGTGCTCTGCGGGCGCCTGCGGGAAGCCTGGGTATTTCAAACCATTATCGGGATGAGCGATGCGGAAGCAAAGATCAGGGCAACCCTTGCACGCTATGGCAAGACCCTGGGGGTACTGGACAGCAGCGGCGTGATTATCAACTCGGTCTTCTCGCACCAAAGCATTGCCGACCGGGTCCAAATCACCCGCGAGACGGCAACCCGGGTGTTGACGAAAATGAGGGCCCGGCATGAGATCGAAATCACTAGACGCCGCATCAAGCTCCTACCCGCCTTCTTTGAAAAATTCGCCCAAAGCGAATTCTTCCTGGCCCTGGCGGGGGAGAAGGACGGCCTCGGACGATGGGAACATTGACCTTCCTCCTGAGGACGGGCTTTTCCCGGAGCACCGTGATAAACGACCGGTCCGTACCGGGTTGAGGTGTACCGGCAATAATGGCCGCGGTTGGCTGGTCACGTGAATGCTGCGGAACCTTGCCTGCTTTGTCGGCTTTTGTCTTTTTTTTCTCTTGATCCCCAATCCTTGCCTTAACCCCTGTCTTAAACACGACGACAAATAATAGTTGAAATATCGCTCGTAAGATATATTATGCACATAATCATCGATGGCAGTCAGGTCCTTGCAATTGGCGGGAACTCCTCCCCTTCAGGGGGTGCAATTTTCAACCGGACATTGCTGCCGAGATACAGAAATAGATATAAACAAGTGACGGATATTTTTACATAATTGTTGGACAAGTTTACAGAGCTGATTTATTCCGGGCTAGATTTAATAAAAACAATTTATAATCTATTCGAGTTAAAATTCTCCGCACTTGTGTGGGGGGAATAATCCGCTGTATATAGCGGCGCAAGACTGAAAGATACTCCGCATCTTATGGTGGGTTAGTTTAATGGTGCAAATATTGCGTGCAAATTATCCTGGAACCATGTAAACCTTAAGTCAACTGGAGGGTGGGCCATCTGCCCACTAATCCACGCGGGCAAACCAAGAAACCGCTTGCCCGCTCTACGAAAAAATATGCGTTACACGTACTAGTATCTTTTTTCCCCGTGATAGCCCTTAACCTGTCAACGTTGAAGAGCCTTTGTTTTGAATGAGCGTAATCTATGGAAAAAAGATTTTTCCGCAGGTTAAACATTGAGGGTGTGACTGCAGTAATGACAAAGGATGGTTTCTTTGCCGGCATGTTGGAGAATATTTGTATGGGC
This sequence comes from Geobacteraceae bacterium, assembly GCA_041481895.1. Lineage (GTDB taxonomy): Bacteria > Desulfobacterota > Desulfuromonadia > Geobacterales > Geobacteraceae > JAMPXD01. Next base: position 7,107 of record JBGPCQ010000028.1, on the reverse strand, counting down.
GGATTATTTCTCAGGACAAATAACAACATGGAGGTTGGGGGTACATTGGAAGTTAATGTCCCTTTAACCGGCAACTCAACTAATATTACAATAGCAGCCAATGTAGTCGCAGTTAGAATCGAGAATAATGGGATTGCCTTCCAATTCGATAATCTTGATCATAAGAACTTTTGGACTTTGCTATCCTTCATTAACCAGGCAAATGCCTAGGAACCTGTCGGACATGGGTTACGACCGGTTTCTTGCAGGCCGTTGAAAGAATTTCCGCACATAAAGAAGGAGTAATGAAAAACGAAATGATCAAGAGGAAGATATTGCTTGTATCTGATGTTCAACTTTTTCTTGAACAGGAAAAGACTTTTATTAATACGGGTGATTATACGTTATTGAAGGCCTGTAGCGGTACTGAAGCCATCGAGATCGTCAGGAACGAAAGACCCGACCTTGTTTTTATGGATATCTCTTTGTCGGATATCAGCGGTGACAAATGCTGCTATACCATAAAATCCGATGAGGTGCTTGGTGAAATTCCTGTCATAATGATAACCGACGGTGTAAATGCGGAAGATTTTGAACGATGTTTACAGGCTGGCTGTGATGACATTATTATCAAGCCGATTAATCGTCATTATTTATTGGCCATAGCCCACAAATTTCTCAACATAAGGCACAGAAAAACTCCCAGATTCGTCACTCACCTGCGCGTTCAATATGGCACAGATCAAGGGTCGCTTCGCACCGACTATTCCGTTAACATGAGTACCGGCGGGATGTTTGTCGAAACCGGTAATTTTCTTGCCGTTGATACTCCATTGACTGTAGAATTTATCTTGCCCAATAAAGATAAAACCATTAGAACTGAAGGGAGAGTTGCCTGGATAAATCATCCTGAGTTAAAAATAAAACCAAATCTCCCTGTTGGAATAGGGATTGAATTCCTCGGTACCTCTTTAGACGACATGGACGCTATCAGCCAGTTTATAAGAAATGAGGCGTTAATGCCGTTCTGGTAAAAACTGTAACTCTAGTTTCTCATCCGGCGTTTCCGGAAGAGAAACTAATAGCTCGAAATTATCTGAAAATGAAATGGGGGCAAAAAGCCCCCTACGCGAAGCGTTTGATTGACCGGGTTTATTTACACCGAACCGTGCCCCAGGGACTGGGAAAGACCGTGTTTCCTGACGAGGTCATAGAGGGTCGGCCTGCTGATTCCCAGCTCCTCGGCGGCTCTCGCCATGTTCCCCCCCTGTTTTTCGATGGCGACAAGAATCATCTCCCGTTCGGTCGTCTCCCGGGCATCCTTCAGGGTCATCGCCGCTGCTGCCGATAACTTCTCACGCGCCGGTTTCAGGGAAAAACCGAGCGAATCGGGTTCGAGGAGGGCGGAGTCGGACATGATGACCGCTCTTTGCACCTTGTTCTCCAATTCACGCACATTCCCCGGCCAGTCGTACGATTCGAGCAGTTTCACGGCAGCAGTGCTGAATCTCCGCACCTTTTTCCCGAACTCCTCGCCAAACCTCCCGAGAAACAGGTTCGCCAGGAGCATGATGTCGTCTCCCCTTTCCCGCAGGGGGGGGAGGTTGATGTTGATGACGGCTATCCGGTAGAAGAGGTCTTCCCGGAAAGTCCCTTTCTCCGTCTCTTTGATGATGTTCCTGTTGGTGGCGGCAATGATCCTCGCGTCCACGACAATGTCCTCTCTCCCCCCGACACGCTGGATCACCTTTTCCTGAAGGAAACGGAGGAGCTTTACCTGGAGATTGAGGGGAAGTTCGCCGATTTCGTCGAGGAGGAGGGTCCCCTTGTGGGCGTATTCGACTTTACCCTGCACGCGGGCATGGGCTCCGGTGAAGGCGCCCTTCTCGACTCCGAACAGCTCCGACTCGAGGAGGTTTTCGGGGATGGCCCCGCAGTTGATCGGGATGAATGTTGTCCCTTTTCTCAGGCTCAGGCCGTGGATTGCCCTGGCGACCATTTCCTTGCCGGTGCCGCTTTCTCCCGTGATCATGACCGGTACGTCCGACGCGGCGACTTTGCGGATGGAGGAGAAGACCTCCTGCATGCGGGGTGAGTGGCCGATTATCCCTCCCAAGCCGAAGTTCTGCTCCCCCAGTGCGGACTGCAGGCGCGAGTTTTCCGCCTCGATGGCGGAGAGGTGATACGCCCTTCTGAGAATTATCTTCAGCTCACCGATCTCGACCGGTTTCCCGTAAAAATCGTATGCTCCGCTCTGCACGGCCCTGAGGGCGTTTTCCCTCTCTTCATTGCCGGTGATCACGATCACCTTGGTGGATGGGCCGAGGCACAGAATCTCTTCGAGGCAGCGAAACCCTTCCTCAGAGCCGTCCTCATCAGGGGGGAGGCCGAGGTCGAGGGTGACCACTTTCGGGGAATGCTTCCTGAAAAGGGCGAGCGCCTCTTCGCGGTCACCGGCTGCAAGGACCTCGTATTCCTTGCCGAGCCCCCAGCGGAGCTGGCCGCGGATATCTTCGCTGTCTTCGACGATCATCAGTTTTTCCATGGGTGCCTTTATCCTGAAAAAAGTATTTAAACAGATTGATTTATTGTAAAGCGTCGCTATTCACCTTCGGTAGCCAGACCGTAAATTCCGAACCCCGGTCGAGTTCGCTCATTACTTCGATCTTGCCGCCGTGGGCCTCGACGATCTGCTTGCACTGGTAGAGCCCGATCCCCAATCCCTTCTTCTTTGTGCTCCGGAAGGGGGTGAACAAGCTGTTGTGGAGGAAATCATCCGGGATGCCGCACCCCTCATCAGTCACCCGGAAGAAGGGGGTCTTTGCTCCTCCCACCTCCACCGCCACCGGCCGTTTGCCCGCCGTGGCCTCCACGGCATTCAGCATCAGGTTGAGCGCCACCTTCTGGAACTCGTCCCGGTCGACCTCGGCAATAACGGGAGCGCCGGTCACCTGCAGATTCCCCCCCTTGATCAGCGCCGCGGTGTCATATGCCAACTGCAGAAGATCAACCGGGGCGCGATGCAGCATATCCTTCTCCGGCAAGTGCTTCAAGCGGGCGATCAGGGAGTTCATCTTGGTCACGGTATTGCCGAGGGAGGCGAGCAGATCCTTCTGGAATTCGGGAACGGCGATGTATTCCTGGGCATTTTCGAGCATGAGCGACATGGCGGAGACCAGGTTCTTCAGGTCGTGCATCACGAAAGCGGAAACTTTCCCGATTGCCGCCATCTCCCGCGAGCGGGTCAGCTGGTCCGAGAGGCGGAGGTTCAGCAGGGCGGATGCGGCCTGACGGGCGAGGGTTTTCATGAGGTCGAAATCTTCATAGTTGTACGTTTCTTCCCTGTTAACGGGTCTGCCCAGGACGATGAAACCGTCCACCGCTTCCTTCATCACCAGAGGAATAATGAAAGAAACTGCGTTGGCCCTGAAGAACGCTTTTTGGTCGTCATCTCCGATCTCCGGGCGTTCCTCCCGGAGGTCGGAGACCCATGTGCCGCCGGCGATGCCGGCAATGACGGCGTCTCCCTCCCGGAAGGCTACGGGAGCTGATTCAATCGCGTTCCCCGCCGTCTGCCGGTAGACTTGCCGTTCGTGGTCGAGGAGGAACAGCGCCCCGCATCCCATACCGAAGGTGTCGCAGCACCCCATGACGATCGAGCGCAGGAGGTCATCGCCGCTTTGCGATGCGGCAAGGCGGTCGGTGAACTGTAGCCACTGTGTCCGGTAATCGTACTTGTTCCGGTAGAAATTCTTGTGGATGAAGACCCGGACCTTCCGCCTGACCATTTCCGAAAGGAGGGTGACGACCAGACCGAGTCCGGCCGCGAAGAGGACGGCGATCACCATGGCCCGCTGAAAGCCGTCGCCGAAGTGCTTCATCCCTTCTCCCATCAGACCGAGCCCCAGCAGGTAGACCCCGACCGCGAGCAGGACCACCGATTTAAATGCCATCTGCCGTGATACGTATATCTTGACCCCGTTCCCCCGGTGCAGACGGGAATATGCCATCATCGTCACGGCGATGATGAGGACCACCGTTCTGGCCGGAACGAGGTTCATGTTGATAGTTCTGAAGAGGAGACCCTGACTGTAGTAAAAGATCATGACAGCAAGCAGCGCCCCGGCACCAAGCAACTCGAACTTAATCTTCCAGCGGGAGGCGAGGGTGGCGCTTGTCAGGGTCGTCTCCAGGTTGATGAGGGCAATGACCAGGAAAATGAGGAGCAGTAGATAGAAGATGAAGCCGGCGTTGCCGAGGAAGAGAACCCTTTCCGCGGCGAAATCGGGTGAGTAAAAAAATGATGTAATGGGGATGAGGAGGACGCTGACGGCAAAGAGGGGCGAAGCGGTCAAGAGGAGGCGCTGCACCAGAGAGATTGACCGGGATTCGTTCTGCCGGGCGTAGGTGAGGGTGAACCAGAGCCATACCGGCGGGAGCAAGGCCTCGACCGCCAGGGCGAGCTTCTTCCAGAAGAAGAGACTGTCAGGATTGAGCAGCGTCAGCAGGTCGCAGAACTCCAGGGCGGCGGCAGCCAGAACGGCGGCTGCCGAGGGGAAGGGTAGGGCACTCTTCTCCTTGCGGACGAGGAAATAGAGGGGATAGAGAGCGGCAAGTAAGATCGCGGTTATGGATATGGCGGTTTGCATCATTTGTCCGTTCGCTTAAACAACGCTTCTCATGTACCATTCCAGCGCGGCGTCGAGTCCCTGGTCAATGGTGTGGGTCGGGTCGAATCCCAACAGTCGCCGCGCCTTTCCGATATCCGCCTGAGAGTGGAGCACGTCTCCTTTCCGGAAGTCCCGGAAGACGGGCTGGCAATCGCGTAAGTGGCTGTAGGAGGGAAGCAGCCGCTGGCAGAGTTTGGCAAACAGCTCATTCAGGGAGGTGCGTTCATTGAGGGCAGTATTGTAAACCTGATTGACCGCCTCCTGGCGTGGTGTCGTCGCGGCCAACAGATTCATCTGGACGACATTCTCCACGTAGCAGAAGTCACGGCTCGTTTCACCAGTCCCGTTGATGTAAATGGTTTCACCCTTGATCATTGCCGCGATCCATTTGGGTACTACCGCGGCATAAGCACCTTCTGGGTCCTGGCGCCGGCCGAAGACGTTGAAATACCGCAAGCCGATAGTTTCCAGTCCGTACGTCCGGGCGAACACATCGGCATACAGTTCATTCACGTACTTGGTTACGGCGTACGGCGACAACGGCCTGCCGATCTGCTCTTCAATCTTGGGAAGCCCCGGATGATCACCATATGTGGAACTGCTGGCGGCGTACACCATCCGCCTCACCCGCTGGTCCCGTGCGGCGACGAGCATATTGAGGGTGCCGGTGACATTGTTGTCATTACTGGTGATCGGATCCTCAATTGAACGCGGCACCGAACCGAGTGCCGCTTGGTGCAGCACGTAGTCCACACCCGTGCACCCCTGCTGGCAGATGGGGAGTTGACGGATATCCCCTTCAATAAAGGTGAACCGTCCCCACTGCTCCGGGCTCACCAAATCCCGGACTTCAGCCAGGTTCCCGGTTTTCCCGGTGGAAAAATTGTCGAGCCCGACTACAATCTGGTCGAGCCCCAGAAGGTGCTCCAACAGGTTGGAGCCGATAAATCCGGCAACGCCGGTTATCAGCCATCTCTTTGGCTCTTTCCGCAGAAGGTTTCTTATTTTGCCGTACCCGTCCATATCTATAATCTCCAGACCCGCATCCCCGCACTCTCCAGTGCGGAAGTATCGAATATCCCCTTGACATCGATCAGCACCGGATTCTTCTCCAGCAACCGGGTCAGGTCGGCTGCCGACCACTCCCGGTACAACCGGTGCGCCACGGCCAGGATGACCGCTGCCGCGGGCTGCAATTCATCGATCGGTATAAGCGATACGCCGTATTCATGGGCGGCCGCGACAGGGTCTGCCTGCGGGTCGTGAACCTGCACCTTCACACCGTAGTCCTGCAGTTCGCGAATGATATCGATCACCTTTGAATTGCGCAGGTCCGGGCAGTCCTCCTTGAAGGTCAGGCCGAGGACGGTGACGGTGCTCCCCAGAACCTGATGCCCGGCGAGGATCATCTCCTTGATCGCCCGCTGGGCGACAAACTTCCCCATGCCGTCGTTGATCCGCCGCCCGGCGAGGATCACCTGGGGGATGTAGCCGATTTTCTCCGCCTTGTGGGTCAGGTAGTAGGGGTCAACGCCGATACAGTGCCCCCCCACGAGCCCCGGCTTAAATTTGAGGAAATTCCACTTGGTGCCGGCGGCCTCCAGCACATCACCGGTGTCGATCCCGAGACGGTCAAAAATGATGGCCAGTTCGTTCATCAGGGCGATATTCAGGTCGCGCTGGGTATTTTCGATCACCTTGGCCGCCTCCGCCACCTTTATCCCCGGTGCCCGGTGGACACCCGCCGTCACCACCGATTCGTACACCCGGGCGACGATCTCGAGCGTTTCGGCATCCTGTCCCGACACCACTTTTTTGATTTTGCAGAAGGTATGCTCCCGGTCCCCCGGATTGATCCGCTCCGGGCTGTAACCGACCTTGAAATCGAACCCGCATCTGAGGCCCGACACCCTTTCCAGCACCGGCACGCACTCGTCCTCGGTGACCCCGGGATAGACCGTGGACTCATACACTACGATGTCCCCCTTCTTCAGGGCCTTGCCGACTGTTTCCGAGGCCTTGAGCATGAGGGAGAGATCGGGCTGGTTCGCCGCGTCGATGGGGGTGGGAACGGCGACGATATGAAAGTCTGCCCTTTTGAGGTCCTCGATCCGGTCGGTAAAGAGGATATCGGCGGCCTGAAGCTCTTCCGGTAAAACCTCGCAGGTCCGGTCATGAAACTCCTTCAACTCCTGGATGCGGGCAGGATCGATGTCGAAACCGATGGTTTTCCTCACCTTACCGAAGGCTACGGCAACGGGGAGCCCCACGTAGCCGAGACCGATGACCGAGATGGTTCTATCGTAGTGCATAGCATTTCTCCAAATATATGTCAGACTAGAAACAGATGATGTTTCCCTCCCGCACCACTGCAATCCCGATCGTCTACAAAAAGCCGACGGACACTCTGGTGACGAAAAGCTTCACGGGGAAGGCGAGAGCATCATAGACGATATAT
>JBGPCQ010000027.1:0-24605 GCA_041481895.1 Geobacteraceae bacterium | reverse complement strand
GTGGAATTGGTAGACACGCAAGATTCAGGTTCTTGTGCTCGCAAGGGTGTGCTGGTTCGAGTCCAGTCTTCGGCACCACTAAATAATTTAATAAGGTTTAAAGCAGTAAAAAAGCCCTCGAGAAATCAGGGCTTTTTGTTTTTTAGCTGGCAACAATTTCCCCTTTGAGTACAAGCAGATCGTTGCCGAGGTGAAGGGGCAGTTTGCCCGCTGAGGTGGTGCGGCACCTGCGGCAGATGATCCTCCTCTACGGTTCACGCGCCCGTAGCGACGCCGCTGAGGATGAGGACCTTGATCCTGGTGGCTAAATCTAGGTGATGCTTCAGAATACGACAAATGAAAAGCCCACCAATTTAATCGGTGGGCTTCTCTGTTTTCTAAAACTTTGATTCCCTTTCAGGGATTTATCCGATTCCTTATCTGAATCGGATTAATTTTGCCTTCTATGTCAGGTAAAAGCCGGGTGGAGTGTCTGCCATATAGAATGTAAACCTCCTTTTACTTGGTTTGTACTTCTCTGTTGCTGAATGAATTATAACACCCTAAACATAATTTTAAAGTCTATTAAATATATTTTTAAACGAGTATACTACATAGTTAATCACGATGGATAGGTGAGCATAAATCCCAAAATTTCCGCAACGATATTCGCAGTCCCCGAATGACCCTCCCTCTTTTCAGCTGATCCAAACCTGTTCAACCTTGTCCTCAAGAGAATAACCATTGTCAGTCAAATCAGGCTTTCCCGGATACCGAAGCATTCGCATTCCCGCAAGGTCACTGTTCCACCAGCTTCCAGGTCTGGTCGGGATTGTACATCTTCATCTTGGGGGCGATCTCGGCGGTTTTCGGCCCGAGGTTCTTCTGGTAGACCCTCCCCCGCTGGTTTACCATGAAGGTCATAACACCCGAGACCCCCCACCTGGCGGGATAGGCAACCAGAGCATGACCGGCCACCATGTTTCCGTTGATCACGTAGCTGAACTTGCCACCCGGTGCGCTCGACCCCTGTTTCTTGAGGATACGGAAATAATAGCCGTGGAACGGCCGGGGACCGGTTTCACCAGCCGTGCGCTCCTTCAGGTACCCCTCTTCCCTCGCCTTGGCGACCAGCGGGCCGAGCGGGCTTTCTTTCTCCCCCAGTGCCGTCGGCCAGTAGAGGCCATCCCTTTTCCCCGGCGTGCTGAACTTTCGTTGGGCATACTTCGGAAGCTGGTCGCCATCCGGTTCCGGCATACTGTAATAATCACGCTGCGCATCTACGTAGGAGCGGCAGACATTGATGGCAAACAGTTCGTTATGCCCGATGCGCCGGGTGAGGATCTCTTCGCGTCCCGACTCCGTGTCGAACAGCCAGACGTCCCCCTTTTTGACGATCGGTACGGGAAAAGGCCATTTCTGGGCCCCGATGATCAGGGTCGACTTTCCTTCTCCCTCTTTGACAAGCTCGGCACATTCCTTAATGTGGTTGGCAAAATGTTCGAACTCGGCAGCCTGTTCGACCGGATCGCCGGGCTCGAGTTCCCGGACAAGCGGACCAAAAATCGCTCTCAGGGAGCCGTGGTCTTTTGATTCGACCGCAGTGACGAGCGCCTTGCAGGCTTCATCGGGAGAAGAGAACACCCGCTGGGGCGTTTCAGGCTGATCGGCAGAGCCGATGGTCGGCAGTGCGGAAAACAGCAGTATGACAGCCGTACAGCAGATTCCGGCGCCGCGCGACATTATTTTCATAATTTCTCTCACCATATCGGTATTCCTCTCATAAGCAAACCTCGGGACCAGGCGCACAGACGGGGCTAACGCCGCTGCCCTCTCCCCCCGGGATTGGAAGGAGCTGACACATGGGGAGCAGGCTGCATGGCAGGCGCCGGCGCAGTTTGTCTCCCCCCGGGAATTGCCGGGCGTTCAACAGGAGCCGGGCGGTTGACCTGTCGCATATTTTCGCGGCTGGTCTGGCCGCGCTCGCGGTAGGTCGAGGCATCCCTGCTGCTGCCGTAGCCGCCATAACCCGTGCGAGATGCAGGAAGCTCCTTCCGTACGTCCCGGCCCCGGTAGACATCCTTGCTGTCAGAGCTTTCCTGACTGCGATCACCGGCAGAGGCCGGCCGGGGCGCACCTCCCCGGGTTTCCACCTTATTGCCGGGCGAAGAAACCGTGCGGCCGAGGCGTTCGCTGCGGTTCTGCACATTATGTCGCAACTCTTCGCGATATGTAGCCGTAGCGCGCTGCACCACCCTTCTGTTGATGCTTACAACTGAATGGATATTGTCGATATAGACACTGTTCCGGACCTGGATATGCGGGCGAGCCCTGCCGATCCATCCCGTGCCCCGCCAACCGTGGTAATAGACGCGATGACCATGCCAGTCGCAGTCGCGGTTCAGCCAGGCGCCGATCGGGAACCCGATGCCAAACGTAATAAACCCGTATACCGGCGGGGACTCAACGTATACCGCCAGCGGGTCGTACACCGGGACGTAGATCACCTCCGGCTCTGCGGGGACAATGCTGATGACCCCATCCTCTACCAACACCTGCTGCTGGGGAGTGGAGGCGAGGTTACCCATTTCCCATGCTTCGGCGCGCAACCGCTGGACAGCATCCATCACGTCCTCCGGCTGATTAACGAATGCCTGTCCCAGGGAGACGGTCCAATCGTACTTCTGGTCCATCATGAAGAGTACGCCGGGATAGTAGGCTACCGCCTTGACGCTCACGTCCCATGGCTGATCGTCGATCCGCGCGGTTTTGCCGTACTGTTTGACGTAGCGGGCCGCCTCATCGATCTGTTCAATGAAGGTCGCGGCGGGGAGGACCTGGGCAAGCAACGGGTCAGGGTAGAGTGCAATCGGTGCGAGCAGATCCTCCAGTTCCTCGGCAGAGAAAAGTTCGTTGCCGGTCTGTCCCACCGTATACGATCCCCCCGTCGGGTAGCTGTCGGCCCGTACCGCCTGGTCCGGAGCGAGTCCAAGGACCAGGAGCGCGGCACAGAGTGTGAGCAGCATGTTTTTCATCGGATTCTCCCTGGATTTCGGCCGGCGATATGCAGTTTCCTTCGACATCTACTCCAATGAACCTCTCAATTTTAGTCGTTCCCGCCCTAAAGTCAAGTTACGAGCGGAATTGGCGGAGCATACCGCGAGCTCCCCTGCCGTCTTGTCTTCACGCACAGCCATTGACGGACATACCTAAATTCTGCTTATGAATTGACAACTGTGGATCAAATTGATACAGATAGCAGATGGAAAAGATACTTATAATCGATGATGAATCGTTTATCAGGGAAAATGTCGAACGCATCCTTGGAGAAGACGGCTATACCGTGCTCGGCGCCTCCAGTGGCCGGAGCGCCCTTGAGTTGGTTGCAGACGAAGACCTCGATCTCGTTCTCCTCGATCTTAACCTCGGCCCGGAAGACGGCATAGAGGTTCTCAAATCTCTCAAGAAAATCGATCCTGAACTCCTCGTGATCGTCATCACGGGATTCGGTTCCGTGGAAAGCGCAGTCGACGCCCTCAAACTGGGCGCCTTCCATTACATGAAAAAGCCGTTCAAAGCCGACGCCCTGCGGGTCATCGTCAAGCTTGCGCTCCAGACCCAGATACTCAAGAGAGAAGTCCGCAACCTCCGTAAGGGCGACCTGGAAATGTTCGAGAAGGTCCCCATCGTCGGCACCAGCGCCGCCTTCAAGGAGATGATCCACCAGGTAAAGGAGATCGCCCGCTACCCTGCCTCGACAGTCCTGATAACCGGGGAATCGGGAACCGGCAAGGAGCTGGTGGCGCGGGCCATCCATCACCTGTCCGATCGGCGCGAGGCCCCCTTCATCGAGATCAATTGCGCCTCAATACCGGTAAATCTACTGGAAAGTGAACTCTTCGGACACGAGAAGGGTGCTTTCACCAACGCCGGCCAGAGAAAATTCGGGCTTTTCGAAGAAGCCGACAAAGGAACCATTTTTCTCGACGAGATCGGGGAGATGGACCCCGCCATGCAGGCGAAACTACTGCGGGTTCTTGAAGAGAGAAAGGTGCGGAGGGTCGGCGGCACCAAGAACATAGATATCGATGTCAGGGTCATTGCCGCAACCAACCGGAACATGCAGGGGGCGATCAGGGACGGCATCTTCAGGGAGGACCTCTTCTACAGGCTGAACGTCTTCCCCATAAACATCCCCCCCCTCAGGGAAAGGGGGGAAGACATTCCGGTCCTGGCTAAATTTTATCTGATGAGATACAACCGGTCGTTTTCGCGCAACTTCCAGGAGATCTCCCCGGAAGCGCTGGAATTGATGGAATCGTATGACTGGCCGGGGAACATCCGTGAGCTGAAGAACGTCATCGAAAGAATCTGCATCATGCATGACGGCCTCGTACTCAGACCGGAATATCTCCCCCACGAGATAAACCTTAACGAACGGAGAAATGTTAAAGTTACTCACGATTTTCCCGAAAAGGAAACGGGGCTGGAAGATGCACTGGAAATCTATGAAAAGAAACTTATCCGTTCGGCCCTCGAACGGACCGGCGGCAATGTCCTCCAGGCCGCCCAGATGCTCCAGGTGCCGCGCGGGACACTGCGCTACAAGATGGCAAAATACGGACTGTAACCGGCCGCACCAGGGTTATCGGTTATTTTTGAAAACAGTTTCTGCCCGGAGAACATTTACCTGGCATCAATGGGATAACGGCAGCCCGGCAACATTCCTCCCATGCATCCCACCCAGTTTTTTGGTGAGATCACCAGCGGTCATCGGTACCGCCAGATAAAATCCCTGAACCTCATCGCAGCCGAGCTTTGTCAGGAAATGCAGTTGATCACCTGTTTCGACCCCCTCGGCTAATACTTTCATATTCAGACTGTGGCCCATGGAAATGATCGCCTCTACTATCGCGGCGTAATCATTGCTGCAGTTTATATCGGAGATAAATGAACGGTCGATGTTGATCCGGTCTATGGGGAAATCCTTCAAATAATTCAGGGAAGAATACCCTGTACCGAAGTCATCGATACTTAACTGCACTCCCATTTTCTTGAGCAACTTAAGGGTGTCGATTGTCTTGTCTGACCGCTCCATAATGACACTTTCCGTGAATTCAAGTTCAAGAGCCTTCGGGTCAACACCTGATTCCCGGATAATCCTGTCGATCATTTCAAAAAAACCGGGATGCTTCAACTGCTTCCCGGAAATATTGACAGCCACCTTGAAACATTGATATCCGGCCGATGCCCAGTCTTTTGCCTGAACACATGCGGTACGCAGAACCCATTGGCCCAGGTCCAGAATCAGGCCGGTATTTTCCGTCAGCGATATGAATTCAGATGGCTGAAGCAGGCCGAAATCCGGGCTTTGCCACCGTAACAGAACTTCCACACCAACCATCCGGCTTGTTTTTATATCCCATTTGGGCTGATAGTGCACGAAGAACTCTTCCTTCTCCAGTCCTTGGCGCAAACAATTTTCAAGCGCCACGCGTCGCGTGATTTTATGATTCATCTCCGCCGAAAAGAACCGGAACTGGGCTTTCCCCTCGTTTTTTGCACAGTACATTGCAGTGTCGGCGCACTTTAAAAGGCTTTCCGTGTCCCGGCCATCATCGGGGTACAGTGCCACCCCGATACTGGCGCTGCTGTATATCTGTTCACCATCTATGAAAAATGGAAGGGTAAAGACGGACAGTATCCGCTGTGCCGCTATTGCGGTACTTTCCTGGTTGGTAACCGAGGTCAGAACCACGACGAACTCGTCTCCGCCGAGTCTGGCCAGCGTGTCGGATTCGCGCATGGTCCCTGCCAGACGCACCGCAACTTCCCGGAGGAGTTTGTCACCAAGATCATGTCCATGTGTGTCGTTGACATCCTTGAAATTGTCCAGATCGATGAAGACGAGGCAGACCTGGCGCTTTTCACGGTGGGCCAATGCAAGAGCCTGATGCAGGCGATCCAGAAACATCGACCGGTTGGGGAGTTCCGTCAGGGGGTCGTAGTAAGCGAGACGGTGTATCTTGTTCTCAGCCTCTTTACGTCCGGTAATATCTTCACAGGTGGTGACGAGCCCTAAACACCTCCCTTCGGTATTCCTGACTGCAATGGAAGTGAGCTGAACAGGGAACTCATCGCCACTCTTGCGGATATTGATGCTCTCCCTTTTGAACAACCCGATGTTGTTGAGCTGTTCCGGCGTCAAGGGTTTTACGAGGCTCTGCGGAGCCAATTGCCTGGCCTCTCTGCCGACAAGATCCTCGGCAGCGTAGCCATGCATTTCCGCTTCGGCGGGATTTGCATAAATTATCTTGCCGTTTACGTCACTCAAGGTTATCCCGATCGGCAGGCAATCGACCGCTTCCGTGAGCATTCTGGCGCGGTCTTCGACCTGCCTCATTTCGGTGACATCCTGCAGCGTGCCCGACATGTGTGGGATTTTCCCTTGAACCGGCGGATCCGCCCTCCCCTGCAGGAGTATTGTACGCAAGGTATCGTCAGTGCGCTTTATGCGAAATTCGAGACTGCACGCATCTTGTTGTTTGGAGGCGTTTGCCAGACAGGACGCCACCATGTGCCTGTCGGAAGGATGGACGGCAAAAAGAAACCTCTCGAAGGATAACGGCTGGGAGTTCTGTGCCATGCCCAGTATGCTGAACATCTCTTTCGAAACCCGGAACACCCCGGTACTCGTATTCAATTCCCAGTTCCCGAGCTGGGCGATCCGTTGGGCACTGGCCAGCCTCTCTTCACTTTCCGCAAGTTTTTTCAAGCTTTGACTGGCCCGCAACGAGTAGCGTACACGGTAAACCAGGAGTTCCGGTTTTACCGGTTTGACAATGAAATCCGTCGCGCCGGCCTCGAAGGCGCGGTGGATCATGTCCGTATCGTCCAGGCCGGTAACGATGATGATCGGCACATATTTGCCTTCCGGAAAGCTGCGGATCTCCTGACAGGTCACAAAACCATCTTTACCCGGCATACTTAGATCAAGAAGAACCATATCCGGTCGGGCAAATATAAAATTGCTGATCGCCGACGTGCCATCAGGAGCCGTGGTTGTCAGAAAACCGGCTTCCTTAAGGACCTCCTGAAAAGTCACCCGCATCAACTGATCGTCATCGACAATCAGAATCATAGGGTCATTATTTGAATTCGCGTAATCGGACACTCCTGCTCACCGTCCCCAATATTTGCTCTGCCCACCGGGCATTTTTGCCTGAACCCCGGTGCAGAACTCGTGAATATATGTCTTCAGGTGAAGCAGTCAGCCCGGCTGACGTCAACACCCGCTGATCCGCTGGACTGAAGCCGGTCGAAGCCATAGCCAGACAGAACCGTCAGGCGGCTAATAGACAGGATTGCAGCAACGAAAGGTTGTCGAGAAGCATTTGGCGATGTGCATAGTCCAGTGGTTTTTCGCCATCCAGCGAGCATGCCATCGGTTGGATAGCATTGACTACAATCGCTCTCACAACACCAGCTCTGAGCGGATCAAAAAACTCCCTTATCAAAATATTGTCGCAGCTCACAAGAATGGACACCGCCCTGCTATATACCGACAGCGCCATAATGTCGCTGTAATTGGCCTCCAGAAACTTCTCGGAGTTAGCGGCCAGTGCGCTCCAAATGATATTCCCCCATGAGGCTGCATCAGGAAATATCTCTTTGATCGCGGCATCGAGTTGAGATGTAAATTGCTCAGGGAATGTATTCAGGCACGTAGTATCATGCCAGAGAGCAATGCGGGAAAGCGCTACGGCTGCATTGCCGAATTCGGCGCTGAACTCATCGGCGACTCCGGACAAATTTTTCAGGAAATCTTCGATTGCCTGGCATTCGCTCATGCGGGGGGGAGAAATCTTCAGAATGTCCTTAATTTCCGGCTGTCTGTTTTTCGTAAGGCAGACCAGAGCCAATCTATATCTGACGATTGCAAATTCATCGCGCGGTTCGGTTTGCGCACCTTTTTGAGAAGATGCTTCAAAGAGAGCCAGCTTCTTATTTATAAAATCTGTGAGAAAACCTTTTGCCGCAGCCATACATTCTCCATGTCGGTGGTGCAAAATCTCAGTTCACCCGGTTTGCCCTGTTAATTTTAATGCCGCCAGCAAACTTTCCAGATGTTCACCCTATGCGCTTGCGTTTACCCAGACGCAGCTTTTGCCCGCAGGTCAGGCAAGGGCACAGAGTTGATTTGCCCCCCCTCCTCTGTATCTGCAGGGGAAATGGCGATACCGGCAGCTTTGATCAGATCGGCGGAAGATGCGCCATCTTCGGGAAAGGATGCAATTCCAGCAGCAATATGCATACATTGCGTGTTTAACGAGCCATTGCCTTTATCCAGTTCATCCTTGATCGTCCGCGTGATTCTTTCGGCAACGAATGCCCCTTCCTTTTTGGGAGTCGCCGGTAAAATCAGGCAAAATTCGACCTCACCTGAACGTCCCACCAAATCAATGTCCCGCAATGATGCGGTGAGAATTCGGGCCATTTCTTTCACGGCCCATTGTGCATGTACCTGGTCTTTGGCGCCTTGATGCTTCGAGAAATTGTCCAGCCTGACAATTACGAGCGTCAGTTGCAGGTTGTGGCGTATGGAGCGGCTCAATTCCTCATTAAACCGTTTTTTTAGAAAACGCATATTGTAGAGGCCGGTCAAAGGGTCGGTAATAGTGTTCAGCTTGGCTTTTTTCAGGGCAGTTGAGCGCTCCAGAATACTTGTGGCTTGTTCCAGGAAAGTGGACAGGATTTCTTGATCAGGGGGTATAAAAGGAGCACTATTCTTTTTATCGGCAAGGTTCAGGACCCCGATGGTTGTTCCTTTGAATCGAAGCGGCAGACTGATGCACGATTTAGTGCCAAACCGTATCCGATTTGGTCTCCCGCAATATTGCTCCTGCTCTATGTCCGTGACAAGGAGAGGCGTGCCGTTGGCCGCTACCCTGCCGGCTATCCCTTCGCCTATCTTTGTAGACAGGCTTCTTGCCAATACGGAATTCATTCCAAGGGCTGAAACGACGCGGAGAATCTTACTGTTTTTGTCTACAATCATCAGGGAACCGCTTGATGCATCGACCAACTCCGCTGCCATCGACACTATCATCTGCAACAAATCATCCTGATTCTCCGTTAATACCAGTGTACGGATCATATCGAGCAACCTGACAACGCGCTGTTTACGCCAGGCTTCACGATCCTTGTTATTTTCCTTAAATTTACCAACGAGTCTGCTTGTCAGGATTTCACACAGTGAGAGTTCATGGGTGGACAATGACGAGTCGAAAAGTACCGCCATTCCGAAGAGATCCGTATCTTCGAAAAGTGGAAGACACGTCGCGCTCGCCGCTTTACTGCCGGGAAACAATTCTCTTACCTCGTCGATGTTCAGGATTACAGGCACATATTTTTCCCCTTGGAAAGGGAGAGTTTTTACATAAGGATATGAAGACGCGGGAGAAGAGCCCCAGCATGTCTCAATAATGAAATTATCACTTTCCTTATCCTTGAGGAGAAGAGCGATTGCGGGAATGTCGAACAGTATGCCGAACATTTCACTGAACAGGACGACGGCTTTGTCGAAACTCTCCGCCCGGCCGATTGAAGCAGCTACATCCATGAAGGTGTTCTGCAGATACATTGTGGAATCGACCGACTGCATCTTTTCCTCTGCAGCAAAGGATGCTACCAGCTTCTCAACTTTCGCCATCGTCTCCCTGACCTCTTTTTCGGTACTTACCGGGAGTTTTTCCAGTTGTTCGAGTATTTCAAACGGATAGACATTTTTCTCTTTCAGGAATTCAAGCTGTTCCGACCTATAGAAATACAGATCGAATAAATTCTCCCGCATCCCGCTGCAAACCAGACATAAACTTGCGGAAACCGGTATGGCAAAGGAAAAAAGTCCGAGCGGACAGAGGAAAAATACCGATTTATTGGTGCTCAGCGCTTCATCGATGGCGACATTCAAAGAGGGTAAGCATATTTTATGGCAGAGATGCGGTATCCCGCGTGTACCACAGAGATGCCTGTTTATTTTATCCGGAGTAGCTGTCTTGGAGGACGAATACATGGAGAGGCAGTAGCCGTCCAAAAGAGGCGTGTTTTTCAGGTAGGTCAACATCTGCTCAGATTGCTGTAAATTCATGACAGTAAAACCTCCTTCCATTATATGTAAACATGTCAGGTGATCACCTTGCATCAGATAAAGCTGGGGATCCAACCTTCATGATGAATTGCCGGGCGCTATCATGCGCCTCATATGCCTTTCACGAACAGTAGCACCCCTAGTGAACCGATTCAATGAATCTTTCAAGAGATTCTTTTGCATGTTTAGACATAAGTGCAAACTTTACTCCAAATCCTTTTGGTAAATTTGAAGAAATCCTGTTTACCCAGGCAATCCTTCCAGGACACTCTATTATTGTTCCGTCCGGCAGCGTAAAAGAAATCCGGATGACACTCTCCGGCACTCCGAAATAATCGGTTGCGATAAAAGCTCCTCCCATGCTTATGTCATGTAATACGCATGAAAAAGCTTTATCGTTGATGCTGCAGATAGCATCAATATTGATTGACAGGCGTTTTTCCCTTCGATCGACACCCGGCAAATATCTTCGGGCAGCTTCGAGGAAATGGTCCCTGTCCAGGGGCTTTGTAAGAAAATAATCACAACCTGCGGAAAAGCAATTTTCCCGATCTTCGTCCTTCCCCTTTGATGTAACCATGACCACGGGTATGGTAACGAGTGCCGGATCAGACCTGATCGCGCGACAACACGCGGCTCCATCCATCTTCGGCATCTGTAAATCCATAAAGACGAGATCAGGTCGGTTGGTCTTTATGACATGCAACGCCTCCAGTCCATCCTGGGCAGTCAAGACGTCAACATGAGAATATTCGAGGAACTCCTTTTCTATTTCGATGAACATCCGATTGTCGTCGACGAGAAGGATTGTGCCGTTCATTTTTGCCTCCTCTCTCGGAAGACTGCTACTGGCTCTGTTTTTTTTGTGAGTCAGAATCAATCCCAAATAATCTCTCAGTGATTTTTATTTTTCATTTCAGTTTTTACGGCAAATTACGGATCGACCCGCGCATACCTTGAATTATGAGTACATATTACCAACAATTCAGCAAATTGCAAGGTTGGCAATAAAATAATTATAATTTCTAGAATGCATAAAATATACCCAGTAATATTTTACCGGCATAATTATATAGTTTTTCGGCCAATAACATCTCTTGGTAATATATACATGATGTGAATCAACGACACAGGGGAGCACAAGGCTTCCACAAGAAAGCCACTGCGCGTTGCCTGGGAGTGAGTAAAGCTATTTTCACCGGATGGGACGGGATGATAGTAAATGCCTGAAGGGATCACTGCCGGCGTTCAGAAATTCTCCGACAGGGTGGGTAAAAACGGTTAATTGGCGGCAACTATGCAATAATTGCAGTGCTTCCACCGATAAAGAGACGATTTTTGGCAGGCTCGGAAACGGAATTTTCTTTCGCCCAAGGAGTCTGTTCTGGTTTCCCGAATCAAACAAGCGGAAGAAGGATTTGCGGCATGGTTATTTTGAGAAAATAATGACCTTTCCTGAGAAAGGTCATTATGCATACCAATTCGTAGATGCCTTACAGGTTTCCGGAGGGTCCCTTCC
Organism: Geobacteraceae bacterium; assembly: GCA_041481895.1. GTDB lineage: Bacteria > Desulfobacterota > Desulfuromonadia > Geobacterales > Geobacteraceae > JAMPXD01. The sequence goes on along the minus strand of JBGPCQ010000027.1, from coordinate 12,957 downwards.
ATTTATTGCGGGGCAGCATGGCAATCATTTTCAATAACGGCACAAATATTCCTAAAGACCGCACCCGCAGCCGCGGCTGCATTTTGCCGCAGTCATATGGAGCGCTTTGACAAAGGTCGCCTCGGTATCCCGGCGTACTTTGTCCTGTACATTGGCGGGTACCGGAGAATCGAGGGAGAGTATGACCATCGCCTCGCCGAGCTTCTCTCTCCGCCCCAGGTTCATGGCGGCAATGTTGATCCCGTGCTCCCCCATGATAGTGCCGATTTTGCCGATCATTCCCGGCCTGTCCTGGTAGACGAGCAGCAGCATGTGCTCGGCGGGGGTGAAGTCGACCTGGTAATCCCGGAGCTTGACAATGCGCGGTGTCCCTTCGAAAAGCGTCCCGGCGATAGACCGTTTCTCCCCGGGCCCCTCTATGGAGAGAGTGATGATGTTGGAAAAGGCCTCGGACTGGGTGGATTTGCTCTCTTCCACAACAATGCCCATGTGATCGGCAACCAGGATCGCATTGACCATATTGACGTCCTGGGCCACCAGCCGGTTGAGCAGGGCCGCAAGACCGCAGACGGTAATCGGAGTGCAGTCGTAGTGGGCGATGTTGCCGGCATAGGAGAAGGTAACCTTGTTGATGTTGGAGCCTACGAGCTGGATGACGAAATCGCTCAGGGTGCTCATCAGGTTGAGGAACGGCCGCATCTGATCCATGAGGGCCAGGTCGAAGCGCGGGATATTGACGGCATTTTCCAGAGGCTGCTCATCGAGGTAGTTGAGAATTTCCCGGGAAACGTCCACCGCCACATTTACCTGGGCTTCAAAGGTATTGGCGCCAAGATGGGGAGTGACGACCAGCCTTTCCTGAGAGATCAGTTCTTTAAGGATCTCGCTCTTCGGGGGTTCCTGGCTGAAGACATCCACACAGGCGCCGGTCACCTTCCCCGATTTGAGATGACGGAGGAGAGCCTCCTCGTTGATTATCCCCCCCCGGGCCGCATTGATGATAATGACGCCGTGCTTCATCATGGCCAGTTCACGCTCGCCGATCATGTCACGGGTTTCGTCGTTCAGCGGGGTATGGACGGTTATGATGTCACAGTTCTTGTAGATTTCATCATGGCTCACGAGCTTGACACCCAGGTCATGCGCCCTTTTCAGGGCGATATAGGGGTCGCAGGCAAGAACCTCGCATTCGAACGCCTTGAACCGGGTGGCGACCCGCCCCCCGACCTTGCCGAGCCCGATCACCCCGGCGGTCTTTCCCTTCAGTTCAATGCCGGTGAATGGTGCGCGCTTCCACTCGCCCCCCTTGAGCGACGCGTTCGCCTTGGGGATGTTGCGGCAGAAGGAGAGCAGGAGAGCCATGGTGTGCTCAGCAGCGCTGTTGGTGTTGCCGAAAGGGGCATTGACCACTATGACCCCCTTCGAACTCGCGTAATCCACGTCCACATTGTCGATACCGACACCCGCCCGCGCCACGAGCTTGAGCTTCACGGCTGCGTCGAGGAGTTCCCTGTCGACCGTCGTGCCGCTTCTCGTAATAATAACTTCATAGTCACCTATGATGCCGAGGAGCTCCTCTTTTTTCAGGCCCAGACGCACATCCACCTGGATGCGCGGGTCCTCCGCCAATAACGCCAGCCCTTCCTGGGCGACTTCGTCGGTAACGATAACTTTCATGTCATCTCCTTGCGAGTAAAACCTTAGCATGTGGCCACAAAAAATGCATAATAACCCTGCCGGAAGAAAATTGCAAGACCGGCAGGGAAAATTTTGGTATACATTGCAAAGGAAGGAAGCGCATGGAATCTTTCAAACCGTTTCATATCGTACTCGTCGAACCGGAAATCCCTCCCAATACCGGAAACATCGCCCGCCTCTGCGGCGCCACACGATCCGTGCTCCACCTTGTGGGAAAACTCGGCTTTTCCACCGATGACAGGACCCTGAAGAGGGCCGGACTCGACTACTGGCATGCCGTGGATATCCACTACTGGCGCGATCTGGATGAGCTGAAGGCTGCATTCCCGTCAGGGCGCTTCATCTATACGAGCAAGAAAGCGGTAAAGAGTTACGTGGAAACGGAATTCCGGGAAGGTGATTTCATCGTCTTCGGCAAGGAGACCCGGGGGCTTCCGGAAGAGCTCCTGGCTGCCAACGAGGAAACATGCGTCAGGATACCCATTTTCGGCGAAGTTCGGAGCATCAACCTCGCGACTGCTACGGGGATAATCCTCTACGAGGCGCTCCGGCAGACTGGCAGGCTGGTGACTGAATAAAAAAAGGGGAGACCTGCCGGCCTCCCCTTTCTTACGCTGCATTTCTTCAGTTACTTCTGGTCAATTGCGGAGAGCTTCCAGGGATTGTTCCCCACCGGACGGGTGAATGTCCAGTATTCCTCGAATTTGACCGGGTCGGTCTTGCTCCCCAGCACCACCTGGGCGGTCGCGTCGTCGGTGGTGTAATCCAGAAGATTCGCGTAGATCAGGACCGTGAGGAAGTCCTGGCCCGTCTCCTGCCACGCCTCGACAATCTCGACGCTCCGCACCGCAATGTTCTCCAGCCGGTTTACCCGTTTTTCCTGCAACAGTCTGTCGATGTCCCCCTGGAAGATACGCCTCATCTCATCGGTCATGATTCCCGTGACTGTCGCCAGGTCCCGGTTCATCCAGGCCCCCTGGATATTGAAGAACATGTCCATGACGCTGTCGTTGAAGCGGTTCTCATCGAAGGACGCGTCCATCTGCCTGATGTGGGCGATCCCGGCATCGACTTCGTCTTGCGCCGGCAGGCCGGGCTGCGCGTACCCCTGCAGGGGGGGCGCATCGATCTGCTGATACCCTCCCTGGTAATTGGTGCTCTGATAGGATGCGTCAGCTCTTCTCTTCGTGATCATCCGGTAGAGCATGTAGCCGAGCCCGGCAAGGAGAAGAATCTCGAAGAGGCCCATACCGCTCCCCCCCATGCCGGACCCCATGCCGCCGAAACCCATGCTCCTGAAAAGCATGCCGCCGAGCATGCCCCCCACGATACCGCCGGCCATGCTCCGCATAAAACCTCCCCCCGCCGGTTGCGGCTGGTAGGGCGACGGGGCGGTTTGCGGCCGGGCCGGTTGAGAATAAGGGGTGGCCGGCCGGGAATAGGAGCGCGAGCCCCTGCTCCCAAACGACGATCCTCCGCCGGCCCTGGCCTGGGCGTCAGTTTCAATGAAACCGACTGTCAGGAGCAGTGCCGCTGCAAGGACCATAAAAAATCTTGAAAAGCTTCTTTTCATATTTCCTCCATCATTTTTGTTGTTGATTACGATATCTTGCTCATTCCGGGGGACTTTGTCAAGGATTCCCCCATCGACGAGAAAAATCTGGTGTGCGTCTGATACTATCTTGGCAGACCATTGTCAAGGGCTATATAGTTTCCGAATTGGAAACCAATAGTGTCACATCCGGAGTTCCCGGATGGACACTATGTAACAGCGGGTGGAATTGCCGGGAATAAAAAAGAGGGTGACGTCACCCTCTTTAATTGTTCTGCCCAGGTTGAGGATGAGGCCCAATGGCATCAGTCCTCGAAATTTCCTGCCGGCCCCTTGTCCCCCGCAATTCCCCTGGCCCGTTCGATGATCTGTTCTTTCGACCAGTGGGCCGGATCTTCGAGCAGGCTTCCCTTGGGACCCAGGTCGTGGGAGCCCGCCTTGAGGATCAGTGCGATGGCCAACGGGGCCGTTTCCCCGGCGTTGAAGACCTCGGTCATTATCTTGAAGGCAAACTCCTCGACGCCCTTGGCCATCCGCTCGCGCACTTCTTTAGGCTGGGCCAGGAGCTTGTTCTCGAAGGGGAGGTTGAGGTTCTTGTAATCCCCCTTCTTCCAGCCCTTTGCTTCGGCGTAGGCGACCATCTCCGCCCACAACTCCCCGGTCATCCCCGCGCCCTTTTTCTTGATGAAATTGCCGGAGTCGTCGAGCTGGGCGTTGCCGTAGTCGTTAACCTCCAGCCCCCAGGAAATCATCTGCAGGGCGGTTGCCACGTTTGCCTTGGTAGTCACGGTTTTCGCGACAATTTCCCGGAGCCGTTCAGAGCTGTTGCCGGAGGTGCCGTGCTGCGCACCGTTGATCTTGTAAGGGGCCAGGGCCTGGTGGATTTCAGCGGTCAGGCCGACCTGGATGCCCGCATCGGACGCCTCGATGCCGTGGGTGGTGCCGTTGTTCAGGGCGATCCAGTCGGGGAAGATCTCATGGGCGTTCAGCCCCTGGATGAGGAATTTCGCCTCGGGGACCGTGGAGAGCCCTTCCTTCCCCTTTATTTCGCCCACCTCGGTTTCGAGCCCGGCCCATTTCGGGATGAACGGGCTCAAGGCGAGGTTGGCGAGGAGATTCTGATCATCCGGAAGATGGGAAGCATCGATGGCGATTGAGGTGATTCCGGCTTCGAACATGGTCGGTATTTCGACCTGGGCGGCTGCCAGGTCCTTGTCGTTCTTGATGCCGTAGTGGTCGGCATGGATAGCGACCGGCACGGTGATGCCGAGCTCGTTGCAGAGAGCGTCAACGATCCGCGCCATGTTCCAGTAGTTGACGGCGCAGTAGGCCTTCTGCCCCCCTTCCGACTTGGCGATTTCGATGATGAGCGGAGCGTTGGCCCGTTGAGCGGCCATGAGCACCCCACGGATGACGAAATAATTGCGGCCGTTTGCGGCAATGGTTATGGCGTGCCCTTTCGCCAGCATGGCCCGGTCGATGACCTTGCCGCTGACGATGAGGGCCTTGGAGTTGGGAAAGAGTGACCTGATATTGGGGGGACGCCCTACCTGAAGCGCCTTTTCGAAGTCCGCTGTGTACGTCATGCCACCCTCCTTTTATTATAAGTGAAATTTTTTTACGCTAAACAAAATTAGCAGCTTCTTATACCACTTTCATCGTGCGAAATCAAGGGAGAATAGCCGGCTGTTATTTCTACAACAAAGAAAGCAGGTGGGGAAACTTCGGGGTGGGGTGCATACAAACATGAAGGGGTCTTGAAAAGAGATTTTTGTCTCTATGAAAATATAGTTGTCACATTTTTTCATTTTCAAAGGTTGACCCCCCATTTTCCCGGTCCAACTACCTGGTTGGAAACCTCGCCTTTCGACTTATGATTGTAAAAAGCGGGAACGGAGAGAAAGCTCAATTCATACTCCTCGTAATTCCAGCAGGTTATATGTGGCAAGCCAACAAATCAACAACGTCACTTTAGCCTTTCGGAGGCTGCCTTTTTTGTTGCCAGTTGCGTAAAAATCTGAGCACTGGGAAGAACACATAACTTTGTAATGGTCAAAGTGGTTACACATTTCTGGGACGACTACGTTCAGGGACGATTACGTTGACACGGGCATGGTTTTCTTGGTAAAATTTTATCTAATCTGCACGGCAGCCCGGTAACCCATGGCAGATTTCAGTCAACAGGATGAATCCGCGGGAAGGACAACATAACAGCCGCAAAAGGAGAGCCGCTATGAAAAGAACCCTTTCCACCGGATTGCTGATAGTCCTCGCCATTCTTGCCTTCTTCATGATTTCCGCCGGCGCCAATCCCGCTTTTTCCGCGCCTGTACCCGACGGCGACCTCACGGGGGACGGGAACGTCAACATTGCAGACGCTCTCAGGGCGCTCCGCATTGCGGTGCAACTCGTCGTCCCTACACCACAGGACATGACGCAGGGCGACGTCTCCCCGTTTGCGAACGGCAAACCTTCCCCCGACGGCACCATCAGCATAGGCGACGCCCTCATCATTCTCAAGAAGACAGTAGGCATATTCGACTGGGACACGCGGCCTGAACCTAGCCCTCCCTTTGTTACCGTCACTACCCCCGCTGCCGGTGGTACGGGAATAACCATGAGCACGTCAGTCCGCGCCGTCTTCAACGAGGGACTCGACCCCGCGACCATCACACCGGTCGCCTTCTCCGTGAGAGACTTGGTTAACAACCCGGTAAGCGGCACGGTCACGTTCGGCGGGATTATCGCCACCTTCGTCCCGCTGGCTCACCTGAAACCCCTCACCACCTATACAGCAACAGTGAGCGGTCTCGTCAGGGACCTGGCGGGAAACGCCATGGGGAGCGACCTCAGCTGGACTTTTACGACAGCATCAACCGCGTCAGCCCCGCCAGCCCCCACCGGGGTCACTGCAACGGCCGGGAACAATCAGGTGTCAATACGTTGGAACGCAGTAAGCGATGCTACATCATATAACATATACTGGGCAACGACATCTGGCGTTACAAAGACCAGCGGTACACAAATACATGACGCCACTAGTCCATTTACGCACACGGGCAGGACAAACGGGTCGACATATTACTATGTTGTCACGGCTGTTAATTCTTTCGGAGAGAGTGTGGCTTCGGTCCAGGTATCGGCAACGCCAACTACAACTACACAGACATCCCATCAATATATAACTCAATGGGGTAGTTCTGGAACCGGCAATGGGCAATTTAGCAGTCTTCAAGGATTAGCAGTCGACAACAGCGGTAATGTATACGTTGCAGACAGCTTTAATAATTTCAAAATCCAAAAATTTAGCAGTACAGGAATATATTTAACGCAATGGAGTAGCGCTTTTCCTCTTGGAATAGCAGTTGATAGCAGCGGAAACGTGTATGTTGCAGACTGGGTTGATAACAACATCAAAAAATATAGCAGTACAGGAGCATTAATAACACAATGGGGTAGTTTTGGCGCTTTCTACAACGGAGGCGGTAATGGGCAGTTTCAGGATCCTGATGCAATAGCAGTAGACAGCAGTGGTAACGTGTATGTTACCGATTGGGGTAATAGCAGAATTCAAAAATTTAGTAGTGCGGGCGTTTATATAACTCAATGGGGTTTAGGTGGTAGCGGCAACGGGCAGTTTAATGGACCTGCTGGAATAGCAGTAGATAGTAGTGGAAACGTGTATGTTGCAGACTCGGGTAATCAGAGAATTCAAAAATTTAGCAGTACAGGTACGTACATAACTCAATGGGGAAGTTCGGGATATGGCAACGGGCAGTTTAATTTCCCTACTCCAATAGGAGTAATCGGACTGGCCATAGACGGCAGCGGAAACGTTTATGTTGCTGACGCGGGTAATAGCAGGATACAAGTATTTACCGGTACAGGTACGTATATTACTCAATTCGGCAGCAGTGGATTTAGCAACGGGAAGTTTTATGCTGGCCCGTATGGAATAGCATTAGACAGCAGCGAAAACGTTTATACCGCTGATCAATTAAATTACAGAATCCAAAAATTTGGACCCTAGATGACTGATAAATTTTAACTTGTATTACGGTGGACCCGTTTGTCAGGATGCAGAAAAAACAAAACAGGGTCTGGCCTTGAAAAGAGAATATTTATTGCCAACCCGACATTTTTCCCTTTTCAAGGGCTGACCCCGCAATTTTCTTTTATTGACGACAGCGGATGTTAACCAGCGCATCAGCGAGTGCAACACATTTGGCCACTAAACCGTATGTCGTTGAGTCACGGCCAGGATTAATGTACTCACTGTGGACAATAAAGGGGACTCCGTGATTCTGGTAATTATTCATCATCATGAGCGCAAAGTCTTCTGGCCACGTAACAAGCCTCTCGTAAATCTCTAATGTCAACATGTCTTCACCTCTCTATTTCTACGGAAGTGGCATTAAGAGGATTTCAGGTTATAATTCTTAACTTTCAAGATACATGCCAACTAAGTTTTCAGTTTTATCAACACATTAAGAGGCCTTTGGATAGATAAGGTTGTCGAATAATTATCAAGGTTGTGAAGCCGATCAGTCCTTAAACATGTTGATGAAATATAACTACTTGAAAATATAGATATAACAGCCGCCGCGAAAACATGAACAAGTGTCAATTAAAGTGATATGGCAGGGCAAATAGTAGCAGGGATTCAGGGGACAGCAGAGGCTGTGATTATTGCAGGCAGGAAACATCTTACCACGCGTTCTTACAATCCACCCTCTGTTTCCACTATAATGGGGGCGATTTAAGGAATATGAAAAGTTTTTGGAGTACCTTGCCGAGGCATGATGAAGAAACCGTTTTATTCGTGGGATGGTGATACCCTGGTGCTTAATATTCTCGGCACCCCCAATGCCAAACGGGACGCCATCGGCAAGGTGAAGGGGCATCAGCTCTGTGTCAGTGTCACGGCAGTCCCCCGTGCCGGGCGGGCAACCGACCATATGGTGCGATTTCTGGCTGATGAATTTGGCGTATCGGTCGGCGATATTCAGGTTGTGTCCGGGCGCATGAATGTCAACAAACAGCTGCGGATCAAGGCGCCCAAACGCTTGCCGTCAGTCATCGGACAGCAGGAATTTACTCTCTAGGAGCCTGTCGGAACTATGGAACAGTATCCTTCCTATGATCACGAACAGTTGCTGGAACTGGCCGCCATGCGGATGCCCTTTGGCAAGTACCAGGGGCGCCGCCTGATCGATCTGCCGGAGCCGTATGTCGTATGGTTTGCCGGGCAGGGCTTTCCTGAAGGGAAGCTGGGTACTATGCTGCGCGCCGTCTATGAAATCAAGGTAAACGGGCTTGAGTATCTGTTCGACCGGTTACGGTGAACTGACCATCGTCTCAGGCTGGTGCCCTGTGCACGGTTATACCCGAGTCACCATACGAATGAAGTATGTCAAAAGTTAAAATAGGCGAAAACCGGTACGTCTACCTTCGCATAAACATATATTACGCGTTAACCGAGTTTTGCGAGCGCAGGTATTGCAGTATTTTCCAGCCCAGGATGACCGCGACAATGAAACCGAGGATGACCCAGGCGAGATAGCCTAAGACCTCTGCAATAGCTTGAACGCGGTCGCTGAAGATGTAGCCCAGCATCACGTACAAAACCACCCAGAGCACGTCGCCCAGCACGACCCAGAGGATGAAACGACGCCAGGGATACTCGGCGATCCCGCTCGTCACATTGAGCCACGGCCCCAGCGACGTCACCAGCCAGCGGCTGAAGAAAATGCCCGGCCCGCCCCACCGTTTAGCGAGATCTTCTGCATTTCGGATTTTGTCTTCACCGCCTATTTTACGGCTTATCCGTGCCACCAAACGACGACCGCCCCAGCGAGCCAGACCATATCCGATTTGATCGCCCAACACGGCGGCCGTGCTCGCCACGATGACCACGAGCCACAGCTTCATCTCGCCCTGTTCGACAAATGAACCTGCCGCTACGAGCATCAAGTTGACAGGCAACGGGGCACCGACGGCGGCGATCACGATCACGCTGAAAAGCGCCGGCTGACCGTAGAGCAAGAGCGCCGCAAGGAGTTGATCGATGAGGCTCATGGCGACGCCCATTGATCGGGACTTTGCTCGGCCAGTGGCGGTGGTGGCGGTGGATACGGGGGGACGGGCGTGAATGATCGCGTCATGCAGGACCGCTCTGATTTCATCCATCGAACGATGCTGCATATGAGCAATTCGGCGCAACGGTCGCTTATCCGGCGGTTTTTCAGGGAGGTCCAACGCCAGATACAACACATCCGGCGGGACACGATACGAATGCGCTACGTAGCCGACACTCATCCACCCGCGAATCGCCTCGTCACGGTGAGCTTTCCAGTAGATCGCCTCGCGTGCCATATTCACGGCTTTGAACGCGGTGAATCCGGCGAAAAGCAGAAACATAGCCACGACCAGCCACTGTTGCCAGCGAAATGTTCTCACGGTGCTGATGATCTTTGATCTCATAAATACGCAATTTCTTGAATAGATTCAGGGGTGAAAAACCCTTTTCAGCCAGTGCAGCCCTTTAGTTCCCACCACACACCGCCCCCGGCCTCATTGAGCACCGACGGCGTAGATTGTGCCGGTGGCGAAGTCCGCCAGATAGAGATCGCCTGACTCGTCCTCGCCAAAGGTGGATATGTTGAGGACAGTGTCCAGCAGAAGCCGGTTCACCCAGATCCCGGCGACCCTCCTCAGCCCCCAGATGCGGCCGGTGCAGAAATCGCCATAGAGGTAGACCCCACGCAGTTCCGGGAATAATGTGCCGCGATAGACATAGCCGCCGGTGACCGCGCAGTCGCCATCCGCATGGGAGTATTCCTGGACCGGCAGGATCAGCCCCGTCTGGGTGCAGGTTGCCCCGTTGAAGCAGTGAGCCCCTTCCATGATGTTCCAACCGTAGTTTTCTCCGCCACTACTTGAGGCGGGCTGGAAGTCGATCTCCTCGAACAGGTCCTGCCCTACATCGCCGATGTAGAGGTCTCCGGTTTTCCGGTCGAAGGAAAACCGCCAGGGGTTGCGCAGCCCATATGCCCAGAGCTCGCTGACCCGGCCCCCCAGGAACGGGTTGCCGGACGGAATCCGGTAAGAGGGAGCGCCCGATTCGGTGTCTATCCTGAGGATCTTGCCGAGGAGCGTGGTCAGGCTCTGTCCGTTGCCCAGCGTGTCGCCCCCGCCCCCCCCGTCGCCAAGGCCTACATAGAGGAGCCCATCAGGACCGAAGGCGAGCTGACCGCCGTTATGGTTCTCGAAGGGCTGGGGGGTGGTGAGAATCAGCTGGCCGCTGACGGGATCGGCCAGGTTCGGGTCGGCGGATACGCGGTAGCGGGCGATGACCGTATCCCCCACGTTCAGCCTGTTGGTGTAGTGGACATAGAAGTACTGCTTTGCACTGAACCCCGGGGGGAAGGCAAGCCCGAGCAGACCCTGTTCTCCACCCACCGAATTGACGATGCCGGCTATATCGAGGAAGGGAGCAGCCTCCAGGGCGCCATTCCTGATAAGCCTGACAGCTCCCCCCCGTTCCACCACGAACAGCCTGCCGCTGCCATCCCCGGCATTGGCCATGGCAACCGGCTGATTGAGACCGGTTACGGCCGGCGTGAGCAAAAGCAGAGGCCAGTCACGGGTAGTGAAAGACCAGCTCTGTGCAGCGGGCAGCGGGTTCCCCCCCTGGTCCCTGATCCCGGTGGTGGCCGTTGCCGTATAGCCTGCCAGGAAGGCAAGGTTTTCGCTCGGGGTGAAGGTTACGATGGCGCCGATGGCGCCTGTCGTCCCCGGGACCGGGTTGCCGGCGGCGTCGGCCAGCCGGAAGGTGGTCGGGGTGACGGTGAAGGGGTCGACCGGTTCACTGAAGGTGGCGGTAATGGCGGTGCCGGCGGCGACCCCGACACTGCCGGTCAAGGGTGAGTTCGCAGCAAGCAACGGCGGCCCCGGAACCAGGTCCCACGACACCAGGCCGACCGCTTTCTTAAGGATGATCAGTGCATCCCGTACATCGATAAGGGTGTCGGGTGCCGGTGCTCCGTTCAGCAGGGGGGCAACGTCGCCATGGTCCAGGAGCGTCTGGTTGACCGTCACCAGCCCCACGGCGATCCGCAGCCCGATCAGGGCGTCGGCAACCGTTGTCTGCTGGTCGGCATTGAGGTCGCCGTCGGGTATCGCACAACAGACACCGGCGCCCGCCAGAAAGAGCGCCAGGGCTGTTGACAGAATCCGGGGAGTAACCGGGCTTTTGCCGTTCATGGCCGTCCTCCTTTCGGCAGGTTGGTATTACATGCCAGGATGCGGTTCCAGTCGCGAATAATCGATTCGCCGCGGCTTGCCGCCATACGTGCTCCCACGCGGCTGATTTAACGTTAGCATACATACCCCTGCAGTCAAGGGAGGCGAACGCTAGAACTAAATCACTAAAGATTGCAATCCCTATCTGCCGGCCAAACCTGACTCAGCAACTCAAGAACTAATACATTCAAGTGCATAAATTATTGACTTGACCTATGTATCTTAAATTTGATATAGTATAAAAAATAGTAACATATTTATTCTTTAGGAACGGTAAGACGACAATACTAAACCATCCGCGAGGGTGGGACGGAAAGCCCAGAGGGTCTCACGCAGACAGCCGGGTCGCCGAAATATCTAAAGATATCAGGCCCCGGTTTTTTTGCGTCCAAAATCATGCGGGACCACAACCAGGCAGATGGAGGAAACGTGAAGGAAATGAAGAAAATATCACTTCCGCTCACCGATGGAGAGCAGTCGAACGAGAGAACGTTTCGTTCCGAGCAAACAACAAAAGGAGTCATCATGAAGAATGTCAGAAAAGCGTCAGCGCATTTCTTCTTTGCAGTGGCGCTGGGAGCAGTGACACTGGTCGCGTTTCAGTTGTTGGGGACAGTGGCACAGGCACAATCGTCATATTTTACGAGCAGAGGCTGCATCGACTGCCATTCAGCCCCGACAGTCGCCACCTGCAACGGGTGTCATCACCACGGGAACGCATCGTTGAAGGCGACCACCAACAAGACTTCCTATTCACCTGGCGAGACAGTGACGGCGACCCTCGCCGGCGGCACCAGGACCGGCTGGATCAGGGCCATACTGTATGACCAGAACAATACTCAAATTGCCAGATCGAACGGCAACGACAGCGGCATGGGGAGTTCGACCACGTTCCCGGCAGCTCTTACCGCTCCGGCGCCGACGACCCCGGGTACCTACACCTGGAAGATGGCCTACTTCGGCAACCTGGATGGTTCCGGGACCGGGGATGTCCACGGCGAGGCGAGTGTGAACACCAATCCATTCACCGTCGCCGCTGCAACCGACACCACGAAGCCAACCCTTACCATCTCGGCGCTGGCAAACGGTGTGCACACCAACATAGCCACTCTCAACATCAGCGGCACTGCCAGCGATGCAGGCGGTCTCCAGTCCTTTGCCGTTAACGGCCAGGCTGTTGTCGTCAACCCCGATGGATCTTTCAGCGCCGCCCTGACCCTCGCAGTCGGAGCCAATACCGTCACGGTTATCGCCACCGACAAGGCCGGCAACCAGCAGACTGATACCCGCACCATAACCTATGATCCAACGGCGCCCATTCTCACCGTCACGGCCCCGGCCGACAACAGCACCACCACCCAGTCATTCACTACCGTGACCGGCACCATTAACGAAACTTCCAC
>JBGPCQ010000026.1:0-24743 GCA_041481895.1 Geobacteraceae bacterium | reverse complement strand
TCCGGCCAGCGCCAGGGCCTGGACCGCATCCAGGGTCTCACCGGGCGAGACCCGGATGCCGCTTTCACGAAGAGCGGCGACAAAGCGGGTGATTATCCGTTCCATGGCTAGCTCAATTCCTGTACGGCCAGGTCCGTTACCTTCTGCAGGTCGGTCTGGTGTTTGGCAATCACCCCGACGGTACTGGCAACCACCTCAGGGGTAAGCTGTGTCGCCTTCATGATCGAAAGCACCTGGGCCCAGTCAAGGGTTTCGGAGACACTGGGAGGCTTGCGCAGATTCAGTTCGCGGGCCTTGCGCAGAAATGCCACCATCTGCTGTGCCAGATTCCCGCAGAGATCGGGGAATTTCGCGCAGACGATCGCCACCTCCCGATCCAGCTCCGGATAACCTATATAGAGATACAGGCAGCGTCTACGCAAGGCGTCGGATATCATGCGCGTGCCATTACTGGTCAGGATCGTCAGCGGCTTTCTCTTGGCCTCGATGACGCCCAATTCGGGGATAGAAACCTGAAAGTCGCTCAGACACTCCAGCAGCAGCGCTTCGAACTCGTCATCGGAGCGGTCGATCTCATCGATCAGCAGCAAGGATCGTTTTTCGGACAGAAAACTGCGCAGAATCGGACGCTGTACCAGGAAATTTTTGGAAAAGAACAGGCTCTCTTCGGCAGAAAGACGCTCGACGGCTTCCCGCAGGTCAGCCGATACGGAGAGGTAGGTATCTAGCTGGGTACGCAGCAATTGGGTATAGAGCAGCTGCTTGCCGTACTCCCAGTCGTAGAGCGCCTTCCCCTCGTCGATCCCTTCGTAGCACTGAAGTCTCACCAGGGGGAAATCCAGTGCAGAGGAGAGGGCCTTGGCCAGGCCGGTCTTCCCTACGCCGGGGGGGCCTTCGATCAGGATCGGCTTCTCCATGTGGATGGCCAGAAAAACGGCGGTGGCGATGGCATCGTCGGCGATGTAGCCACTTGTGTTGAGAAGATCCTTAACCCCTTGTTCGGTAATCATGATGGCCTCGTATCGTTGAATTTTGGTGTCAGAAAAGATTCAATGGCGTTTCGCGTACATTACGCAAGAGAACCCTATGTTTAGTATAGCATAAAGGCTGTTTTAAATCTCCCGGCACTGTCTTTCTTTGCAATCTTTACGCCTATGCGAGAACATTGAGTTTTTAGATGCTGCGTATTCTTTCAAAAAATAAGCCGCTGGCACCCGGTAAGGAGTATCTTCCTTTTCTCGGGGCCAGCGGCATACCTTTACCTAGTCAAACAACCGAATTACTTTAACAATTACATGCACTGGTGGAAGATGCCGATCATATCCTGCAGACCGGTATCGGTTGGGTTGCCTTCTGTGCAGATGTCGGCAACAGAGAATTTTGACAGACCTTCGACGTCTTTTTCAAGCAGACCGAGATCCGTAAAGGTCTTGGTGATGCCCAGATCAGCTTTCAGCTCCAAACAAGCTTCAATAAATGCATGGCCAGCTGCCATATCGGACAATCCGCTTACGTTAAGACCGGCAGCCTGTGCCATCATCCTGAAACGCTCCGGGCAGGCCGGCAGGTTGAAGGTCATGACAGGAGCAAGGCCGATGGCATTGCACAGGCCGTGAGGAGCATCGTACATACCGCCCAGGGCATGAGCCATACTGTGAATCAGGCCGAGACCGGCGCTGTTGAAGCTGTAGGCAGCGGCCATTTCAGCCCAGACCATTGCTTCGACGGCTTTGTCGTTGTTTCTGTTCATTGCCGATTGACGCAGGTTCTGGAAGATGAGCGAGATGGCGCTCAGGCCCGGGCCGTATGCGGAGATAACACCCAGGCGGGAGGTGATAGCTTCAACGCCATGAGCAAGGGCGTCCATGCCGGTGTAGCCGGCCAGCTCGCCAGGCATGCACTGGTGGATCAGCGGGTCATTGACGGATTTGCTGGGGGTGCAGTTGGGATCGAACAGGGCCATCTTGTACTTCTTGTCGGTATGGTTGATGATCGAGAAGCAGGATACTTCCGAACCGGTTCCCGATGTGGTGTTGATGGCAAGCTGGGGAATAGTGTTGGCCTTGGTTGCCTTGAAAGCACCTTCAAAGCTTCTGACATCCTGACCGTCATGGCTGTGAACGAGTTTGATGGCTTTGCAGCAGTCGTGGGAACTGCCGCCGCCGAGACTGATCAGACCGTCAAATTTGCCGGCGGCCAGGACCTTGGCGCCTGCCATGACTTCATGATCTTTCGGGTTGGGTGTAACTCCGCTGAACACCGTGGAAGCAACCCCGGCAGCCTTCAGCACGCCCTGGATGGTCTCGACAATGCCGGTGCCCTTCAGGCCGGTGGTGACGATCAGGGCATTGGTCATACCGAGGGCCTTGGCGTCATTGCCAACCATCGTATGTGCACCCCAACCGACGTTTACGGAAGGATATGCGTGCATCATCTTGATCGGGTATTCCAGTCTTTCGTTCTTGAGGGTCCGTTTTACATCTTTGTTGTGAGACATGGGTACTTCCTCCTTTTGGTATTTTTGATGGTGTTTCATAGATTGCTTCGAAACGATTCAGCTCCCGGGCGATTACTTAACTACTTCTTGCCTATCACCTCCCTATAACTTCGTTTTAGCAACTACCGCCAGTCATGAACAGAACTTTATTATGCTGTTTATTGGTTCATTTTAGCCATGTTGTTCTTCGTTAAAGCAAGGCTAATGCCAATAAGAAACATTGGTTTATTTACAGCAGTTTACAGCTATTAGAGACAATGTTGGCCAACAGCCGGAACAGGACATGAGGGGAATTATGAAACATTTTTTTAGAAAACAGCCTTGATCAGGCCATAGTTGCGGTATGGATATTATCCACAGTGGGTAATTTCACCCCGCATGAGGAGGGCAAGCAGAAAAATGGTGGAAATGTGCGAAGGAATAAGGGAGAGAATTAATAAATGCAGGTCTATGTATTGAGGGGTTTGTTCTTCGGAGAAACGGTCCGGCGCAGTTCACAGCGGTCGTCGGCCGCCAGGAGATCGCCACAGCTACCCCAGGCCCGCCCCATGCAGCCTCCGGCGCAGACATGCTTGACGGCACACTGCTGACATGCCGGAATCGACTCGGCGCGACAATGACTGGTCTCCATCAGGGAAGACCACAGGGGGGCTCCTTCGGCAAAAGCAGCCGCCAGATTCTTGCCAAACACACCTGACACAGAGAACTGATCCGTATGGCACAGTACGCAGGGATAGAGCCTGCCAGCCGGGGTAAGGTAAGGGTTTTCCACAAACGTGCAGCAGTCCATTCGGGGGGCGGATTCCTGCTTCCATTCCAGAGCAGCCATTGTGCCAATATTTTTATAGAGCTCCCTGAATTCCGGGTCGGCGTCGAAGCGATGCAGCAACCGTTGGTACTGCTCCAAACCGGGCGGGGCAACGAGGGATTCTACTGCCGCCCGGCCGCAGAGAACCAGGGAGCCGGTGACCACGGATTCGATTCCCAGATCGTTCGCGAGCTTGAGCAGAGCCGGAATCTCCTCCAGGTTGTGCCGCATCTCCGTAAAGAAAATGGTAATGCGCCCCGCGAGCCCCACAAGCACGAGGCGCCTAATTCCCTCCAACACCTCCTTGAAAGATCCCTCCCCCCGAACCAGATCATGCGTTGATGCCGTAGCCCCATCCAGACTGATCTGAATCGAAAGCCCCGGGAAGTCGAGTTCGCGCAAGGCTGCAACATGGTCATCTGTGAAGAGCATGCCATTAGTTTGCAATGAAATACTATGCAACCCGATTGCGCGGGCAAATTGCATGAGTTTCAGCCAGCCGGGGTGACAGAGTGGTTCGCCGCCGGTCAAGCGGATACCCTCACCGCCAAGAGCCGCAAATTCTTCGATCAGTCGGCGGAGTGTCTGCTCCGGTACGTGAGAGGCGGAGGTGGACACTCCTGCATCGACCCAGCAGTGAGAACAGTTGAGGTTGCAGGCGCCGGTGATAGCGAGCGTCAACATCTTGGGAGGGCGCAGGCCCTCCCGCTGGAGAATAGTAATTGTTTCAAAAGGGATCATTCGTTATTGCTCAATTTCGTCATTCATGCTTGCCGGTATTTAACCCGCCGGGTTTTGGAAACCCGGCAGGTTCGCATATTCAGAACGTAATAGCTACAACGCCAATGCCAATAACCAAAAACAGTGATTGTGCCAAAAGCCTTACCCCAGCCGTTGTGGCTCCAACGGTAGCGGGAGAGCGCCGGGAGTAAACATCTGACTGCATCTGCGAAAAACGGCTTGCCGAGCTTCACGCAGTAATTGGGCGCATTCTCTACACTGTGGAGAAATTACCCGTTTAGGGTTAATGAGCAGCCGGCAAGGTGCCCTGATTTCTCTGAAGGGCTTTACAGAGGGCACATAACGGGCTGCGAGGAGGAGAATGTCGGCGGGTAAGAGGAAATTATCCCCATCTTGCGATGAACATGGCCGTGACGGTGGGGAAAAATGCAACAATAATCAACTCTGCCGTCTCCGTTTACTTCAATAGATACAGAGCGGTAATTGAATTCAGAAATCCTGAGAGCTTTTTCTCCTGATTAGCTCACAGCAGACAGGCAATCTCACCGTAAATCGTGATCCTTCGCCAATATGGCTTTCCACGCTGATATCGCCTCCGTGATACTTTACGATATTGTACGTGATGGCCAAGCCGAGACCGAGGCCTTTACCCGAATCTTTGTTTGTGAAGAAGGGGTCCCATATCTGATCGATTGCATCCCTATCAATGCCGCAGCCCGTATCACGTATCTGGATGTAGACCCCTGTTTCATCGGAGTGCATCGTTGTTATCTCAATCAGACCGGCCCCTTTCAGCGCCTGGTGGGCGTTCATCAACAGGTTCATGCAGACCTGCCGAAGTCCGGCTGGATCGCCATTGACCAGGGGAAGGTCTGCCTGCAGGTTGGTCTGGATTTCGATATTTTCATAGAGTGCATTATGCCTGACGAGTTCGAGAGTTTCCCGCAGGATTTCGTTGATATCCACCACATCAGCGGAACCGTCCGATTTTCTGCTGAAGTTGAGGAGCCGGTCTATGATCCCCTTACAGTGGTAAGACTCCCGGACGATGACCTTTAGGTATTTTTGAAAGACCTCCATCCGGATGTCCTCTCCCAGGGTGTGATCGTCGCGGAAGCGGCGGAGCAGGGCTTCCGCGTAGCCGGCAACCGAGGTGAGCGGGTTGTTGATTTCATGGGCGACCCCGGCGGCAAGCACCCCGATACTCGACATTTTATCGGTCTGGATCAACTGCAGTTCCTGAAGCCTTTTTGACGTCACATCCCGAAAAAAGACGAGAGCCCGGTTTTTCTCTCCCAATGCATCTTCTATAGGGTTGGCGGTGATGTCGATATATCGGGTTTTATGCCCCTTGCGCACGTAAGCCAGCGATTTTTCAGCCCTTTTGCCACGGAGAGCCCGTTCTACGGGGCAGTTATCTGGTGAGCTGGTGATTTCCGGATGAAAAATATCCCTGCAGGACCCGCCAGAAAGGACCTCCTCAGGAAAAAACTGCGGACAGATGTGATTGAGATGCTGAATCAAGCCGTTGTGGTCGAAGACGATGACGCCGTCGTTGACCGAATCGAATATTGCCTGCAATTCGTTCTTTTGGTT
Organism: Geobacteraceae bacterium; assembly: GCA_041481895.1. Taxonomy (GTDB): domain Bacteria; phylum Desulfobacterota; class Desulfuromonadia; order Geobacterales; family Geobacteraceae; genus JAMPXD01. The sequence goes on along the minus strand of JBGPCQ010000026.1, from coordinate 19,101 downwards.
TCTTAACTTGACCTCGACCAGTTTGCGCTCGGTTATGTCCTGAGTCGTGCCGTAGAGCTTCTGAACTTTTCCAGCGATATTGACAGACGGCTCGACGATCGAATATACCCACTTTGATGTGCCATCTCTCAGCAGCAGGCGATGTTCGATTTCATAGTTTTTCCCTTGTTCCGTGCCTTGCCGGAGGTGGTCCATGACGTTTTCAAGGTCTTCCGGATGGATAACGCCGGCAAAAGCTTCCTGCGTTGCTTCTTCGTGGCTAAGGCGGAAAATGCGCAGCAGTTCATCTGAGGCTTTCAACGTGCCAGTTGCGGGATCCGAGCTCCAAGACCCCACATGGGACATTGCCTGTGCCTTTGCCAGATTGTATTCACTCTCCCGCAGGGCCTCTTCCGCCCGCCTGCGCTCGGTGATGTTCACCAGCGCGGCGTGACACTTGTCCCCTGATTCGGTAGCAGTTGCCTCTATCCGTACAAAAAGCGGCTGGTTGTCGCCTTTCGAGAGCTTCAGCCTGCAAGTCTCTTTGTCCCGGCTTAGAAATACCATCCGGAGGAAATCAGTGAAGGTGAGGCGATCTTCATCTGCGACGAAATGCTCAAAGTGCAGGTTGACCAAGAGAGAAGGTTCTCTCCCCAGCAGGTTGGCTCCGGTCAGGTTAACAGACTGGATAGTCCCGTCACGGTCGAAAGTAAAATAGCCTACCGGGGCAAAATCGTAGAGGAAGGCGTACTTATTCCGCGATGTCTCAAGTTCCTCCCTGGACCTGCGCAGATCTTCGATCTGCCTCTCCAACTCAATCTGGTGGTCCTGGAATGCTTGGAGGAGTTTCAGCGTATCTTTTTCAGTACAAGGAAGAACTATAGCCGCCTTTTTAACAAGAAATTGCTCTTCCGCACGGTGGCGCAATTCAGAGACCGCTTCTGGCCTACTTTTCTGTTTTCTCAAATCAGGCTCCCGCTTTATCCGCAAGCACTACTGATCGACCCGGTTGATCTGGTCCCCGGCTGTAATGGCCCCCCCCATGAGGACTCTGGCGAAAATACCTTCTTTTGGCATAACGCAGTCCCCCGCCTGGTAAAAGATGGCGCAGCGGGTGTGACACTCCTTGCCGATCTGGGTAATTTCCAGAAGGGTAGCGCCAATGGACAGCCGGGTGCCCACGGGGAGTGAAGGTAGGTCGATTCCGGCAGTAGTGATATTTTCGGCAAAATCACCTGCATCCACCGCCAGCCCGAGCTTTTGCATTTTAGCGATGCTTTCCTGCGCCAGGAGGCTTACCTGCCGGTGCCATGCACCGGCATGAGCGTCACCGACGATGCCGTGATTTTCACGCAATTCCACCGATCCCACGGGAGTTTTCCGTTCACCTTTGTTCGTGCTAGTGCAGACTGCTATAACCTTGGCATCCATATGTCTGATTCTCCTCATGTAATGTCAGCCCCCCACGCCGGACATGGCAAACGGGGTGTGATCAGATTGCCGGGCTGTGACGTGGTGCATTCCCGGCTTGATCGTCACGATCCTGCGCAGGGCTTCATGTAGAGCGTGGGTGTCTGAAGTCATGGTGTACGGCTTCAGGTCCACTTCTGCCGCGGAAAAAAGGCAGCCTTTGGCCATCCCTGTTGCGGTCACCCGTATCCGGTTGCAGTCTCCGCAGAAATGGCCGGTAATGGGGGTGATGACGCCGATTGTGCCGACTCCCCCTGTTATGCGGTATTCCCGGGCCGGTCCGGCCAGATTTTTCTTGTCCACCGGACTGAATTCGAATCTCTCGCCGACGCGTGCCATGATTTCCTGACCGGAAACCAGCAGGGACTGCCAGTTTCTTTCCTTGATGGCCGGCATATATTCGATGAAACGGACCGTGTATGGCTTGTGCAGGGCGAGGGAGGCGACATCGATAACCTCCGCGTCATTGATTCCCCGCATCACCACCATGTTGATCTTGACCGGGAAACCCGCCCGTTCGGCAGCGGTAATTCCCGCCACGACCCGCGACAAATCGCCGCCACGGGTAATGCGGGCGAAAACTTCCTGCTGCAGGGAATCGAGGCTGATATTCAGGCGCTGTACGCCCGCCGCCCGCAGTTCCTCGGCCATTTCTCCGAGGCGGAGCCCATTGGTGGTCAAGACCAGTTGTTTAAGACCGGGAATGCCGGCCAGCCGCGCAAGAAAATCGACTATTCCTTTTCTTATGAGCGGTTCTCCGCCGGTAACCCTGATTTTTTCGATACCGAGCGCCACCGCCGACTGGGCGATCCGAAACAGCGCCTCATAACTGAGAATGTCTTCATGGCAGAGTTTGGAAACCCCTTCTGCCGGCATGCAATAACTACAGCGCATGTTGCATCGGTCGGTAACAGATAGGCGGAGGTAGTTGATTTTCCTGCCGAAAGAATCGATAAGTTTCATGGTAACCTCGAGTCACCTTTATTCCGCGTTTATGCCGTATTTCTCCAGCTTCGTATAGAGGGTCTTACGGTCGATTTCAAGAATCTTTGCCGCGCGGCTCTTGTTGCCTTCCACCAGTGCGAGAATATTTTCGATGTGGGCACGCTCGATGACGTGGAGGGGGAGAGGTACGGGTTGCACGTCATTAGAGCCGCTAGCCGGAAGGGAAGGGGGCGTTTTCGGGGGGGAAAACGGCAAGAGGTCTGGAGTAATTACCGTCTCGCTGGCCAGAATGCAGGCGCGGCGGATGGTGTTGCGCAGTTCCCGGATATTGCCGGGCCAGCTATAGGCACAGAGGGAAGACATGGCTTCTTCCGTGATTTCCCAGTTTTCCTGGCCCCGTTCACAGGCGGTTTTGATGAAATACCAGGCAAGTGGAATTATATCATCAGGGCGTTCCCGCAGAGAAGGTAAATTGATCGGGAGGAGATTGATCCGGTGGAAGAGGTCTTCCCGGAATTCACCTCGGTTTACGCATTCCTGCAGGTTTTTATTCGTTGCGAAAACCATACGGACATCGACGCTGATGTCCTGGTTCCCACCCATGCGGCGGAAGGTGCTGGTTTCCAGGACCCGTAACATCTTCACCTGGACGTCAAGGGGCATTTCCGAGACCTCATCCATGAAGAGCGTACCGGTATGGGCCAGTTCGAAGAGTCCTGCCCTCCCTTTAGTCGCGCCGGTAAAAGCCCCTTGCATGTGGCCGAACAGTTCGCTTTCGGCGGTATTGATGTTAAGCCGCCCGCAATTCACGGTGACAAATGGTTTATTGACACGACGACTGGCATCGTGAACGGCGCGGGCTATCAGTTCCTTACCGGTGCCGCTCTCGCCATGGATTATGACATGCTCATCGGTCGGTCCCCAGCGCTTGACGGTTTCCAGAACTTTCTGGATAGCCTGGCTTTTGCCGATAATCCGATGATCTTCAAATTTGTTGACTTCCAGCTTCAGATTGATGTTTTCCAACCTGAGACGGTTTTTTTCATACGCCTTGCCGATCAGCATTTCCAGTTCATCGAGTTTCACCGGTTTGGTGAGATAGTCGTAGGCTCCGTGCTTGATGCACTCGACCGCCGTTTCGATGGTGCCATGACCGGTAAACATGATGATTTCCGGGATGTTCGATTCCGCGCGCATCAGTTGCAGGGTTTCCACGCCGCCAGCCCCCGGCATCCGCACATCGAGGAGGACCACGTTGAATATCTGCTCCTTGTAAGTGTTGAATCCCTCCTCGCCGTTGGCAGCGGTTTGCACCTTGTACCCACTGCGGGAGAGCTCCATCTGCAGCAATTCCCTGAGGGGCTGTTCATCTTCGACGATGAGGACTTTGATGTCGTTATGCATGCTTACTCCTGAAAAATTGGTAAACTAACGGTAAAAACGGACCCAACTCCCTTCTGGCTTTCAACTTTGATTTCGCCTTCATGCCTCTTGACGATGTTGAAGGTGACGGCCAGGCCGAGTCCAAGTCCCAATCCGACTGATTTGGTTGTAAAGAAAGGTTCCCAAATATGGTCAAGATTGTCGGGATGGATGCCGCATCCTGAATCTTTCACCTGAATAATGACTGAGGAACCGTTACTCATGGTAGATATTTCCACAGTGCCGGACCCTTTGATAGCCTGATGGGCGTTTATCAAGAGGTTCATGAATACCTGGCTCAACCCTGCGACATCACCTCGAACCGGCGGCAGGCCGGGCTGAAGTTCAATCCGGATCTCGACATTTTCATAGCGGGACTTATGCTGCACCAGTGCCAGAACCTCATGCAGGACCTGATTGATATCAACTTTTCCGGTGGACCCATCCGATTTCCGGCTGAAGCTCAGCAGGCAATCGATGATACCCTTGCATCGGTAGGATTCCCGGATAATGACGGCCAGGTATTTGGAGAATTCTTCGAGACGAGGGTCTTCCTGCAGTTCCGGGTTGTCACGTAAACGCCTCAGCAGGGCTTCGGCATAACCGGCCACCGAGGTCAGGGGGTTATTGATCTCGTGGGCTACCCCGGCAGCCAGAAGCCCTATGCTCGACATCTTCTCTGACTGGAGCAGTTGCAGCTCTTGGAGTCGTTTTTACCTCACGTCTCGCAGGAAAAATATCGCCCGGGGGTGGCCGACGGAGTCCTCCATGGGGGTGGCCGTGACGTCAAAATAGCGGGGCTCCGCGTCATTTTTATGGGTCGAGAAAGATATCTGGACGCTTTCTCCTGCAAGCGCCCGCTCCACCGGGCAGTTCAATGGGGCGTGCTGTAGCTCGGGGTGAAAAAGCCTATTGCAGGAAGCGCCGACAATGGTTTCCTTGGGGAAATGATGCGGGCAGACATGGTTCCGATGCTGGACAAACCCGTTGTTGTCATAAATGACGACGCCGTCGGCGATAGAGTCGAACACCGCCTGGAGTTCATTGGACTTGGTGCGCAGCCCAAGATTGGCGGCCTCCAACTCCTGGATCTTTTGCTTTACTTCGGAGTAAAATCCGATTTTGGAGCTATCGAGTCCGAGGAGGTGCTCGAGACTGGCCTCATCAATATGGGTACGTTTGACTTCTTCCATCAGTACGCCTTCTCCAGAATTCTGAGCAAATCCTTTTCATCCGCTTCGCGCGGCGAAGTGACGATACAGACATCCTTGAGTGCCTTGCGTGCCAGGTCAGGCAGATCTTCCCGTACAACCCCGAGGCTTCTGAGACTCCGTGGCGCCCCGCTGGCATCGAGCAAAGCCTCGACGGTATCCTGCACCCTTTCTGCCGCTCCGGCGGTTTCCCCCCTGGTCAGGTGTCCGAGCCCCCAGGCTAGTTCCGGCAGTTTTTCCGTGACAGCAGGGAGATCATAGCGGAGCACCTCCGGCAGGAGCACCGCGTTGACACTGCCGTGGTTTGTGTCGTAAAAGCCGCCGATCGGGTGAGCCAGGGCGTGAACGATCCCGAGCAGTGAATTGGAAAAAGCCATTCCCGCATGCAGGCTTGCCCGTGAGAGATTTTCCAGGTCTTCGGGGGTCCTTTCCCGCACGGCTTTCACCAGGCTTTTGGTGAGAAGGCGCATGGCTTTGATGGCATGGACATCGGTCAATGAGGTGGACGCTATGGAGAAAAATGCTTCCATGGCATGGCTTAGGGCATCCGTAGCGGTGGTGCAGACGTATTCGTCGGGGAGGGTTGCGAGCGTGTCCGGATCGGTGAGGCTGATGTCGGGGGCTACACAACGGCTCATGATGGTCATCTTGCAGCGTCGTTCGGTATCGTTGACGATGGCGAACTGGGAGACGTCGGAGCCGGTGCCGCAGGTCGTGGGACAGAGCACGAGAGGAGGAAGGGGGCGGATGATCTTGTCAGGTCCTTCAAAATCCCTGATACGGCCGCCGTTAGAGACCAGGATTGCAACCCCCTTGGCCGTGTCCATGGCACTCCCCCCGCCAAGCCCGACGATCACATCGGCGCCGTGACGGATATACTCTTTGGCCCCCTCTTCGATCTCCGTATCCCTGGGGTTGGGGGTTACCTGGTCGTAGTAGACGAATGACAGGCCTGCTTCCAACATGCTGCGCATGGCCATGTCCACCCAACCGGCGTTAAAGAGCCCCTGATCGCTGACCAGAAAAACCTTGCGACCACCGAGACGCCGTGCGCATGGGCCGATCTGGTTCAAAAGCCCTCTGCCAAAAATGATCTCCGGCACTTCAAATTTGTAGTGATGAAGACCAGTCTCCACGCTTTCCATATCTATCCTCATAGTGGCACGAAAACGCGCTAAAAACTGAGGGACTCAGGTTTTCTGCCATGAAATTACCTAACTTAATAGTGTTAATATTAGCAATATATATGCCAAAATGTCAAACAATGTTTGATTGGTGAAAATTAAATTTATCCTTATCGGGATCGATTTCGATCTCATCTCACGTCAGTTGTCCGGATATTACCTAGTGTGGTGGGAATAATCTCCACGTTGTGGTCTTTCTCTACACGTATTTTGCTTTTTTGCATTTTTTACGTGAGAGGTGCACCCGGCTAAAAAATCCTAAATTTTTATATAGTTACAAAAAAAATCGAGAAAACTCTTAGTGTAGTTTTATCTGGAAGAATATCGTTTTATTTTGGCACTCAAGTTGCAAAAATGTATTTCTCAAAGCGATCGGCGCACCGGGCGGCGATGGTGAAGGAAAATCGAATTTGCGGATTCATTGCAGCTCCGCACGGCAGGCACTGAGGGGGAGAGGTGCAACGGGCATGGCCCGCTGCACACCAGAAGCCTGGATCTCCCCGAGCCGGTGACTGAATCCCTCGGCATTGCACATCAGTTTGGGTGTCGGGAGGGATGTTCAACCTCATTGGCTGCCATAAAGGGCTCAGTGCAGGCTGATGATCAGCGGAAGGGCTACGCGGGAGGGGAGGTTGTTGAGCCACCCGTTAATCGCCCGATTAATTAACATCAAACATCGTTTAACTGCATCCGGGATTGCCAGAGCTTGCTTCATTGTTGGGGAAGAGAAGATTGGTTCACATCCATACCAAGCATGGCCAGTATTATCGTTACAGCACAACAATAAAGGAGGAGGTACAAATGAAGAGAATAATATCATGTGTCGCGGTGCTGCTCCTGGCGCTTACCGCAATACCATCTGCAGAAGCAGCGTTCGTCATCGGCGGAGAGAATGGCTGGCAATTCAGCACCGATGGTTTCCTTAACGTCTTCGGTGATTATCAGGCGACCGAGAAGAGGCCGGCCCCCGGTCTGATCGGTGGTATTCTCCAGGACCCGACAGCCAACAGCGCCGAAGCCCAGCAACAGTTTAGGGTCCGGACCGGTCTTCTGCCGGTGGGGATTGGCTTCAACATCAAGGCCCCTACCACCAAAGGCGTTGACTATGCCGTACGGCTAGGCATCTATCCGCAGATCCAGAACAACGGCGGAAGCCGCACCGACATCTCCCCCAATATCGATTTCCGTGAAATCAACATCACGGCGGATGGAAGTTTTGGCCAGGTTCTGGCCGGCCGTGCTATCAACCTCTACATGGCAAAAAACATCCTCACCGACATGACCCTCTTCGGCGCCGGCGTCGTGGGACCGGTAAACAACGGCCCGACGATGGGCCATATCGGCTATGGCTACCTCTATCCCAATTTCGGCGCCCAGATCCGCTACACCACTCCGAGCCTCGGCGGTGTCAAGGTCGCCTTCAGCGTCAATGACACCAACGATATCGGCACAGCAACAAAGCGTAACGTACCGCGCCTCGAAAGCGAGATTTCCTACGCCACCACCTTCACCGGCGGAAAGATGCAGGCTTGGGTGTCCGGCCTCTATCAGACGGCAACTTTCGAGCAAATCAGTCCTGTGCGTCCCGGTGGGCATGCCACTTCTGTCGGCGGCGCCGCAGGCGTCGGGGTCGGGCTGGGCGGTCTTGATATGCTGGTGTCCGGTTATGGCGGCCAGGCCCTCGGTATGCTCGGCCTGCAGGGTGGCGACGCGACTGATGCAGCCGGTCATGAGCGGAAGAACTGGGGCTTCCTGGCCCAGACCACCTACATGCTGACACCCGAACTCAAGCTGGGGGTCAACTACGGCCAGTCCAACGCCATCGCAGCGGGTGCTGACACCGGCAACAACATCAAGACCCAGCAGGCGGCAGTCGGCGCAGTTACCTACAACATCAACAAGTTCACCCAGATCATCGGCGAATACACCTGGGCCCAGGACAAGTGGCATAACGGATTGCATCAGAACTCCAACATGGTTGCGCTCGGCACGTTTTTCTACTGGTAACCAACCCGAAAATCAGTGAAAGGAGCATATCATGCCCAAGTACGTAATCGAACGGGAACTGCCGGGAGCGGGGCAATTGTCTGCTGAGACGCTGCAGAATATCTCGCAGAAATCGTGCAGCGTTCTCAAAGGGCTCGGCCCTCAAATCCAGTGGGTGCAGAGCTACGTCACCGACGACAAGATCTACTGCATCTACATCGCCCCCAACAAGGAAATGGTCCTGGAGCACGCCAAGCAGGGCGGATTCCCCGCCAACAGCGTTGCCGAGGTGAAGACCATCATTGACCCGACCACCGCCGAATAGGCGGCGGTCTCACCCCACTCCCGGCTACCGCCAACGAGGCCGGCCCGGGAGGGGATATAAAGATGGTAAGGAGAAATATTATGACGTTAGCTCTTCTTGTTTTGATCAGCATCATGTGGATTCCGGTCGGGATGTTTTTCCTCGGCTACGGTGAAGTCAAAACTACCGGTTTTGTCAGCGTAATTGTGGGCACACTCGTTGTCATAGGCGCGATTCTTCAGGCAGCAGTTTTTACCGATCCCTTTACCGCCGGGCTGCTTTTCGTATTCGGCGTCCTCTATCTGCAGACCGGCCATGCCCTTATGACGGGTGTGACAGATCTGCGTACCGTAGGAAACGGCGCTTTGCTTGTCGGCATCGTATGTGCAATTTATGCGTATCTCTTTTACACCGGCGGCGGGGTGAAGCCCGATGGTAAGACATTTATCGGCGTAGCCCCCTATCTGGCATTCATGAACGTGACGTTCGTCGTTATTTGCTTTACCGTTACCGGCGTGACTTACGGCAAGATCAACGCCAAGATTGCCGCGGTGATGTTCATTGTCCTGAGCTTCACCTGCCTTCTGACCCCGGCATTTAGCCTTATGGGTTACGGCAAGCTGCCATTTTAGATTTTTCAGTCTATAATTATCCAACGGAGGAGAGATATGAAAAAAAGAGCAATTATCGTACTGGCGGCATTAATGATGTCCGCCACGGTGCCGGCTTTTGCAGCGGAACAGAGCAGCCAGGAGCAGGTCATCTGTAATCTTGCTTCCAATAATTGCCTGACCTCAGCCCAAACCATCGAGAAAAAGATGAAGAAAGTGCGTGCGGACATGGAGAAGGGCAAGACCTACTCGGCTGAAGATCTGCAAAAAATCGAAAAGAAGCTGAAAGAGGTGCAGGATATGGTTGATCAGCTGCAACCGGTACCGGCAGCCAAATAAAACAATCAATCTTATCAAACGTGGACATCGGCCCAGCTTCGGAATAAATCCGTTGCAGTACATTGCATCTTGAAAGAAAGAGAGGGGCGCCCGTGCGCCCCTTTCCATTTAAAATCCGTAATAACTCATCGGAAAAGGTATCTGCCATCAAATAGCGGAACCGGCCTTGACCTGCGGTCAGTATGATGGTAAGAGAACTGATGCAGTCGACGTGAACTGTCAACCTGATGAAAAGGAGCGAACAATGGAAAGACGTGATAACCTTTACAGGAACCGGTTTGCGGCATGCTTCCTGGTGCTGTTGGCCGTATGCTTGGGGATTCCGGGATGTGCAACCATGAAATCCGGCCCAGGAGGAGATGCCTTCGTCAAATCTCTCTGGCAGTCCCGCGATCAGTTTGTGGCTATTGAAAAACAAGATCGTCAGCCGGGTTTCACTGTCCCCGCCAACGCCCATCCCACTGATATTTCCGTTGATCGCCTCCACAGCGTACTCGAATCGATCGTGGTCCGGATTCCGGGGAAGGAGAAAACGGTTCAGCTTTTCAGCGACTCCGTACTCAAGGTCATGAGTGAATACATCCGGGAAGGGCTTGCACTGGCAGCCCCCGACGAGGATGTCACGTTCGCCGTCATCGGCCATTATCCTGCCCTTATGGGACTCATGAATGAGCGCAAGGTATCGACCGGCAGGGTTTTTTGCCAGGATGGTCAGATCAGCATCATCTTCGGTGATGTTATGAGAGATGTGAAAGACAATGAAGACCGGCGACTTTACCCGTTTCTGCCGGGATTACGGACTGCAGGCGAGCCCCGAAAATGGTCGCTGGCCGCGAAACAGGGAATGGAGGATTTTACTATGAAGCGCCCGGATTGGGTAATATTTCCCATTGCGGGCCCCGCTGTTCCCGTCGCCGTGCCGACTATCCTGCAAGGTCCGGACAGAGCCGGCACGGGGAGCAAAGCGATAAACCCCGCTGAAACAAGGGAAAAACCGGCCGCGGCCAATAAAAAAAGTGTCGAAGAGCGCCTCTTGATGCTGAATGATCTGCGGAACAAAAAGTTGATCACCGAAGAAGAGTACAGGGTGAAGCGGCTGGAAATACTGAACGAACTGTAATTGTGTGGCCGTCGCACGACGGCAAACGTTATAAGTCGGTAAAGGATTGCTGCCGAATAACAGAGCAGAAGGAGAATCTCATGCCGAAAAATAGAGTAACCGTGGTAGCACGGATAAAGGCCAGGCCCGGGATGGAGGAGGAGGTCAGGAAGGAGCTTCTGGCCCTCGTCGCACCGACTACCAGGGAAAAAGGATGCATCAACTACGACCTGCATCAGGCCGAAGGTGACAAGGCCCGCTTCATGTTTTATGAAAACTGGTGCAGCAGGGAAGACCTGGATGAGCACCTGGAGAAACCCCATCTGGTTTCCTTCCTGGACAAGGCGGACAGGCTTCTGGCCGAACCGGTCGAAATATCCCTCTGGGAAATGATCGATTGACCTGCAGGCAGGGAGCGGCGCCTGAAAGGAGGTGTCATGCAAGTCCGTGACAGGCTGTACATCAACGGTGAGTGGGTATCGCCGCAGGGGAAGGGAGTCATCGAGATTCTCAACCCGGCGACGGAACGGGTGATCGGCACGATACCGGAAGGGGCTGTCGGGGATGCCGCTGCAGCGGCGGATGCGGCGCGTGCCGCTTTTGAAGGGTGGGCCGGCTCATCCAGGGAGGAACGGTCGGCCCTGTTGGCAAAGATGCATCAGGCGCTCGCGGCCCGCTCCGATGAAATAGCGGCTACCATCAGCAGTGAAGTGGGAATGCCCTTCAAACTTTCCCAGCGTATTCAGGCATGGCTTCCTGCGGCGGTCATGGAAAGCTATTCCCGGCTCGTCCTCGACTACCCATTCGAGGAACGGATCGGCAACTCCCTCGTCCTGAAGGAACCTGCGGGGACAGCGGTCTGCATAACTCCCTGGAACTACCCGCTCCACCAGGTGGTCGCAAAGGTGGCGCCGGCCCTGGCTGCAGGCTGCACGGTGGTGCTCAAGCCGAGCGAACAGGCGCCCCTGAGCGCATTCATTCTGGCCGAGATCGCGCACGAGGCAGGGGTACCGGCCGGCGTTCTCAATCTGGTGACCGGCACGGGGGAGGTTGTGGGCGAAGCGCTCGCCTCCCATCCCGAAGTGGACATGGTATCATTTACCGGTTCGAGCCGGGCCGGCAGACGAGTTGCTGAGCTGGCCGCCCAATCTGTCAAACGAGTGACTCTCGAGTTGGGAGGAAAGTCGGCAGCGATTATCCTGGATGACGCCGACCTGCCGGCGGCAGTCAAGGCTACCGTGGCCGCCTGCTTCCTTAATTCCGGCCAGACCTGCAACGCTATGACGCGGATGCTGGTCCCTGAATCCCTCTATGAGCAGGCAGCGGGCATGGCAGTGGAGGCGGCAGGTGGCTTTGTGGTTGGCGACCCTTTTGCCGCCAACACCAGGTTGGGGCCACTCGTCTCCGCCCGGCAGCGGGACCGGGTGAGGGAATACATCCGCACTGGGATCGACGAGGGGGCAGAGCTCCTCTATGGCGGTCCCGAAGGCCCCGAAGGGATGAAAATCGGCTATTATGTCAAGCCGACCGTGTTCGGTCACGTCCATCCCGGGATGACTATCGCTCGCGAGGAGATATTCGGACCGGTCCTGGCCATCATCACCTATCGTGACGAGGACGAGGCGGTGCGTATCGCCAACGACACCATGTATGGGCTGGCCGGTGCGGTCTGGTCCGGGGACAATGAGAGGGCACTTCGCATTGCCCGGTGTATGAGGGCAGGGCAGGTCGACATCAATGGCGGCAGCTTCAACATTCTTGCCCCTTTCGGCGGGTGCAAGCAGTCAGGTTATGGCCGTGAACTGGGAAAGTACGGTCTGGCTGATTTTATCGAGGTAAAATCGTTTCAATTCAGGTTGTAAAAAGTCTTCAAGAAAATATTTATTCCGGAGGCGCTGCATGGCTGACAATGACTGTCGGGCTACTTTGATCGCTGTTGCGACACCGCTTTTTGCCGAAAAGGGGTACAACGGTGTTAGTGTCAGGAAACTGGCAAAGTCAGCCGGGGTCAATCTGTCCATGATCTCGTATTACTTTGGCGGGAAAGAAGGCCTCTATGCAGAGGTTCTCAACGAGCAATTCGCCACCCTGAAGCGGGTTGCGGAGATCAAGAATCTGGAAACCGACCCTCTGAACAAATTCGAACTCTATGTACGGGCCACGGTGGCTCGTTACCGGAAAAACCCCTATCTATTGAAGTTTTATACCAGCGAACTGACCAATCCGACGCCGTGCTTTGAAACTATTGTAAAACCTGCGATCAAAGGGGTTGTTCAGATTCTCCTCGAAACCTTTTCCGAAGGCCTTTCTCACGAACAGTTCCGGGAAGGGCTTAATCCGACTGATACCGTGCTGGCGCTGGCGGGCATGATTAATTTCTATTTCCTCCTTGAACCGGTCACCGCAGAATTGGTGGATTATGCGCCGAAACGTGACGAAGAGTTGATACGCCATATTATGGATATTTTTAGTCGGGGAATACTCAAGTAAACGGTTTTTTTATACCAAATAATTGGACAAACGTTTGTATTAATATTATTCTTATAATTGTAGTGATGCTGATGTATTTACCGGACGATGGCTGAAGGTGCTCGGGATGCAACAAGCTATTACGGGAAAGGAGAAAATCATGGACAACCAGAAAATGTACGAATGCGGAATCTGTTATTTCCAGGGAATCGTCAGGGACTTCGCCCCCATCATTGTGAGCGCCAATTTCGCCGCACTGGTATGCCCCAAGTGCTTGAACAACGATGCAGAGAGTTTGAGGTCTTTACGGTTTCGGAAAAACAGGCAGCATAACGAAGGCAAGGCATCGTCCGCGATTGAAAGGCAGGCTGATTAGACCGTTTCACCCAACGGGGAAGCGGTTTATTTTTATGACAGCTTTCGAGGGATAGCTGAAATATAAAAGAAGCCGGGGCATCCCCAGGCACAAGAAAAGAGCAGATATGGCGGGATGCGCTTCCTCATGGATTGGTGCGATATTTTTTTATTCAGTATCCCGGTGAGGTTCCAAGATTCACACTAGGCATGACGACTGTCAGACTTGGAGCTTTCCAGAATGCGGCTGGTAAAGGCCATCCCTCTGGTCTTGCGGTACAGGGTGTTCCTGCTTATTCCCAGTCTGCGCGATGCGGCTGTGACATTGCCTCCGCAATCCTGCAGTGCATTTCTGATTGCCTGAATTTCCAGATGGTCGAGGCTGAGCGAGACATCACTGAACGAAGTGTCAGCAACGGCGGGGTCTGCCGTGGACGATTGAGAGCCGTTTTCGTGATGCTGCTCCAGAAAATCTTCGGGAAGATACTCCATGGTTATTTCATCAGCGGTTCCGAGAAGCGCCACCGCCGTCCGCAGGACATTGTGCAACTGACGGACGTTGCCCGGCCAGGGGTGGGAGGCGAAAATGTCAAGCACATTGTCCGTTAACCGCACCATCCGCCCTGATCCGGCAATCTCTTTCAGAATTGACTGCGCCAGAGGAAGCAGGTCTTCACGCTCCCGCAGGCTCGGCAGAGTTATGAGCAGCCCGTTGAGACGGTAGTAAAGGTCTTCGCGGAAACGCCCGGCGGCGATTTCGTTCCGAAGCTTCCGGTTCGTCGCGCAGACCACTGCAATATCGACCCGGTAGGAACTGGTGTCGCCCAGTGGATTAATGGTGCGCTCCTGGAGCACCCGGAGTAATCTGGCCTGGAGCGGCAACGGCATGTCGCCGATTTCATCCAAAAACAGGGTCCCCCCGTCTGCCTGCCTGATCTTGCCGATATTCCCCTTGCGCCTTGCGCCGGTAAAAGCGCCCTCCTGGTAACCGAACAGCTCCGATTCGATCAAACTTTCCGGCAGCGCCGCGCAATTGAGCGCCACGAAAGGACCGTTGCGACGGCTGCCGCTCAGATGCATGGCGTTGGCGAAGAGCTCCTTGCCGGTTCCCGATTCCCCTTCGAGCATCACCGGAATATCATGTCCCAGAACCTTGCGCACTTTATCGATGGAGCAACGCATCCTGGCATCGCCGAACTCGAGTGAATCCAGGGACAGGTTACGAATCTCATTCCTTTCCGCTCTTTGTATCGGCACGGATGTACGTGCATCATCTTCACGGGTAATCGTTCTCGTGTGACTGGATGACGAGACCTTGGCTCGACAATAAACCTTTACCCCGCTGTGCAAATGGGCCTGGAGAACAGGTTGCGGGGGAATTCCCGCATTGGCCAGCAGGACATCGAGTTGGAGATCAAACAATTCGCTGAATGTCTTGGATTTTGCCCGGTACCGGTCCAATCCCAGGTGCAGGAGAGCACTGCGATTGGCCGCCAGCAAACTGCCGTCGCGCGCGAATACTGCGATGGCTTCGTACATGGTGCCGATGAATTCGGGCCGGTTATGAAACTGGAGGACAATGTCCGATTCGAACCCGTTCGAAAACATCTGATTCTCGATCTGCTGGGCCGAAATCCTCACGAGAGCCATAGTATGCCGCTGGTAGGCGCGGCAGTCACTGGAAACGTCGAGAGCACCAAGGAGTTTCCCGTAAGGGTCAAAGATGGGGGAGGCCGAGCAGGTAAGAAAATGATTGCTGGCGATGAAATGTTCCGAACTATGCACCAGCACCGGCTTCTGCTCCAACAGGGCGGTACCGATGGCATTGGTGCCGCGCAACTGTTCGGACCAGATTCCACCCGGCTGCAGGGAGACTTTACGGGCCCGGTCCACGAAACACGGATCACCCAGGGAATGGAGCACGACCCCCGCCGCATCGGCAAGAATAACCATGCTCGAGGTGTCATGGATCTGTTCGAAGAGGTTCTCCATGACGGGTATTGATTGGAGAAGGAGGCTGCGGTTTTTTTCCGTGAGCCCTTGCAGTTCATTGCTGGTGAGTGTTGGGATAAAGCTGCAATCCCGTTCCATTTTCACACCATTGGCAACGGAACGCTGCCAGGACCGAGCTATTGAGTCAGAAATGAGGCCGGCGGGAAGAATCCCCTGGGAAAAAAATTCGGAACGTGCCCGATTTATCCTGATTTTGCTGACCAGAGGGAACTTATGCATGGGTATGCTCCTTTAGCGAAAAATTGCGGATACTGTTTTATAAACAAACTGAGCCTGATGGATAAACAAAAAATAAAAAACAGTTATGAGTAAAATGAAAACCGTTCTTTTTTGTGACACATGTTTATGGTGCAGGTGTCACATTCTGGAGCAATCATCGTGCCGAAACTGAATGTTTCTTCACAATATATTAGTGGGGTGCATGAAAATGATTAGGCTTGGATACAGGTCGTCATCGCGATGAATCAGGCCTGAATATGAGCGGTTACATAGTTGCGCGGCCATTTGCAGATCAATGGCTGTTCATGAATTAGGCAAAATAAAAAACATTGTTTTGCTTTTGGCACGCTCACTGCTAACAGGTTATCTATCAAAAGCGGATTTATGGAGAATAATGCGAGTGGAAGAAGTGTGGTTCTGAAATTCAGCAGCTCGTTCCAATAATCCAACAACTAGAAGAAAAGGGGATTATCATGACAGGTGTATTAGTATCGCAGGTTGATCAGATGGTTGCAAGAGCGCGGAAGGCAGTAGAAAATTTCAACGGTTTCACCCAGGAGCAGGTCGACAGGATCATTGAGGCGATGACCAGCGCCGGCGTCGCCAATGAGCGCAAACTCGCTGAAATGGCTGTCGAGGAAACCGGAATTGGCAATGTGGAAGACAAGGTCATCAAGAACCACTTCGGCACCCAGGTCGTTTACGATTACATGAAGGACAAGAAGTCGGTCGGCATCATCGAGGAAGAGGATGGGATACTCTCCATTGCCGAACCTTTCGGCGTCATCGCCGCCGTAACCCCGGTGACTAATCCGTCAGCAACGACCATGTTCAAATCCCTCATTGCCCTGAAGGGGCGCAACGTCATCATCTTTGCCTTCCATCCCAAGGCCCAGAAATGCAGCGCCGCGGCAGCCAGGATCATGCTTGACGCAGCCGTGGCGGCAGGCGCCCCGGCAGACTGCATCCAATGGGTCGTAGAGCCATCCATCGAAGCCACCGATTCTCTCATGAAGCATCCCGGGGTGGCGATGGTTATTGCAACCGGCGGCGGCGCCATGGTCAAGGCCGCCTACAGTTCCGGTCACCCCGCACTCGGTGTCGGACCCGGCAACGTTCCGGTGTACATCGAAAAGACAGCCAATCTTCGTATGGCAGTTGAGGATGTCATTGCTTCGAAGACCTTTGACAACGGCACTATCTGCTCCTCTGACCAGTCGGTGATCTTCGACGATCGGAACGTTGCGGAAAAAGCCCTCATACTCTTCGAAAGGAGTGGTGCCTACCTCTGCAGTGAACAAGAGAAAGCCAAACTTGAAGCCGTAATGTTTGACAAGGAGCGGGGTGTCCCGGCCATGGCGATCATCGGCAAGAAGCCCCAGTTCATTGCCGAACTCGCCGGCTTCAAGGTGCCTGCCGAGGTAAAATTGCTCATGGTGCCTCTCACTACGACAGGCGCCGAAGACTGGATGAGCCACGAGAAACTCTCGCCGGTTCTCGGCTGGTTTATTGTCGATAACAGGAAAGATGCCATTGCAGCCGCCGTCAGTCAGCTGGAGTTTGGCGGCGCCGGGCACTCGGCCGTAGTCTTCACCGAGGATGAGGAGGTTGCCAAAGAATTTGCCCTCAGAGTTCCCGCCAACCGGGTCGTCTGGAACCAGCCTTCTGTCCACGGCACCATCGGCGCACTCTACAATGACCTGGTCCCATCCCTGACTTTGGGCTGCGGCGCCATGGGGGGCAACAGCACCACGGAAAACGTCGGCTACAAGAACCTCCTCAACATAAAGAGGGTTGCGAGAAGGAAGGCTGCCTGAAGCAAATAGCCCCCAGTTGTGTCGAATCGCTGATTTCACAACAGGCCGAATGCTGCTGTAATGAAATCATGAAATATCACGTAATTGCATTACAAACACCTTGAAACCCGACAAAGCCCCCACCCTGATGTGGGGGCTTTGTCGGGTCATGTCAACAAAAACAACTCTTCCGGAATCCATCGCAACGGCTGCCGGTTCCAACCCATTGCCGGCAAGGTGCTCTATCTGTCGGACAAACCCCGATATATGCAGATCCGGTAACGCGAGACTCTTTTTGTAACTGATCGAAACCTCCATAGAACTATTTGTAACCGTAATGTCCCTTCTATGGGTGTCGATAGCCCCCATTGCCTTATTCAAGAAATGGGATTAACCCGATTATTCCACACGAACTCTCTATAAATTCCCGCTTTGAAAAATTCCCCAGAATTAGTTTGCATTTTCATCAAATGATTGGTAAGATGTATTTAAACAAACGTTCGTTCAATTAATTAATAAAATAATGCCACTGTGATTTGACGGACGATTGCTGAAGGACCAATGATGGGAAGCACAACAAACAATTCCAGAAAAGGAGAGAGCAATGGACAAACAGAAAATGTATGAATGCGGAATCTGTTATTTTCAGGGAATCGCGAGGGAATATACCCCTATCACTGTGAGCGCCAACTTCGCCGCTCTGGAATGCCCAAAGTGTCTGAACAACGACGCGGAGGCTTTTGTGGAATTTGCGGTTGCGGAAAGACAAGCAGCATAACGAAATGTAGGCATCGTCCGCAATTTTAGGTAGTATTTCAATACCGCTTCTCTCTTGGGGAAGCGGTTTTTGTTTGTTTCAGTTCCTGAATGGTCGGGTGTGTCGGTTGATGCGGACATTCATCCTCCCCGACAAGGGATTATTTCAATGTCGGCATTCCTTCCGGATGGGAAAAAACCGGGGCAGCCATGGCAGCCTGCCCCTTGAATCACAACAATGGGCGGTATTGATGGACCGGACAATGAACCTTGCTGCTCTGCTCCCGCAATTTCTGCAGCTTTGCCGTAAGCGTCGGCACGAACAGCATCACATTTGCGACGACGCCACGTCTGCCGCCTCGCCGATGGGAACATCCTTTGCCCAATCCACTTCCTAACTTGTCTGCAAGCAGTCTTTGCAATCCTGATGCCAAACAATAAAACGTCGGTTTATCATCGCCAGACCCCGTTTTTGCGACCCTGTAACCATATCTTCCATTACACTTGGGGAGATTCAGGACAATCGACAACAAATGGCTAAACTTTTCAGCTACTATAATGTGAGGAATTTCTCCCTACCGGGGATTATCCCCGCACTTTCATCGTCCCCCCCGAACCTCGGCATCACCAGGAACATATTTTCATCTTCTCTCAACATTCCGTTGAGACTTTGCTGCCCGGGTTTCGGCAATCTACCACTCTCCGCAACTTACCATCTTGATGAATAAGTATACTATGCCAGCCGAGAGAACCTTGTCGAAACATGAAAGTGTCAAAATTAACAATTAGTGAGAATCTGGCCCGGCTTTTGCTTAGATATACCGGCTAGTGTTTACATCACCCTGGCGGACTGCTTGTCAGCACGCAACACAAAGGTCAGGTAAAGGATTTATGAAACATTCCAAGATGAATCTTTCAACCGAAACCATGAATCTCGGTTTCGT
>JBGPCQ010000025.1:0-24822 GCA_041481895.1 Geobacteraceae bacterium | reverse complement strand
TCGATCAGTTCCGGAACGTTGTCCGCATCGACCTGCGCGGTTTTAATGCTGTTGCCCAATTGGGCGGCAATAGCGTCGCACTTGGACTGGGTGCGGGATGCCAGGGTAATCTCGTTGAAGATGTCCCGGCGCTGGGCGCACTTGTGGGTAACCACCTGACCGACACCGCCGGCACCGATTATCAATACTTTGCTCATCTCTCCTCCTGAACAACGCCATATTCGCGCGCTAACGCCGTCGGCTCGTCGGCACGCTCCTCGGACGTAGCGCTGCTACGCCTGCGGGCCTGCCTCCTCACCACAGCCGTTATCATCACGAATCTGACGTCGCTAAAAGTGGTTTTTAAATTCCTGCGGGATGTGATATTTTCGTCAGATCGGCGCACCCGCAGGAAATACCGCGGAGGCGTAGCTCACGCTACGCCGCACAAGGAGATTTCCGAGGACGGCGTCGAGATGGCGGAAAGATCGCATCCCTTTCAGTAGTAAAAGGTGGGTGGTGTTACTACCCATAGTATCTTCGCCGCACCCCTGCCGATATTTTTCACCGAATGCTTCTTGTCGGAGGAAAAATAGAAGCACTCGTCCTTTTTCACCGTATAGAGCCGGTCATCGAGGCGGAGCTGAACTTTCCCGAAGAGGACAAAGCCGAACTCCTCACCTTCGTGGAACGGCTGTTCATCCATCTCCTCGCCGGGCTCGAGCGTTACGAGCACCGGGTCCATCTCACGGTTCTGCGCACCCGGGACCAGGAGTTCCACCTTGATCCTATCCCCATCGTCGGAGGCCTGGACCCGGGCGTCCTTGCCGTACACCGCATCTTCATGATCGGTAGTCTCGCTGAAGAACTCCTGCATGCTGACGCCGAACACATCGAGAATGTCCTTGAGCGTAGCGATTGACGGCGACGTGCCGTCATTTTCCAGCTGGGATATGTACCCCTTGGTCAGGTCTGCACGGCTGGCCAGCTCTTCCTGGGTGAGAGAGTTGATCATGCGCAGCCGCTTCAGCCGTTCGCCTATTTTCAAGCAGTCCTCCAGGTTTAGAGACACAACGCCACATTTAAGCGCTGACTTCGTTGGCCTTGTCATCATCTTGAATCTGACGTTAAAAGCTTGTCCGTAAATAACTTTACGAGAGATCGCGCCCGGATTTATGGCAGATTTGGCCGGGCCGATTGAGCAAAACCAGAGGCGTAGCAGAGCTACGTCGAGGATTTTGCGATTGAGGTACGGACAAAAATGACGTGAAGACGGGATGCGAGCCTGTAATGCTTATTTACGGATAAGCTCTAAGTTTACAATTAGTAAACTTTTTGTTTTGCAGCCAGTTTAGCTTTTGTAATTATTTTGTCAATCGTAAAGTTTAGTAATTGTAAACATATTGTTTAAATCTCATGACACGGAAAATGGCTTATACTGCATTCAGGAGTGCCTGTCAACCATTTCCAAACCTCCCGAAAAGCTTATCAAACAAGAGCCTGGAATTGCGCTTTCGCCGCTTGGGGAAACGGGACAAAACATCTTTTCTCCCGCGATTTTTTCGTACTCAACAGTCTCTCATCCGAAGTTTCCGGATGGAAACTAGTTGACATTTCCACAAGGATTTAATACCTATCAATCCAGTGCGGAGACGCGGAGAGACGTCATGATCGAACCGGCGCAAGGAGGCAGGGGCATGCTCAAGGAAAAAACAATCGGCTTTATCGGCGGGGGAAACATGGCCGAAGCTTTGATAAAAGGGCTTCTGGCAGGGGGACTTCCGGCAGCCGACCTCTCGGTGGCCGAACCCTCCGGAGAGCGGCGCGCGTTTCTGACCGAACGCTACGGTGTCTCCGTCACGGAAGAGAACAGGTCCGTTGCAACGGGAAGCGATATTGTAATCCTCGCGGTCAAACCCCAGATTGCCCCGCCGGTGCTGGCAGAGATCGGCGGAGCCATTTCCCCCGCCAAGCTGCTCATCTCCATCATGGCGGGAATCAGGACCGATACGATCGAGGCGGCCTGTCCGGCCGGGGCACGGATCGTGCGGGTCATGCCCAACACCCCGGCACTCGTCCTGGAAGCCGCCTCGGCCATTGCCGCCGGAACATCGGCCTCCGGCGAGGATATCTCCCTCACCCGCAGGATTTTCGAACTGGTCGGCAAGGATTGGCTGGTGGATGAAAAACTGATGGATGCCGTTACCGGGCTCTCGGGGAGCGGGCCGGCCTACGTGCTGACCTTTATCGAGGCGCTCTCCGATGCGGGGGTGAAAAACGGCCTGCCACGCGACGCGGCCTTCGGCCTCGCCACCCAGACGGTCTTCGGCACGGCGAAACTCCTGCTGGAGACCCGCGAACATCCGGCCCTGCTCCGGGAAAAGGTGACCTCCCCGGGCGGCACGACCATAGCCGGGCTCCATATCCTTGAACAGGAAGGCTTCCGTGGTACGGTCATCAACGCCGTGGACGCCGCAACCGCCCGCTCCAGGGAACTGGGCAAAAAATAAACTTTTTACCGGATAGTGGAAAAAAAGGCGCGGGGGAAACCTCGCGCCTTTTTCGTCTACCGTACACGGCATCAAATGATAGGGATCACTTTATTCCGTACTCCTGCGCTATCGACCGATACGCCCGGTTCACCCTCGTCACCAGCGTGGCCTCCCGCACCGGTTTGGTCAGGAAATCGAAGAACCCTTTTTCGAATGCCCGCGCTTCCTCCTCCGGGTCCGATGTCCCCGTCAGGAGGATGACGGGAATGTGCCTGGTCTCCGGCTGGTTCTTTAAAGCCTCGAAGAGGCCGTAACCGTCGAGCTTGGGAATCTCCTTGTCGGAAAGGATCACGTGGGGTGGGTCCGCGAGCGCCACCCTGTACGCCTCCATCCCGTCCTCCGCCTGGACAGTCCGGTACCCCTCTTTGGTCAGGATACTGCTCAGCATGGCGATGATCACCGTGTTGTCCTCGACGATCATTACGGTCTTTTGTGTCGGCGCGGTCGGGTCCTTGCCCAGATAGTGCCTGTTGATTGCAGCGATGATATCCTTCCTGGTAGCGACGAAGGGAACTATGGTCAAATCGTTATTTGCCGCCAGATTGGACAGGATTTTGCTCGCCGTCGGATCGGACATGGCAAGGGCGAGTTTCCCGTTCTCGATCTTCAGGGGGAAGACAAGGCTCTGCAGCGCCAGGTCCACGGGTATCAGCCTGAGAAGCCCGGGCGAAAAGTTGTAGCGAGCGAAGTTCGCCATCGTTTTGCAGCCGAACTGGCTGGCCAGGGCTTCCGCCAGTTCCGCGCCGGTAATTACCTCGATGTCTTCGAGAACGATGCCGAGCTTCATATTGAGCCGTTTGGCCCGGGCAAGAGCCCTCTGGAGGGTTAATTCCGTTATCAGCCCTTTTTCGAGAAATATCTCGCCTAATTTCTTCCTGTTGGTCATGGAGCCTCACTCGCGGTCATGCATGCACCGTCTTATTCACGAGCCGGCTTTTTGCCGCAGTTTAAAGATTCATAGAGCGCTATCTGCCCGGCGAGGGAAAGCTTGCGCCCCGCCGCGGGCCGGCATTCCCTGCAAAGACGGCAGCGGTCGTCACCGCACCATTGGCAGAACGTGCAGTCGGAACAGGGATGTTTTTTGTTTTCCTTTTCACTGGTCCCCATTTCCCAATCCCCGGTTTCAGTAGACAATATTCCGCTTCGGCGCCGTCCCTGCCAGTATCTGCGCAAACGACTTCCCCTGGTCGGCATTGATGAGAAGGTAGCGCGGCAGCTTCATGATATTTTCCGCGGGAGTCGCATGGCGTCGCTCGATGGTGAAGGTGGTTGCATAGCCCGCCTCGGCAGCCTTTTTCAGGAGATAATCGTCATAGATGCCGAAGGGCCAGGCCAGCATCTCCACCTTCCCCCCCAGTTCCTTTTCGATCCGTGCCTTCGACTTCACGAGCTGCATCGTCACGGACTTCTCGAATTCGGCCGGTTTCATCTTCTTCCGGTCTTTCTTGAAGTTGGGATGCCAATAGGTATGGGACTGGAAGTCGAAAAGACCGCTCTTTTTCAACTCGCGGAGCTGGTCCCAGGTCATGGCGTATTTCGCGTTGGATATTGCGGAGGGATAGATGAAGATCGTCACCGGGACATGATATTTTTTCGCCAGGGGGAGCATGTCGGTATAGACCGATTTATGAGCGTCATCCTCCACGATCACCACCGACTTTGCCGGGGGTGGCGGCCCCTTTTTCAGATACCAGTCCACCAGCTGCCGCAGCGGGATTACCGTATAGCCGTTCTCCCGAAGGTACCTGAGATGGGACTCGAAAACCGGCGTAGTAATCGTCATGCCGTCAGCAACAACAGGTCCGAAGCGATGGTAGAGAAGAATGGGAACATTCACCCCCTGGCTCGGGACGGGCGCCATTTTCTTCACGTCGCCCGGTGAAGGGTATGCCGCGGGGATGATGAGAAAAGTCAGCAGAAGGAACAGCAGCAGACGGTATTTCATAAAATGAGGCCTCTCCTGAAACGTTATGGAAATATAATGTATAGCAGAAATCTTCCCGGGATGGAACATTTAATGAGAACCCGGATGGAGGCCCCCGCAAAAAATAACTTGTCAGACAAATTAAATAATGTTAATATTTATTTTTAAATTTACCAGGAGCCGGATTCGTGGAAAGAACTCATCAGGCGCAGATATTTCATGACAAGATGATCAAACAGCTTGCCGATAGTCTCATCAGCAAGAAATTTCGGGACGTCAAGGCAGACCATCCCGATTTTCCCGACAAGCCGGCCCCGGTCGTCCAGGAAACGTCTGCCTCCTTCCATATTCCCGATGTCACGGCCATGGGGATCCAGATGGTCCTCTTCGAAGTGGAAACGGACGATACCATCAATGATGCCCATACCGGGGAACAGTGGGGGCTGTTTGCCGCCTATGCAAACCTGAACAGGGCCGAGTTCTGGATTGTGGTTCCGAAGGCGAGCATGGATGACGCCCGGCAAAGGCTGGAGAACCTGGGACTGAATGCGAAAGTAATGGGGATCTGAGTCGATCGGCACGCCCTGAACCCGCCGAACATGCCGCCGCCTACCCGTACTGCCTCTCACCGAAAATTGCCGATCCCACCCGGACCAGGGTGGCGCCCTCCTCGATGGCCACCTCGAAATCTCCCGACATCCCCATCGACAGCTCCGCCATCTCCACGCCGGCTATCCCCAGGCTGTTGACTTCGACGGCACAGCGTTTCAACTCGCAAAAGTACGGACGGGCCTCCTCCGGATCGTCGAAGAAGGGGGGCATGGTCATGAGCCCCCTGATGCGCAGATGGGAAAGCCGGGCGATGTCCCGGACCAGCCGGCCAAGTTCATCGGAACTGGTGCCGCACTTGGTCGCCTCACACGCTATATTCACCTGGACGAGCACGGGGCAGAGCTTTCCGATTTTTTCCCACTGACGGTCGATCTCCTGCGCCAGCGAAAGCCGGTCCACCGAATGGATCATGGTCACCAGCCCGGCGATCTGCCGCACTTTGTTGCCCTGGAGATGGCCGATGAAATGCCACTCCACGGGCTCCTTCACCCCGGCGGCCTTGACCGTCAGCTCCTGCACGTAGTTCTCGCCGAACAGATGCTGTCCGCGCCGCGCCGCCTCATCGACCTGGGCCGCCGGGCGGGTCTTGGAGACCGCCACCAGCCGCACCGCGGCCGGGTCGCGCCCCGCCTTGACCGCAGCGCTGCGGATTCTTTCCTGCACGATGTTCAGGCTGGCTGCTATGGACATGATGCATTACCGTTACGGGGAGTCGTGTGCGGCATTGGTCAGACCTTCTCCTTGATGAAATGATCGCGGCAACCGGCTTCAGAAAATGTAGCTGATCCCCCCCAGCCAGACGTCTGAGTCTCTGTCATAGCTGGTGATGATACGGTTCCAGGAAACCCGTGCACCCCATTGCGGGTGGAACCGGTAACCGGCCGTCATCGTTATGATCGGCAAGACGAAAAGTTCTTTACCGCTTCGCCCGCCTCCAGCGAGGCTGTCAAAGGCCAGGTAAGGACCGGCGCCGACACCGAGAGAGAGGTCGTCGTTCAGGAACGATTTCACGGCCCAAAGCTGGGTGGCGACTCCTCTTCGCCGGATGAGGTCGCTTTCACCTTCGTAGAGCACGGCAGCACTCCACTCCAGATACCGTAAGAGCGCTCTCCTGTATTCGATGGCCGCCGCAGCCGAGTGCGAGGAGCCGTTGTTGAAGACGTCGGTTAAGCCAAGAAAAAGGGTGATCTCGTTTTTTGCCGTTGTGCGTGATTGTTGCAACGGTTCCGGCGCCGGTCCGCCTGACCGGGGGGGATCTAACTGGTATCCGAGCCCGAGAAGGGCGGAAACGGTGTCGATGCTGTTGGCGGTTGCAACTCCGTTGATCCGCAGTTGAAGGAGCAGGCGGTTATCAAAATGCCAGGTCGCGGCCAGGCTCGAAAGAACGGCGAGACCGTGGCGGTCCACTTCAGTATTTGCTCTCCCCGGCGTGGTGTCATAATAGAGATAGGGCCCGACCCCGGCAGCGATGGAGAGGCGGCGATCGAACAGATAGTCGCGGGCCCAGAGCTGGACTCCATGGCCGTCCCGGTGATGGCCCGGGAGATGCCCTTCGTTGAGGTAGGTAAAGCTGGCCTCGAAATGCTCGTTCAGCCCTTCCCTGTATTCCAGTTGCCACGAGTAGCTGCTGTCATTACTGGAACTGTCTAACACCATCCCGTTGAGTTCGAGAATTTCTCCGGCCCATGCCGGAGATGCCGCAAAAAAAAGAAGCGTGATAATAATCCAGCGCATTGATCTTCCCCCGATAAAATAGACACTATAATTTAAACCTATTTTTGCTCATATGCCAGCGGGGATTCATATCCTAAAGTGCGGAAGGCCCGGGGAATGGGAAGGCCAGACCAGTGTTTCGGCCCTTTTGCCTGTGAAACCGTGTCTCCAAGGATGAAAACTGGGTCTATTATGACCCGTTTGTTTCATAATTATAACCGGTTAACTTGGTCCGACCCCAGAGACTTTCTTTTACCGCCGCTCTCCTCATTGCCTTTGGCGGCGATTATGGTAACCTGACAGAGATCGCCTTTGCCCTGAAGATGCGGAATCCGATGATCGGACTCGATACTTGGGGAATACCGGGCATTGCCAGGGTCGCGACCCCGAGGGAAGTCATGGAAATTGCCACCGATCTGCTGAAACAGAGCGATTACTGAGGTTAAATGGGGGAAGTTACATCATGCGCAAGACCGTGCTCGCAAACACCATTTTTCTGCTGTTGTCGATGTTTTCCTTGAGCGTATCCGCAGCAGGCGCTGACGTCACGTTTCCGGGAACGGTGCCGCTCTATCAAGACCCGGCGAAAAAAACTGCTCCGGAGACACCGCCCGTAACAGCACCTGCTCCGAATCCGCCACCGGCCGAACCTTCACCGGAGACACCGCCCGCAACCGAACCGCCGCCGGATTCGCCACCGCCACCCGAACCGGCCCCGACCCCGCCACCAGCTTCCGACCCTGTTGAGCAGCCGCAACAGTAAATGATAGTGGGAATGATCGTGGTGACAGGTCTATACCTGTGACAATGTCATGTCCTACGATTCCCTTTATTCAGTATTTCCCTCACCTTTCTTGCCAGAACATGCGGGTGAACGGGTTTTATGAGCACCTCAACACCTTCCTCAAGCATCCTCTTCTTATCGATAAAATCGGCAGTGTATCCACTGAAGAACAAGACAGGAATTTCGGGACGCATACTCTTTATCTCTTCGTATGCCTTCTTGCCGTTCTTATTCGGCATAATCATGTCGAACAGAAGGATTTGTATGACATCTTTGTGCTCCAGGAATTTTTTCACGGCGTCTTCCCCATCTTCCGCTTCTATAACCGTGTAGCCGAACTCCTTCAAAATCGATGTTTCTACGCTCCGGGTGAAAGGGTCATCTTCCGCCACCAAAACGGTTTCCGTCCCTCCCTCGGGATAGGGCAACAATTCCTTTTTCTTAACGGCAGACCCGCCTTCGATGAGAGGAAGATAGATATTGAAGGCCGTCCCTTTTTCCGGTTCGCTGTACACATTGATATAGCCGTTGTGCTGCTTGATGATACCATATACGATCGACAGGCCGAGGCCGGTCCCTTTGCCTATCTCCTTGGTCGTAAAGAATGGCTCGAATATTTTCTTTATGGTCTCCTTGTCCAACCCTGCGCCTGAATCCGATACCGTCATCAGAGCATATCTGCCCGGATCGCCGTAGCCATGGAAATGTACGAAAGCTTCATCGATCAGAACGGAGGTCGTTTCAATGTGCAATGCCCCGCCGGTGGGCATAGCATCTCTGGAGTTGGCAGCGAGGTTCATGAGAACCTGCTCTATCTGTCCCCTGTCCGCATAGACATTCAAAAACGCATCCCGGAAATCGGTCTGCAGGTGAATATCAGCTCCGATGAGCCTGCCCAGGAATAATTCCATATCACGGACAATTTCGCACAGATTAACGTGTTGCGGATTCAGGCTCTGTTTCCGGCTGAAGGCGAGGAGACTGCGGGTCAGGTTGGCCGCCCTGTCGGCGGCGGCAAGTATCTGCTCCATGTTCATCCGTAACGGGTCGTCCTTGGCCATTTTCATTTCGGCAAGGGTGCTGAAGCCGATAATGGCGGTAAGGGCATTGTTGAAATCGTGGGCGATCCCCCCTGCCAGCTGACCGACAGCCTCCATCTTCTGAGACTGACGGAGCTGTTCTTCCAGACTCCTTTGCTCTGTAATATTATCGAATACGGCAACAAAGTAATCTTGTTGCGGACTATATGCCGAAACTGAGAGCCAACTCACCAACGGTTTGAAATAGATCTCGAAGGTTTCCGGCTTGCCGGTCAATGCGACCCGGCCAAGAATTTCAAGCGACTCCGGGGAGCTTATCTTGATCCCCGGAAACACATCGGAGGCGTTTCTGCCGACGACGTTTTCCAATCCCGTCAACCGGGTGAATGCACGATTGACATCGATAAAAACAAAATCTGCCGGTCGGCCGGTTTCATCAAAAAACATTTTACAATAGACAAACCCATCCAGCATGTTTTCAAAGAGCTCACGATAGTGCTTTTCGCTTTGCCGTAACGCTTCTTCGTCCTGCATGCGCTTGGTAATGTCACGCACTATTGCGCAGTTGTACTCAAGGCCGTTGAGGTTGAAGTAATTTGCGATAATCGCAACCGGATAGAGATGGCCATCTTTGGTTTTATGGAGCGATTCCACTTTCAGGCTTCCCGATCGCTTCAACTCTTCCCAGTGCGGTTGCCACGCCTCTTTCGGGAAAACCGGGTCAATATCTGAAACAAAGAGCGAGAGCAGTTCTTCATGGGTATACCCCAGCTTTTTGCAGGCCACATCATTGACATTCCATATCTGGCCTTCCGGAGTCGTCCAGATTATTTCTTCAGCCAGGTTATCTAGTGTAAAACTCTTTAATTTAAGCTCTTTTTCTGAGCGTTTGCGCTCGGCAAGCTCCCTGTTCAATGACCACATGCCATACGCGATGCCCAATGCCAGCGAAAGACTGAGCAGTTCCAGAAGAATCAGGCCCCACTTCTGAGACGAACTGTCAAACCGTTCCACTCTCAATGCCATCCCGTTGCCGGGTGGATCCAGTGGAACCTGTTCCGTGATTCCCTTTGTGCGTGAAGCACTGACCTTCGTTTCACCGAGGAGTGCGCCTGAATCACTCACGATTGACAGGAGATTTTCTTCTATAATGTAACGCGGAGCCACTTGCTCCAAAAGCCTGCCGCACGAATAAACACCCGCAAAGAGTCCCAGGAACTCATTGCCACGGAATACCGGCACCCATATTTCGAACGAAGGCTTGCCCTGAATAGCTTCGAACGGACGCGTATAGTGCGGCTGTCGTGTATACCTCGCCAGTATGGATACCCGCTGTGGCTCCGGCAGGTTAAGCTTCAATCCGACTATCTGCTTGTTGGTGTCGAAGGGCGCGACCGTGCGAATCACATAGCCGGCATCCACCCAGGTTATGTTTATCAATTCGGGGTGGGCTGCTATATACGGCACGGTACGCTGCTGAAACAATTCGGCACTCAACGTGCCGTCGGCTCTTTCCTGTGCCAGCAACACCAAGTAATCTCTGGTGCCGTCAAGACGGTTCGTAATGCCCTCTCGCACCGACTGAGCGGTTTGATTGAGAGCCATTTTATGGGTTGCATGCATGTTTTTTTGGACTATCCAAAAAATCGACACAGAAACTAAAATGAAGACTGCTGACATGAGGGCAGGGCCGAACCACGCTGCCGCAAACCCTCTGCTCCCGACATTTTCATTATCAAAAAATTTCTTGCTCTTACCCGGCAAAGCGATGCTCCATGGCAAAATTTGTAGTGTCTTTCCTGAGTACCGTGATTTTTTTAGCGTGAAAAACAGCCTTGTAAGAGACCTGCGAAAAAGTGCCGCCGCACGCGCGCCATCGTTATTGGCCCTTTTTTGCTTGGACAAACAGGCCTCTAAGAGTGAAATGGGGTCTATTCTAATCTCTTATCTTTATAATTTCAGCATGTTGGCTTGGTCCGACCCCATAAAGAAAGGCCGTTTTCTCCCTTATTCCCTGTGACGTAGAAGCTCTTTTAACTCATCTGGAGTTAATGTCCGGTCCATATTTGGCCTTCAATTTCTCTATGACGGACTCCTGAAAGCCTACCCATCTGTTATCCGAAGTGGCATTCAGAATGTAATACTTTCCGCTCTATCCCAATTTGTCAGATTAAGTGCCTTATTCATAGTAATTCTCGCTAAGCAGGATTCTGTTTATTCCACTTTTCGGCGAATATGCTCGTGAAATTTGGAAAAGTCAATTGATTTGCCTTAAATTACATAGACAAATCAACCAAATATTCCATGTAATCCCTCCCAATTTATTATTATGTGAAATCAACATAATATCCCGGTCAAGTCATCCAGAATCCGGGTTATGACAAAGGCGGCCCTTTACAGGACCGCCTTTGTCATAACCTGAACATCTCTGCTATTCGACTCAATCCCCCAGCGCCCCGATCCGCCGGAGCGCCTCGATGACCTCACAGAGAGGCAGCCCGACCACGTTGGTGTAGGAGCCGTCGATCCGCTGCACCATATGGGCGGCCCCCCCCTGGATGGCATAGGCCCCGGCCTTGTCGAAGGGGCAGCCGGTCGCGATATAGGCGTGGATTTCCTCGTCGCGGAGGGACTTGAATATAACCCGCGTCGTCACCGCGCTGCTTATGGCGTCCTCCCGTTCCCGGTCATATATGGCAAACCCGGTGATGACTGAGTGCGCTACGCCGGACAGCTTCCAGAGCATCCGTTCCGCATCGGCGCCGTCCTTCGGTTTCCCCATGATCTCGTCGTCACAGACCACGACGGTATCGGCGCCGATGAAGAACCGCCCCGCCACCCTGGCCGCCACGTTCAGCGCCTTTTCCCGGGCAAGCCGCACCACATGGTCTTCCGGCGTCTCGCCCGGCAGGACTTCCTCGATCACGTCGCCGGCATGCACCGTAAACTCCACCCCGGCCGACGCCAGAAGCTCGACCCGCCGGGGGGAGGCGGAAGCCAGGACTATCCTACCCCCGCTTGCCATTGTTCTTCTCCTGCTCTTTCTTTTCCTGCTCCAGCCTGCGCATTTCCACGTAGACCTTCTGGATACGCTCCTGTTCCTCCCAGTGCTTTTTCCAGTCCTTTTTCTTGACGAAAAAGAGAATCACCGACCCGCCGATGATCATCGCGCCCCAGAACAGCTGTATGGACTCTCCCGTCATGATCCCCGACACGAGGCAGACCAGCCCCATGACAACGAGCAGCGCCTCGATAGAGAATAAGCGGCCGATGACCGAAATTTCCTGTTTTTCCTTGTCCATTGAATACCCCTTCGGTTGCAGCTAAAGATACAGTTTCTAGTTTAAAGTTTCGTGATATTTTTTCAGGCTTCAACTCTCAACTCTCAACCTTCTCAAGCCATGCATCGAACTCCGCCAGCGCGCGCTCCGCCAGTTTCGCCCGCCGCTCTTTTTTCTTCACCCGCCCGGGGAGGTCGGGGAAGAGTCCGTAATTGATGTTCATCGGCTGAAAGTGTTTCGCCTCCGCATTGGTGATGTGGCCGACCAGGCTCCCCATGGCGGTGGCTGCGGGCGGCACGGTCGGGGCGAGGCCGCAGGCAAGGCGTGCCGCATTCAGTCCCGCCAGGTAGCCGCTCGCCGCCGATTCGACGTATCCCTCGACCCCGGTGATCTGCCCGGCGAAGAGGATGCGCGGATCTTGTTTCATCCGGAAGGTCGGCTCCAGGAGCTGCGGCGCGTTGATGAACGTGTTGCGGTGCATGGAGCCGAGCCGCACGAACTCTGCGTTTTCCAGACCCGGCAGCATGCGGAAAACCTTCTTCTGTTCGGGCCAGGTCAGCTTGGTCTGGAACCCCACCAGGTTGTAGAGGGTCCCCTCCCGGTTCTCTTTGCGCAGCTGGACCACGGCATGGGGCTCCGCGCCGGTGCGCGGGTCGGTCAGCCCCACCGGTTTCATCGGGCCGAAGCGGAGGGTTTCCAGACCCCGCTCGGCCAACTCCTCCACCGGCATGCACCCTTCGAAGTGTATCATCTTTTCGAAATCCCTGACAGGGACTTTTTCCCCCGCTATCAGGGCAGCGACAAAAGCGCGGTACTCCTCTTCATCGAGGGGGGAGTTCAGGTAGTCGTCACCCTCCCCCTTGCCGTAGCGGGAGGCGAAAAAGGTCTTCGAGCAGTCGATGGAATCGGCGGCGACAATCGGGGCTATGGCGTCGTAGAAGTAGAGATAGGGGCCGGTAAGCTCCCTGATCCGGCCGGCCAGGGCGGCACTCGTCAGGGGTCCGGAGGCGATGACCACACAGTCGTCAGCGGGGATTTCCGTCACTTCCCCGCGCACCAGTTCGATGAGCGGGTGTGCGGCTATCCGTTCCGTCATGCAGCGGGAAAAGAGTTCCCGGTCGACCGCCAGCGCTCCCCCGGCCGGGACGCGGGTAGCATCGGCCGCCGCCATGAAGAGGGAGCCCCCCCGGCGCAGCTCCTCTTTCAGGAGGCCGACGGCATTTTCCAGCGATTCGCCGCGCAGGGAGTTGGAGCAGACCAACTCCGCCAGCCCTTCCAGGTGATGAGCCGGGGAGAACTGCACCGGCTTCATCTCGTGGAGGACCACCCGTACTCCCCGCCCGGCAGCCTGCCAGGCCGCCTCGCAGCCAGCCAGCCCGCCGCCGATTATGGTTATCT
Organism: Geobacteraceae bacterium; assembly: GCA_041481895.1. Taxonomy (GTDB): domain Bacteria; phylum Desulfobacterota; class Desulfuromonadia; order Geobacterales; family Geobacteraceae; genus JAMPXD01. Next base: position 11,539 of record JBGPCQ010000025.1, on the reverse strand, counting down.
TCTCTGTCATATATTCGCGGTGAAAATTAATTGGGTTTATCCGGGAAACCGGGAGCGTCGGCGGAGCCCCGGAAGTGGAGGGAAGAGCCTGAGCGGCAGCGGACACCCGCCGAAATCGTTCAGGGGGAAACGTCCGTAACCTGGCCCACAAAGTAATGGGATCGACGTCGGTCTAGGTCCGCGAGCTGTAGGATCAACCGCAACGGACGGGGATGCGGCGGCGTTCCCTTCCCCCCAAGTCTCCGGAGGAAGCAGTAATCAATCCTTCTTCTCTTTCCCGCCTTCTTTAAAATCGCACCCTTCTTTCGGGCATTTCAGGAATTCCCCTTCCTTCTTGTACACCTTCTTTACGAGGAGCGGAAACCCGCATTTCGGGCAGTTCCGCTCCACCGGCGGGTCCCAGAGGGCGAATTTGCACTGGGGGTAACGGTTGCAGGAGTAGAACATCTTGCCGTAGCGGGATTTTTTTTCGGTCAGCTCCCCTTCTTTGCATTCGGGACAGACCACGCCGGTCCCCTTAGGCTTGACCAGCGGCTGGATGTTCTTGCAGCCGGGGTAGGCGGAACAGGCCAGGTATTTGCCGTAGCGCCCATCCTTGATCAGCATAAGGCTGCCGCATTTGTCGCATTTCTCCTCGGAATAGACCGGCTCGGAAGCCTCCCCCTTTTCTTTTTCAAGCTTCCGGATGAACTTGCACTCCGGGTAGCCGGAACAGGCGAAGAACTTGCCGAATTTGCCGAGCTTCACCACGAGCGGCTTGCCGCATTCGGGACAGATCTCGTTCGTGGCCTCGGTGGTCAGGTCCGACTTGTTGACTTCGCTCTCCTTCTGCTTCAACAGCGTCTGGAACGGCTCCCAGAAATCGTGGATGAGAGGTTTCCACTGTTTTTCCCCCCGGGAAACGCGGTCCAGTTCTTCTTCGAGGGAGGCGGTGAAATTGTAGTCCACGTACCGGGTGAAGTGGTTGACCAGGAGGTCGCTCACCACCATCCCCACATCTTCGGGGAAAAAGCGCTTCTTGTCGAGCCGGGCGTACTGCCGCTCGATGAGCGTGTTCATGATGCTGGCATAGGTGGAAGGGCGACCTATCCCGTATTCCTCGAGGGTTTTGACCAGGGTCGCCTCGGTATAGCGGGGTGGGGGCTGGGTGAAATGCTGCTCGGGGACGAGCTGCCGGAGCGACAACTGCTCCCCTTCGCTGAGCGGCGGCAGCACCCCCTCCTTCTCCTCGTTCTCGTCGTCACGTCCTTCAATGTAGAGCTTCATGAACCCCGGGAAACGGATCACCGTGCCGGCGGCCCGGAAGGTAAAGCCGCTGCCGGCACTGATATCGACGGAGGTCTGGTCGAGCAGGGCCTCGGCCATCTGGCAGGCCACGGTCCGCTTCCAGATCAGGTCGTAGAGCTTGAACTGGTCGGCGCTGAGGAACTTCTTTACTTCGGCCGGGGTCTTGGCGATGTAGGTGGGACGGATCGCCTCGTGGGCCTCCTGGGCGTTCTTCGCCCGGTTCTTGAAGAAGCGCGGCTTGGCCAGGGCAAACTCTTTGCCGTAGAGGGAGGTGATCACCTCGCGCGCTTCGGTGAGCGCCTGGTTGGAGAGGACCACGCTGTCGGTGCGCATGTAGGTTATCAGGCCGACCGACCCTTCCCCCACGTCGATCCCCTCGTAGAGCTTCTGCGCAGTCGACATGGTCTTCTTCGCAGAGAACCCGAGCTTGCGGGCCGCCTCCTGCTGCAGGGTCGAGGTGGTGAACGGGGGGGACGGGGTCCGCTTCCGTTCGCTCCTGGTGACCTTCTCCACCCGGTAGGCGCAGGCAGGGTCGGTCTGGCAATCCTGCAGGGCCGCAACAATGGCGAAGGCCCCGGCCTGGTCGGGAATATCGAACTTGCCGAGCTTCTTCCCCCCGGCCACCACCAGGCCGGCGGTAAAGCCCTGGCCGCCGCCGTTTGCCAACTGGGCAGCAATGGTCCAGTATTCACGCTCCTGGAAGGCCTGGATTTCCTTTTCCCGCTCGCAGATGAGGCGCAGGGCCACTGACTGGACCCGCCCGGCCGACAGTCCGTAGCGGATTTTCTTCCAGAGAAACGGCGAAAGATTGAACCCGACCAGATAATCGAGCACCGACCGGGCCTGCTGGGCATCCACCAGGTCAACGGAGATGGCGCGGGGATGGGCGACCGCGTCGAGGATGGCCCCCTTGGTGATCTCGTGGAACACCACCCGGTGGATTTCAATCCCCGGTTGTTTTTTGTCGAGACCGAGGGCCGCCAGCAGGTGCCAGGAAATCGCCTCCCCTTCCCGGTCGGGGTCGGTGGCGAGGAGCAGTGTATCGGCATCCTTGAGCGCCTTTTTAATGGCGTCGATATGCTTTTTGCTCTCCGGCAGGATCGCATATTTCGGCGCAAAATCATGCGCGACATCCACGGAACCCTGCTTGCTCGGAAGCGCCCGGACATGGCCGAAGGAAGCGAGGACCCGGTAGTCCTGGCCGAGGAACTTCTCGATGGTCTTCGCTTTGGCGGGAGATTCGACTATGACGAGGTTACGTGACATGTATCCACCTAAAAGAAAGTTTTGGGTTTCGTGTCCCGAGTTGTTAGTTTCATAGGTTCGAAGGTTCCGGTTTCAACTCGAAATCTCAAACTCGAAACTCGGAACAGGTTATTACGTTATGGCAAATATTTTCCCTGAAAGCGGCATAACCGCCCCTTTCAGTTCCAGGCGGAGTAACGTAGCCGAAACCTCTCCTGCTGTCAATGAGCTTTTTACGATAAGCTCGTCGATATGGAGGGGAGATTCGGCCAGCAGCGTGTAGAGCGCCGCCTCCCGGGGGGTGAGCCCGAAGTCGGGCACGGTGACTGCATCTCCAGTCCTGCCGGGCCTGTCCGGAAGCTCCTCCAGGATGTCCTCCACGCATTCCACGAGCTTGGCCCCCTGCTTGATGAGGCGATTGGCGCCCTTGCTGGAGACGGAATTGATGTTCCCCGGAATGGCAAAGACATCCCTCCCCTGCTCCAGCGCAAACTGTGCGGTTATGAGGGAGCCGCTGTTCTCTGTCGCCTCCACCACCAGCACACCCCGGGAAATGCCGCTGATTATCCGGTTTCTCCGGGGAAAGTTTTCGGCCAGGGGAGACGTCCCCATGGGGAATTCCGAAACCAGCGCACCCTTTTCCGCCATCTCTTCAAAAAGCTTCCGGTTTTCCGGCGGATAGCGGACATCGATGCCGCAGCCGAGCACGCCGATGCTGCGGCCGCCCGCGCTGAGTGCTCCCCGATGGGCCGCCGTGTCCACGCCCCGTGCCATCCCGGAAACGACTGTTACCCCATGGCCCGCCAGTTCCGCCGCCAGCCGCGTGGTTGTGAGTATGCCGTACGTTGATGCCCGGCGGGAACCGACCATGGCAACCGCCGTCTCGGAGCCCCGCAACTCCCCCTTGACGTAGAGAAATGGCGGGGGATCGGGAATTTCCAGGAGTACTTTGGGATAATTTTCGGCAAGGAAGGTGACCACCCCGGTCCCGGTCCGCGCCACCGCCTCGCATTCCCGCTCCGCGAAGGCACGGTAATCATGGCCCTTGATGGAGGTGACCGCGGGGGCGCTGACCCCCCTGACCCGGGCGAGTTCGATTTCAGTCGCCCGGAAGACCTGCTCGGGAGAGTCGAACTGCTCCAGGAGCCGGCGAAACGTCACATTCCCCACCAGGGGGACCGATTTCAGCGCGAACCACCAGTAATGTTCCATTGCGGTCTCGTCAACGTTCAGCGGTGCCTGCGGCACGCCCGCACGGAGCGGAGGACGCGGGCATAAAAAAAGGACCGGTCCCGTGACCGGCCCCTTATGCCATTACCCATTATTAAGTGTCCATCCGGAAATTCCGGATGTGACACTGTAGGTTTCCAAATCGGAAACTATTTATTCCTCTTGAGTTCCACCCGGTCGCCGGAATAAATGGTATCTATGCTTTTGATGATCAGCGCCGTTGAAGTCTTCTCTCCCGTTTCAACTACCACCAGCGCCCCGAGCAGCTCGACGGGCAATTTCACGGCAGAACCGAAGACGTGCCGCTCATCGGGAACAATGTCACGAACAATGTACAGCATATTGCCGACCTCGAGCCCCTGGGAGGAGCCGAGGTCGAGAAAGGCTGTGTCGCCCGCCGCTATGGCCATTCTGCCGGTCTGCGTTTCGATGATATATCCTGCCAGGTCCTTGTTCGAGGCTTTAAGCGCCACCTCCTTCTTTCTATCCCGATAGGGCATGAGATAGGAGCCGGCTTCGATCTCGATATACGACTTGGTAACAAGCGCCTTGGAGCCTTGCTCTTCAACCTCGGAGAGCTGCAGTGCCCCCAGGGGGATGATCTTGAACCCCATTATGAAATTAGTTACCGGATGGCTGATGGGACCCAGGTTCTTGAAGATGGAGAAGCGGTCGCCAACATTGGCCCCCTGCTTCCGCCCGATGTCCGTGTAGACGATGTCGTCATCGCCGACCATCTGCCGGTTTTGATAGGTGGCGATTATCCGGCCTGACGGCTTGATCTCGTTTCCCATGAGAAAGCCCGAACCACCCGTGACCGTGAAGGTTTTCGACTGCGCCGCTTGTGCGATTTGCGCTGCAGACGATTTCGCGGCTGCCGGAACGGGGAGTTGTGCCGGCGCCTCGGCGGATTCAGGGGCAGGGACCTCGGGGAGAACCCCCTCCACGACGATCCTGTCGGGATAAACCTTCACCTTCTGGCCGGGGTAAATGAAGTGGGGATTGGTTATGGGCGGATTCTTCGACCAGAGGTCCGGCCAGTAATGAGGGTCTTTAAGGAAACGGTCGGAGATCCCCCACAGGGTGTCCCCGCTTTTTATCACATAGACGAGCGGCTCTTCGCCCTGGGCAAAGGCCGCGCCGGGACCGGCCGCCGCTGCCATGAACAGCATTGCAGTCAAGAGTATCCTTTTCATAGGCACCTCGCGGGATAATTAGTGTCCATCCGGAAACCCCGGATGAGATGTTCGCAGTTTTCAATTCAGAAAGGAGGTATTTTTTGTCCTGGCAAGGAAATCAAGGGATTGCGCGGAGGCGTACATCGGTACGCCGCACAAGTAAGCCCGCTGATTGACGCAGCCAGGGCGAAAAAGAACCCTTTCCGGATGAAAACTAACGGCTCAGCCTTTCCCGGGCCTTTGCGGCAGCCGGGGTCCTGGGATATTTTTCTACCACTGTTTCGAGGGTAGTGCGGGCCTTATCCGGCTCATTGAGGCTGATCTGGGAATAGCCGACCTTCAAGAGAGCATCGGCCGCCTTGTTTCCCCGGGGATACTTTTCGATGACCTTGTTGAACGCTTCGAGCGCCCGCGGATAGTCGCGCTGGGTGTAGTAGCATTCGCCGATCCAGTATTGGGCGTTACCCGCGTATTCGCTGCCGGGATAGGCATTTATGAACGCCTCGAACGCCTCGATGGCCACGCCGTAGTTGTTGGAGCTGAACAGACCGAAAGCCTTCATGTAGGCGTCCTGCTCGGCAGGCGCGCTCTCCCCCGGAGCCGCCCCCTTGTTGACAACTACGATCCTGGAGGATGCGCGGAGGGAAGGATTCCCTTCGCCCCGCCGGGAAATGCCTTCCACCGAAGCCTTCAACTCCCGGAACCCGGGCTTCAGCTCCTCCATGTCCGCAGCACTGCTCTTGACCTGAACCTGGAGTTCTTTGACCGTATCAGACATCTCGGCAAGCCGGGCGTTGCTCGCGGCATTCGCCTGGATGAGCTGTTCCAGCCTGGCTTCCATCTCCGTCTGTTTTTTCACGATGATGTCGTTGGTGCTGCACCCGGATGCCGCAAGGCCCAACGCTCCGGCCAGAAGCACGTATTTCAGACGCATCGGTCTCCCCTCACGCCATAATTATTTTTACCAGTAGTGTCTCATCCGGAGTCCCCTGATGGACACTAATTAATCATAATTAAAGCCATTTCCCTTTTTTTGTCAAGGATAAAGCACCCTTTTTGGTTTAATAACGCCGGTGAATATGGTAGCATTTAAAAAATCTCGCCGCGAAGACACAACAGCGTAAAGGAGTTCATGTGTGAGGCTTGTCGCTCCTTTCTTTTCTGTGCGCCTTCGCTTCGTTGCGTCGCCTGATTTCATTGGTATAACCTATCATTTAGCAGGCTCATGAGTATGAAAAAACCCGAATTGCTTGCCCCGGCCGGCAATATGGAAAAACTGCGAATCGCTATTCACTATGGCGCGGATGCCGTCTACCTGGGAGGAAAGAAGTTTGGCCTGAGAAACCTGGCGGACAACTTCACCCCGGCCGAAATGGCGGAAGGTGTCGCGTACGCCCATGACCGGGGGGTAAAAGTCTACCTTACGGCAAACATCTACCCCGACAACCCGGACATCGAGCCTCTCTACCGCTACTTCGAAGAGATTGCCCGGGTCCCCTTCGATGCCTGTATTGCCGCCGACCCCGGCGTGATCGCCATCATTTCCGAAGTTTTCCCCGGCCGCCCCATCCACCTTTCGACCCAAGCCAACACCACCAACTGGAAGAGCGCCCTCTTCTGGCGGCAGCAGGGGGTCAGCAGGATCAATCTGGCGCGCGAGATGCCGCTCGACGGCATTCGCGAGGTCAAGGAGCGGGTCGCTGTCGAACTGGAAACCTTCGTCCACGGGGCCATGTGCATTTCCTACTCGGGGCGTTGCCTCCTCTCCAGCGTCATGGCGGGGAGACCGGCCAACCGGGGGGAATGCGCCCACCCCTGCCGCTGGAGCTATTCACTCGTGGAAGAGACGCGCCCCGGCGAGTACTTTCCCGTCAGCGAAGACGAAACCGGGACCTTCATATTCAACTCCAAGGACCTATGCCTCCTCCCCTACATCCCCGAGCTGGTGAACAGTGGGGTGGACTCCCTGAAGATCGAGGGGCGGATGAAAGGGGTCAACTACGTAGCTTCGGTGGTCCGGGTTTACCGGGAGGCGCTCGACCGCTACTGCGAGGACCCGCGCAGCTACCGCTACCGCGAAGAATGGCTGGAGGAGCTGCGCAAGATAAGCCACCGCGGGTACACGACCGGCTTTTTCCTCGGGCCGCCGAAGGACCTGGACCAGGAGTACCACTCGCGTTATACAAGGACCCATGACTTCGTCGGGCTCGTGGAGGAGGCGCCTCCCGGCGGCGAACTGCTCGTGGGGGTGCGGAACCGGATCGAAGTCGGCGAATCCCTCGAGTTCATAGGACGCGGGATGGCTTCCAACACCCTTCTGCTCGGGGCAATGACGGACGAAGCGGGAGCGCCGCTCCAGGTTGCCCATCCCAACAGCCGCATCCGGCTCCGGGCGCCGTTTCCTGCAGCAGAGTACGATCTCATCAGGCGGGGGAAATGCATATAATCAGACAATGGCTTGTAGATAAAGAAGGAACGGCTAAAAAAGACATTCTGCTCCTCCTTGCAATTTTCGGCTTCGCCTTTTTCCAGATGCTGGGCCGTCTTCCCCTCATCGAGCCCGATGAAGGGCGTTACGCCGAGATACCCCGCGAAATGCTTGAACGGTGCGACTTCATCACACCGTACCTGAACTATGTCAAGTACTTCGAGAAGCCCCCCCTCCACTACTGGCTGAACGCCCTCTCCATGTCCGTGTTCGGCCAGAACGAGTTCGCCGCCCGTTTCCCGGGCGCCCTCATGGGGCTTCTTGCCGTGATCCTCACCTATCATCTCGGCCGGAAGCTGTTCGACAGGAGGACCGGTCTGCTCTCCTCTATCATCCTCGGGACCTGTGCCGGCTTTCTCGTCCAGGCGCGACTCAACATCACCGACATGACCCTCACCTGCACCCTGTCGGCCGCCCTCGGCTTTTTCATCGTTGCAACCCGGGACGGAGAGCAGCGCAAGGCGCTCTACTACCATCTGGCCTACATCTGCGCTGCCCTGGCAGTCCTGGCCAAAGGGCTCATCGGTATTGTATTCCCCGGTGCGATCATTTTCCTGTATCTGCTCCTCACGCAACGCTGGCGCCTCCTCAGGGAAATGCGCCTCGCAACCGGCATCCCCCTCTTCCTGCTGGTAGCTGCCCCCTGGTTCATCCTGGTCTCTCTCAGGAATCCCGAATTCGCCCGCTTCTTCTTCATTCATGAACATTTCGAACGCTTCACCACCAAGGTCCACGGCCGCTACCAGCCTGTCTGGTTTTTTATCCCGGTTCTGCTCGGGACGATGCTCCCCTGGTCGTTCCTCATTCCGACTGCAGTCCGCGGGGCATGGCGAGACAGACGGACTGAAGCGGGCAATGCTCGGCTTTATCTCGTGATCTGGGCGTTCTTCATTTTTCTTTTCTTTTCCAAATCGGATTCCAAGCTGATCCCTTATATTCTTCCTCTCTTCCCGTCGCTTGCGATCCTCATGGGGCATATATTCTCAACGATTCTTGACAGCGAATTCAAGCCCCTCAGGCTCCCGGCATCACTGGCGGGTGGTCTCCTCTGTGTCTTCGGTACCGGCCTTGTTCTCTATCCCCACCTGGCTGCCAAACCTGACATCAGCGTCTCCACGGGAACGGTCGTGGGAATCTTGTTTCTCATTCAAGGGGTTCTCGCGCTTGGAGCTGTCAGCAAAAAAAATGCCCTGGCGCTCTTCATGGCCTTCGCCTCCTGCTCCTATCTCCTGGAGTTCATCGGCCCTTCTCTGGTACTCCCCGAGATAGTTGAAGGGAAATCGTCAAAGCAACCGGCCCTCATTGTCGCGCGGACTGCCCCGAAAGATGCGGCGATTGTCTCCTTCGGAATCGAGCAGGGGCTCAGTTTTTATACCAAACGGCGGATCGTTATTTTCGGCGACAGGAATGAGCTCGAATTTGGCAGCCGCCAGGGGGATAATTCCGCCTGGTTCCTCGATGTGCCCCAATTCACACGGCTCTGGACCGGGCAGACCCCTGTCTATCTCCTCATCTCCGATGTGGAGCTGGCTTACCTCAAGAATATAGTCAAACCTCCCTTCACGGTGCTCGGCCGGAACAAGCGGAAAATGGTCATCACCAACCGGTGACGACTTCAGCGCGGAAGCTGGAAAGCGCGGAAGGCCGACAGGTAAGTCAAAGGCTTATGCTGCTGGTCTTCCGTGCTAAAAGTAATTGCAGCCCCGCGGAATTTATGCAATATTAATAATTTAATCAGTTCCCTCCCGGAGGCAGTTGTGCGCAAAGAGTTTCTCCCCTTCTCCATGCCAACCATCGAGGATGACGAGATCAACGAAGTGGTCGATTCGCTCCGCTCCGGGTGGATTACCACCGGACCCAAGGTAAAGCGCTTCGAGGAGCAGTTCAAGGCCTATGTCGGCGCACCGTACGCCGTTCCTCTCAGTTCCGCCACCGCCGGCCTGCACCTGACGCTCCTGGCGCTCGGAATCAGTGACGGTGACGAGATCATCACCACCCCCATGACCTTTGCCTCGACGGTCAGCATGATCATCCTCTGCGGCGGCACCCCTGTGCTGGTCGACATCGAACCGGGCACGCTCAACCTCGATACCGGCAGAATCCGGGAGAAGATCACGCCGCGTACCAGGGCTGTCATTCCGGTTCACTTTGCCGGCCAGTCGTGTGACATGGACCCGCTCTTCACCCTGGCAGGCGAATTCGGCCTCACGATTATCGAGGACGCCGCCCACGCAGTCGGCACCGAATACAAGGGACGCCGGACCGGTTCCTTTCCCACCATCTCTATTTTTTCCTTCCACCCCAATAAAAACATCACCACCGGCGAGGGGGGAATGGTCTGTACCCCCGACGAAGCTTTCGCCGAAGAGATCTCGCTGCTCAAGTTCCACGGCATGAACCGCGAGGCCTGGAAGCGCTTCTCCGCCCAGGGGAACCCGGGCTACGACATCATGCTCCCCGGCTTTAAATACAACATGATGGACATCCAGGCGGCCATCGGGCTCCACCAGCTCCCGAAGCTGGACGACTTCATCGCCCGGAGGACCGCGATCGCGGAATTCTATAACCGGGCCTTTGCCGGCCTGGAGGAACTGGCGCTTCCAGCCTCTGCTCCCTACAGCCAGCGGCACGCCTGGCATATCTATACCCCGCTGGTCCGCATCGAGAAACTGGCCATCGACCGGGACCAGTTCATGGCGGAGCTGAAGGCCCTCAACATCGGCAGCGGCCTCCACTACAAGGCAATCCACCACCACTCCTGGTACCGGGAGCACCTCCCCGTACCGGTCGGAGAGCTCCCCAACGCCGATTACGCATCTGACAGGATCCTGTCGCTGCCGCTCTTCCCGCTCATGACCATGGATGATGCGCAGGATGTGGTAGATGCGGTGAAGACGGTTATCGTGAAGAACAGGAAATAAATTTAACGGGACAGGCCCCATGGCGGACAAACCCTACATCTCCATAATCATCCCGGTCTATAACGAGGAGGGGAACCTCCGGCCGCTCTTCGATCGTCTCTACCCGGTCATGGAGGGGACAGGCAGGAGTTTCGAGATAATCTTCACCGACGACGGCTCCCGCGACCGGTCGCTGGCCATCCTGAAGAAATTCGCGGAAGACTGTCCCGGCGTTAAAGTTGTGGAATTCAACGGCAATTTCGGCCAGCACATGGCGATCCTCGCCGCCTTCGAGAAGAGCTCCGGGGAAATCGTCATCACCCTCGACGCCGACCTCCAGAACCCGCCGGAGGAGATCCCCAAGCTGGTCGCCGAGGTGGAGAAGGGGCACGACGTGGTGGGTAGCATCCGCCAGAAACGGCAGGACACCCTGTTCCGCAAGGCCGCTTCCCGGATCGTCAACATCACCACCAACAAGATGACCGGGATGCGGATGAGCGACTACGGCTGCATGCTGCGCGCCTACCACCGGAATGTCATCGACAACATCAACCGCTGCCAGGAAACCACCACCTTCATCCCGGCGCTCGCCCAGACCTTCGCCACGAGCCCTTCCGAGGTCCCGGTAGCCCACGCCGAGCGGGCCGAGGGGGAGAGCAAGTACTCCCTCTACAAGCTGGTCCGCTTGAACTTCGACCTTATGACTGGCTTTTCCGTGGTGCCGCTCCAGCTATTCGCCCTGCTCGGCATCTTCACATCCCTGTTCGCGGTCGCCTTCGCCCTTTTCCTCCTGGTGCGGCGCTTCATCGTCGGCGCCGAGGTGGAAGGGGTCTTCACCCTGTTCGCCATCCTCTTCTTCTTCATCGGCATCACCATCTTCGGGATCGGCATCGTGGGGGAATACGTGGGGAGGATCTACCAGGAGGTACGCCGGAGGCCGCGGTACGTGGTTAGAAAGACTTACGGTTTCGAGGACTGATCGAATCCGCAAAGACCAAAATCATAAAGGCATTCTCTCACAGAGCCCACAGAGCGAACCAAGAACATTTTGCAACACAACGACTTCTCTGTGAGCTCTGTGTGCTCTAGCGAACAGTGTGAGCGGGTGAGAGACGGCTTTTCCGTTATTACGAACTTTATCAAGACTGACAGGAAGATTTTGTTTTGAGCAATAACCCCAAAATCGTCGTCTGCGCCTACCACAACGTCGG